>JAWVEM010000411.1:0-4175 GCA_033856735.1 Blastocatellia bacterium
AACGAGATCCTGATTTAGGACCTTGGAATTGTGGCTCGCCAAAATTGGATCCGGGCTCAATTTACGTGGCATCTTCTCTGATACAACCCATGTATGCTTCGTATGCTGAGACTGTTTATCGACCTGGTCGCTTGTAGTTTGTGTTCCCGCCGGGAATTACTGCTGGAAATTCTGGCTTTGCGACAACAGCTCAATGTCTTCAAGGCAGGACACTCCCGGCCAAGGCTCACTGCTCGGGACAGAGTCTTTTGGGTGGTGTTGCGGCGGTTCTGGCCGGGGTGGAAGCGCGCGCTTGTCATTGCCCAACCGGAGACAGTCATCGCTTGGCATCGGGCTGCTTTCAAACTGTATTGGACATGGCGCTCGCGGCATAAGGCTCGCGCGGGCCGGAAGTGCGTTAGAAAAGAAACGCGCGAACTGATCTTCCGCATGGTTGCGGAAAACCCGTCTTGGGGAGCGCCGCGTATTCATGGCGAGTTGGAGATGCTCGGTTTCGATCTCTCAGAGCGAACAGTTTCGAGATGGATGCGAAAGGCTCCGAGGAACCCAGAGCCTACGAAACAGTGGAAAGCCTTCTTGAACAACCACCGCGAAGTCATCGCCGCCATGGACTTCTTCACCGTCCCAACACTAACCTTTGATGTGCTCTATTGCTTCTTTGTCATCGCGCACAACCGGCGCCGGATTCTGCATTTCAATGTAAACAGGCATCCGACGATTGTGTGGGTGTATCAACAGCTTCGTGAGGCCTTTCCATACGACTCGGCACCCGGGTACCTTATCTTTGACCGTGCCGCAAACTTCAACGTCGATGTCGTGAGTACCGTAAAGAGCTTCGGCATCACACCGAAACGAACCAGCTTCCGCAGTCCATGGCAGAACGGAATCGCCGAACGCTGGGTTGGCAACTGCCGAAGAGACTTGCTGGATCATGTGATCGTATTGAATGAACGGCATCTCAGACGGCTGATGAGTGAGTACGTCCGCTATTACCACGAGGACCTAACACATCTTGCACTGGAGAAGGAGACTCCCGCAGGCCGAGTAACGGCAGAGAATTTAGATGCAAGTTGTAGAGTTCTATCCGTGCCAAAGCTCGGTGGCCTACATCACCGCTATGATTTGGCCGCCTAACTCTGTGTTCTGGTATTCCGCAAAAAAATGAAGACAAATGAAGGTAGAGGTGTGCCAGCTTGCCGATCGCGAGACATGCCGTAACGCTTTCGTTGGCATGCGTGGCCCGTCAACAGCCGACTTTCCACCCGGATGGCATTTTGGCGAACCACAGCTGTTATTTTCAGTCGCAGTGGTGTTTCACAATGAGACGGGAACCTCTTTGCCCGGTCATGTAGGTCCAAGTCCATTGCACGAATACACTCACCCGGAGACTTGATTGCGCCAAAAACTGAAGATGTACTGCGACCCAAACAAGCCATGCGGCAAAACCGCTGACACGAACCTTACCGGCCTCAAGCACTGCGAATCCTTTACCAACGACGGCAAGGTTTCCCTTGTCGAAATAACGGAACGGACCAGATAGAGGCTTGCCAACGACACGACGGCGTATGAGATTGCCCGCGTAACGTCCCTGTTGCATAGCCACCTGGGCGACTCCTGGCAGCGGCTTGCCATCCTGATCGACCGAGGCGGTATCGCCAACAACGAATACCTCAGGGTGATTTGCAACAGTAAGATCGCTTTTGACGCGTACACGGCCTGCGCGGTCGGTTTCTGTTCCGAGCCACTTGGCCGCCGGTGAGGGGGCGACACCCGCAGTCCAGATCACTGTCTTGCCAAGTATGCGCTCTCCGCCGACTGTGACTCCCTGTTCATCAATTAACTCGACACCCTGCCCGAGCCGCACATCGACACCTAAGTCCGACAGTCTTTGCTGTGCAGCTCGAGACAGGTCTGGAGAAAAGGTTCCCAGCGGCCGCGTTCCCAAATCGACTAAGACGATACGCGCGGAGGTCGGATCGATTCGGCGAAACTCCTTCTTCAAGGTGCTCCGGACCATAACGGCAATCGCACTCGCCATCTCGACGCCCGTGGGTCCAGCTCCCACCAGAACGAAGGTTAGCAGTTCCTGATGACGACTCGGATCCTCTTCGGCTTCCGCTACTTCAAATGCTCGAAGTATTCTATTACGGATCGTAACCGCGTCGGCGAGGCTCTTCAGGCCTGGAGCATATTTTTCAAACTCTGGGTGGCCGAAATAACTATGCTGCACTCCCGTTGCCAGGATGAGGTAGTCGTAGGAGACTGCGACTCCCGTGCGGTCTTCATTTTCCACTACTACATTGCGGGCCTTGGCATCGACGCCTGTCACATTGCCGAGAATGACAGTAGTATTCTGACTGTTCCGCAGGATGCTGCGGATCGGAGACGCAATCTGACCAGGCGCGAGAACTGACGTTGCCACCTGATAGAGAAGAGGCTGGAAGAGATGGTGATTGCTTCGGTCGATCAGAATCACCTGTACCGGTGATCTCTTGAGGGCACGGGCGGCCGCAAGTCCACCAAAACCACCGCCAACAATTACTACCACTGGAGTCTCTCGTGACATTCGTTCGTACCAGCCTTTCTATCGTGGTGCGGAAACCCGAGATCGGTGCCGTCCAGGAACGGTTCGACAATAGCGTCGTATTGCGGATTCCTCACGCGATGACAGCGCCCCCATCTACGCGAACCGTGGACCCAGTTGCAAAGGACGTTGTCATCACAAAGAGCACTGCATTGGCGATGTCTTGCGGTTGGCCAATCCTGCCTACCGGCAGATGAGATGCCGTGCTTTCAAAGAGCGCTTTGCGCTTCTCCGAAGGCAGGTCATCCCAAATCGGAGTCTCGATCAGTCCCGGCGAAACGGCATTGACGCGGATTGGAGCAAACTCCAGTGCCAGCCCACGCGCAAGGGATTCCAAAGCTGCGTTGATGACTCCCTGTAGCACTGCTGTTCCCGACGGACGCTCACTCAGAAATCCGGAAATAAAGGTTAACGAACCGCCGTCCTTAATACGCGCCGCACGAGCAACGCGATATGCTCCCCAAAACTTGCTGTCCATAGCTGCTGCCGCGTCAGCAAGACTCAGGCCACGTACCGGTCCGCTTTTCGTCTGGGCAGCAGAAACTAAAACATGATCCCAAGCCTGCTCGTGTTGGAAGAAACGCTCAAGGAGATTGTTATCTCCAGTATCGAGAATTTGTGTTTGCACGGCACTCCCGAGCTTCGCGGCCACAGCGTCGAGCTTCTTCTGGTTACGCGAGGCGATGGTTACGATGGCTCCTGCGCCCACGGCTGCCGCTGCTGTCGCAAAGCCAATTCCGGAGGTACCGCCGATCACGAGAATGCGCTGGTTACTAAGAGATTGCATAGTGATTCTGGTCCTTTCTGTATAAGACATCGCCCACACGAAGTTAGCGCTTTGGATCGATTCTCGGGCACTGCACCAACTTGTAATTGGTAGATGATCATCGGATGTATTCCTCGACGCTAAACACCTTCGCGCACAGTCAAGGGACTCCTTAGGGCAAAGCGGGCAATCTCATCTTTGCGCATGAAGGCAACGCCAGGATGGGATTGAGCGTAAGCGATGAACTGTTCGAGCACGTTGGCGCGGGATGGACGACCGGCGATGCGATCGTGCGCGCTCACCGACATCATGCGGCGCCGCGTTGCGGCCTCGGCATAGAGTGCATCGAACTCCGCTTTGAGGTCGTCAGCGTACATGGCTGTACTGAAGTAGCGAGTTTCATAGTCCACGATGTCGTTCATGTGGAGTGTGTACGGCACAACGGCAAATGGCTTGCCGCGCACGTTGACCAGGAAAGGCTCGTCCCGGCTCACGTCGTCAATGTGGTAGATGAAGCCGAGCGACTGAAGAATTTCCAGAGTATGCGGAGTGCCACGCAGCCAGAACGCGTTGAATCCGACGGGCCGCGTACCGGTTGCTCGCTCGATGCTCTCGATACTTTGCTGATACGAGACGCGCTCTTCTTCAGGAGTCATGGAGAACTGCGCGGTCCAGGTTTGCCCATGTCCGGTGGCTTCATGGCCGCGCTGAACGACCTCTTTTGCAAGCGCGGGATGCAGGTCAACCGCGGCGCCGACCATATGGGAGGTGACCTTGATCTTGCGACGGTCGAAGACATCCAGGAGCCGAGGGAGACCCTCCTTG
>JAWVEM010000412.1:0-3877 GCA_033856735.1 Blastocatellia bacterium
GCGGAACTGAGTTGTTTTTCGCTTTGCTCGCGAGCCAGGCGTGCGCGGGCGGCGTCGATCTCTTCCGGACGCTCGGCTATTTCCGCCAACACTGAAACGCGGTTGTCGTTGACTTCCACGAACCCGCCTGAGACATGCATTTGAAAAGTCGTGCCGGCTTCATTGTAGGAAAGCACGCCAGTCTGCAAATCGGAAATCAAAGGTGCGTGGCCCGGCAAAATGCCAAGCTCGCCGCCGCGCCCGGGGACGGTAACTGAGTTGACCTGCTCTGAAAGCAGACGGCGCTCAGGCGTTACTACATCCAATTGAAGTTGTTCGGCCATAACTTTGAAGTCAAAAGTTAAAAGTAAAGAGGAAAAAGTTCAGTGTGATTATCCGGCTTTTTCCTTTTTCCTTTCGACCTTGGTTATCCTATTCCATTTTCTTGGCGGCTTCGACGACTTCCTCGATCGTGCCGGCCATGTAGAAAGCCTGCTCGGGAATATCATCGTACTTGCCTTCGATGATTTCTTTGAAACCTTTAATGGTGTCTTCCAGCTTCACGTATTTACCTTCGCGGCCGGTGAACTGCGACGCGACGTGGAACGGCTGCGAGAAGAACCTCTGGATTTTTCGCGCGCGCGAAACCGACAGCTTGTCTTCGTCCGACAACTCGTCGAGACCGAGAATCGCGATAATATCCTGCAGGTCCTTATAGCGCTGCAGAATCAGCTTGACGCTCTGGGCGGTGTTGTAGTGCTCCTCACCGACGATGCGCGGATCGAGAATGCGCGACGACGACGCCAATGGATCGACCGCGGGGTAAATTCCTAACTCCACGATTTGCCGCGACAAAGCCGTGACAGCGTCAAGATGCGCGAACGTGGTCGCCGGGGCGGGATCGGTATAGTCGTCCGCCGGCACGTACACGGCCTGAATCGAAGTGATCGATCCGGTCTTGGTCGAAGTAATACGCTCCTGCATCTCGCCCATTTCAGTCGCGAGATTCGGTTGATAACCCACGGCCGAAGGCATTCGGCCCAGCAGCGCCGACACTTCCGACCCAGCCTGGGTAAACCGGAAAATGTTGTCGATGAAGAGCAGCACATCCAGACCCTGGTCGCGGAAATATTCAGCGACCGTCAAACCGGATAGCGCCACGCGCAGACGCGCTCCCGGCGGTTCAGTCATCTGACCATAGATAAGCGCGACCTTTGATTTCTCGATCGCTTTCATGTCGACCTTGGTCATGTCGAACGCGCCGGTCTCTTCCATGTTCTTATAGAACGGCTCACCAAAGTCGATGACTTTGGACTCGACCATTTCGCGCAGCAGGTCGTTGCCTTCGCGCGTGCGCTCGCCGACTCCGGCGAAAACCGAAAAGCCGGAACGTGCTTTCGCGATGTTGTTGATGAGCTCCATCACGATGACCGTCTTGCCTACGCCGGCGCCGCCGAACAGCCCAATCTTGCCGCCGCGCACGAAGGGCTGAATCAAATCGATAACCTTGATTCCGGTCTCGAACATCTGCAGCTCAGTTGATTGTTCTTCGAATGCGGGAGCATGACGGTGAATCGGATAGCGTTGCTCGTGTGGAATGTCGCCGAGGTTGTCGACCGGATCGCCAATCACGTTCATGACGCGGCCGAGAGTGCCTTCGCCCACGGGCACCGTAATCGGCCCGCCGGTATCGATGGCTTTCATCCCGCGCACCATGCCGTCGGTGGGCAGCATTGAGACGGCGCGCACGCGGCCTTCGCCCAGGTGCTGCTGTACTTCGGCGATCACGTTGATTGGTTCGGGCACGTCAAAACCATCGGAAGTGATCCGCAGCGCCTCATAAATCGGCGGCAGATAATTCTCGGTGAACTCGACGTCCACCACCGGGCCAATAATCTGCACGACGCGACCGACATGTCCGTTCGTGCCATTTCCATTAGGCGTAGCCATATTTTCTTTCAGTTCAACTCCTTCGGATTAATGCTATTAACGAAAATTGGTAGGTTCCAAAGAAAACGTAAGATAGCACGGCAGGAGTGCCTAAGCAAAAAGACGCAAACTGTGAGCGGCGCGGTTAGCCTTGCCCTCCGAATACTTCGGGATTAGCATTCGATTCATGACTAACAACTCTCACCAGAATCAATCGCATGAAAAATGGCAAACGTTCTTTACCGGGCTACTCGTTTTCATTGGGCTGGTGTACAGCATTGCCGCCATTTTCCAGTACTTTACGATGAAGGAGCAGGCTCGCCAGATGGGAGACCAGGCGAAAACGACAACGCAGCAGCTCGAGGTGATGAAGGCGGATATCGAGAGTAACAAAGCGAACCGGTCAGCCGAGTTCATTTTCAAGTTCGACGACAAGCTCTATAAGCCGCCGTCGTCGGAAATCAGGCTGGCAATCGAAAATGGCAAACCAATCCTGAAAGCACACGGCGGAAGATTTAGTACCGACGATTTGATGCGCTACCTGGACATCTATGAAACGATGCATGATGTCTATGTAAAAGGTTTGATTAATGAGGAAATGATCGATAGCGCGTACGGCCACGTTCTGGGAAAGGCCCATGAAAACCCGGAAATCCAAGCTTATCTGAGTGGCATCAGGAAAGAGGATCCTGCGTATTACTCGGGCTTTGAGGATCTCGCGAATCGGATGAAGGCCCGGGGCGCCAACTAAAAAAGATAATCCTCGCCTCCCTCTCTCCCGCTCCCCGGAACTTTACTTGTACCGTTGTCGTAGTACAATGGGACAAAGATGTTTCAAGTAGATTCCAACCATCCAACGCCGCTTTACGCTCAACTGGAAAGGTCTATTCGCTTTGCGATAGCGACCGCGCGGCTGCGAATTGGTGACCAACTGCCGACGGTGCGGCAGTTGGCGGTCGAGCTGCGCATTAACGCCAACACCGTGGCCAAAGTCTATGCCGAGTTGGAGCGAGCCGGCGTGGTCGAAACGCGAAGAGGCGTGGGAACGTTTGTTTGTGCGCGACCGAACGAGGCCGCGAGCCGGCGCGATCGCGACCGGCACCTGCGCGAGCTGGCCGATCATTTCATAACTGAGACGCACACCCGCGGGTTTTCGATCGACGATGTGATTGAACATCTGCAAAGTAGACGAAAGAAGTAGCGCAAGTTGGTAACTTGCGATCCTCTCAACAGGAGATAAATTGCAAGTCAACAACGTGCGCTACAGAGGCACGAAGGAGAAAGATTCGTATGGCTAACATTCAAAATTTTGACACCAGAAGCAGCTTGCCGGTGAATACTCCCCGGCTTAACTTTGTCCAGGCAGTCGCGTTTCTCGCACCCGTGGCGCTGGGCGCGGTGGCGACGCTCTTGACCCGCAATCCCGTAGGAGCAATCGTGGGCGTACTGCTGGGCCTTCTGCTCGCACAGTCGCCAAAGATCGCGCGGCAATGGGAGCGGGCGGTCGTGCTCCGTCTGGGAAAGTTTATTGGGCTGCGCGGTCCGGGACTCTTCTGGATCGTTCCCTTCGCCGATAACATTTCCAGTTGGATCGATCAGCGCGTAATCACTACGGCTTTCGCTGCGGAAGAAACGCTGACCAGCGACACCGTGCCGGTCAATGTCGATGCGGTGTTGTTCTGGGTGGTTTACGATCCTGAGAAGGCTGCGCTCGAAGTGCAAAACTATCCCGCGGCCGTCAGTTGGGCCGCGCAGACAGCCTTGCGAGACATTATCGGCCGCACGTCGCTGAGCGATCTGTTGCGTGGTCGCGAGCGCATCGAGGGCGAACTGCAGAAGCTAATTGATGAACGATCGAATCCCTGGGGTGTGACCGTGCAGTCAGTTGAGATGCGCGACGTGATTATTCCCGCGGCGCTGCAGGACGCGATGTCGCGCGAGGCCCAGGCCGCGCGGGAGAAAGCAGCGC
>JAWVEM010000413.1:0-12405 GCA_033856735.1 Blastocatellia bacterium
TCATTCAGATCCGTCGCAATAACTCTTACACCACGCGGGAGCCGGTCGCGCAATCGGCGCGTTACAATGCCCGTACCGCAGGCCAACTCCAGTACGGATGCGCCGTCTGAGACGTTCAATCGCTCAACCAGATCGGAAGCGTAAGGCTCAAACAAGGCCGGCCCCAAGTAGCGATCATAATTTTCGGGGATTGATCCGATAAAGGCTGTGTGCTGATCAGACATCTACTAATTCTCTCCAAGCCACGACTGATTATTTCTAAGGTGCGTAATCGCCAACGTCTAAGGTCCGGGCTGAAATGACTGGCCCAATTTAACGGCGTTTGAAAGTACCAACTTTATTTGGGTCCTTCCTTGATTAATAAACGCCCGACTGAAGTCGGTGCTCTGAACACCGCTTATCAAGGTAGGCCACCACCTTTCACTCTTCAGTGCTTGAAAACACGCTGCGCGCCGGTGCGTAATCGCGGCGGGCGAACTCCGCCACGCTGATAAAGTTTACGCCCTTTCCAGGTCACGCCTTTGCCGGTGGTGATTCTCATACTCGAATCAAACAACATCGCGTAGAGCAAGCCTAAACCGAGTGGCGCAGTCAACGCATAGGCGGGAGAAACTTCGGAACGCATACTCACCATCGCCAGGACAAGAACTTGCAGCAACCATGACAAGGCAGCGGGAATGAACAATCGCCAAAGCTCCGCGCTCACACCGGCCGCGATCCCAATCGCGGCCGCCATGGCAATGAGCGGGGGCACGACAGAGATAAGATACATCGAGCAGACGCCCGACAACGCAAAGAACAGTGAGAATTTCATCCCCGAGAACCAATTCTTCGTGCTGCACTCCCACATCTCGCCGAAATTTCGATACATGCGTGTGCGGAGTAAGTCCGGCGCGTACTCGGTAAACAGACGTGCCCCCGCACGCTTAATCATCTCCGCCAACCGCACATCTTCGAGCACCTCATCCTTCAAAGTTTTGTAAACGCCGACGCGCTCAAGCACGGTGCGGCGCATCAGAAAGAACCCGCCGATGCCGACAGCGCCCTGCGTCTTCGGGTTACTGATGCGATAGACCAGAGTGAAAAGCAGCAGTACCCAAGCCCACGTCGGTATCATCACTCGCTCCCAAAATGAACTGGCTTCAAATTGCGGGATAAGCGTTATGGCATCGCCTTTCCCTTCAAGCGTTCTATCCATTGCGGTGCGCAAGGCTGCCTTGTCAAAGATCATGTCTGCATCAGTCGCCAGTATCCACTCGCCGCTGGCGTGCTTGTACGCTTGCTGCATGGCGTAGGGTTTGCCAAGCCACCCGGCAGGTGGTTCCTCGCCGTCGATGACACGTAAGCGGTCATCACTTTTCGCGAGTGTTTCCAGTATCACTCCCGTTGCATCCGTCGAGCGGTCGTTGACGGCAATCACCTCAAGCCGTCCATAATCCTGGGCAAGAATGGAGCGAATACACTCTGCCAGGACACGATGTTCTTCGTTGCGAGCAGGAACAAGAACCGATACCAGCGGCGCATCGCTCGCCGGAATAGGCAAAGGATTGATTCGCATTAAAGGCCTTTGACGAGACAGACCATAGATCGTGAGAACCATACTAATGAGCCAGGCAAAAACAATCAGCCAGACAGAGCCTATCAGTATCGGCAGTAGGTTTGCTCCAGGAGAGATTGTGGGCATGGAATCCCCCATCGGGAGACTTCTCTATTTTAGAATCGTGAAACCCTGCAACGCTCGGCTTGAAAACTCTTGCCGAGCCTTCTCATTTTCGGCCGGAGCGCCCGTGCCTGCTTCAATGTAAAGCAAAATGAATTCGTTGCGTTTGGCATCATCCACCAGCCGCACGAAGCGCTGAAACATTATCGAGTCACTAATGCGATAGCCTTTGCTCTCCAGAAATGACGCTGCCCGGGCGACATCTGATTGTGGATTCTGCTTGACCACCGCTGCAACGCTGGAAATGCTTTCAGCATTGACGATGTAAGCTTGCCCCGCAAGATTAATAGTTTTGGTGACAGGGTAATCGTAAGTAGCATTGATATTCGGCAGGTAGCATTCAAACTGCACCATGAACATCCGCTGGATGCGTTGCCGGTTGTCGGCGTCGACGAAAAAATGCTGCTCAACCTGCGCTCTGTCATACAAAATAAACTTCTGCGCGCCAACGTACTTGAACCTCTCGTTAAATCTGACGCGAATGGAAGGCAGCTTGGTCGAAGTCAACACGTGACTTTTCACGCGCCGCATCTGACCAGGATCGTTCTTAGTGGGCGATTGGGCCAGCGCAAGAGTCGACAACAGTAAGCTGCTCGCAAGTGTACAAAACAACAATAGAGTTTTCTTCATCGTTACATCTCTCGCTTTCTGCTCAACACTGCGACTGGTCGATCCACCGAGCGCGCGTAGTGACGACCTTGTTACAGAACCGGGAGCGGTAGCGACTATGTGAAAACTCCGCTCGCAGCGCCGTTGGCTCTGAAAGTTTTCACACACGCAGTTACAACCGGGTCAAAGAATTCAAGTTATCAGCTTCACGACTTGTTATACCTACGATGCTGTACTAAGTGCTCCGTCGTCTTAGGCCTAGTACGGTATCTAATCCCGAGCCTCTTTGGCGCGCTTCGCCCATTGCCAAAGACCACCCGTAATCTCAATCGGCAAACGACAGCCCAATTGGCGAGCGAGCATGACAATCTGCCCGCGATGGTGACCTTCATGCGCGACGAAATATGTCAGGACATGCCCGACGTCGAGGGGAAGGTTGCGCCATGTATACGATGAGGAGGTTGGGAGCGTGCCGCCTGCTTCAAAACCGAGCTCGAGCAAACTGATAATGCCGCGGCTACTGCGGCCTAGTGCTGGAATCAACTCTTTCGGTCCAACCTTGTTTCGATCGACGGCTCGCGGCACGGCAATGCCGTATTCCTTTCCCAGCGTTTTAATCCAGGTAGACCGCGCATTGTGGATGTGGCCGGCGATCATCCGCACGGTTCGTCGTGGAGCCCCTGGCACTGTGGCTCCCCAGAGTGCGTCGGGTAGGTGCTCGATCAGGAAGACGGTAACGCGGTTGTTGGTTCTCCACGCGTCAAGCAGGGCATCTCTTTGGTCAGGTGCAGCGTGCATCACAACACTTCAAACGATTAAGCCAACACGAACGGCTGAATGAGTTGTTGGGCAGATGGTCATTTATTAGCGCCAAGTAATATTGCCACTAAGCTGGCTGCTAATGGAGTCAGAATAGAAACCCCATTCGTGAAACTCGCTATGGGGCCGGATTGTACTTGTAATAATTCTCCGACAGCTTTGCGGTCTGAGTACCAGCCATTCCAGGAGTGGGGCGGTGTTTCCGGAATCGGCACCATCGCATCATGAAGGGCTGACCTCACGGCTGAAAGGCTTGCATATGCCGGGACGTAAATTAATGCGAGCAGACCCGAAAAGAACATTCCATACAGCAGGACATTTTCACGCGGGAATGGGGCCGTTTTCTCATAAGCGAGCGTGGCGTTGCGTAGCCCGCCAGCGGCTAATGTAGCAGCTCCGACTATTATTCCTGCCGCTAATAAAAATCGTTCCAACTTTGTCTGGAGACTTAGAAAAATCTTAACTTCCTTCGTATGTTCTGCCCCGGATTCGAGTCGGCGTTCCATCCTCTCTGAGGCTGCTTGAACCAACCAGATCCCCACAATGGCTAAGGTTCCCGCAATTGATCCGATGACACTAATAAGCGGCATTTTTATCGTCTGGTATGCAAGGGGATGAACTTCAGGTCGAGAATACTTAGACTCCGCTAACAGAAGCAGAAAGCCCAAAGCATACAAACCACACTTAGGAAGAATTCTCTTGTCGAATGACAACGTTCGCAATAACTCGACTAGCGGAATCACAATGGCAAACCACAGCGCAGTTTGCGCGCCGATCAATAAGAGCCACACAAAAAACTCCGGGCTACTGATGAAGCGTTGACTCTCTAAGGTTGACTTAGCACGCCATAAGATGATGCCTATGCCGGCTCCGAAGCCGATGAATCCAAGCAGGGTTATTGTAATATCTCTGCGGAAGAATCCAGGAACGGTTATTGTAAACTTTCTCAGTTTCATTTCCTTAGCTCCCGATCAATATCCGATGGGATCTGCCTAACGATGATACGCCTCACTGTGTCCTACTCTCCCAGGCTCACGACTTGACCGACACGAAGCTCGCCCGCCCTGACTACCGTCCCGTATATGCCGGCGTAATTCTCGTTCAAACGAACCACGGTCTTCATCACTGCAGCATCTCGCTCGGCTGTGTCCGGGTCAAGATTAACCATGACACATCGCTCATCCCTCATCGTCACCCTGAGGGCTGCCGCGCTGTTCCCGTCACCGAACATCAACGTCCGGCCCACCCATCTGTCTTCCGCAAACGGCTCACCGCTGTCGGTTTCGATCACAACGTTTGGTCGAAATCTGCGCAGGTCGCAAAGGTCCACGCCACGGCCTGATTCCCGCGCGACCGAGTGCACTGTGCCCATGCTGATTACCGAAACACAGCCTTCGTCGAAGATGCCATGCTTGAGATTCATCAATTCGACATCACTGCCATGCCGGCTCGAAATTTCCTTCCGTAGTTCGTTGCTGCCGAGTTCGTACTCTTGCCCGTCCGGCGTCCGAACGTGCGTCGGTAGCAGCTCGCCATTCTTACTGTTGGCGTCGCGGTCGAGGCGAAACGGTTTATAGAGGAGCAACTGCGGTAATTTGCTCGCGGTCAGCCATGGGAGCTCACTTTTGTCAGAGAGTCGCCGAAAAGCTAACCTGCGATCACCCTCAATGCCATGCCAACCTAGCCTGGCAACATCCAGTGATTCACCGGCCATTGACTTAACTGGGTAACGAAAGATGGCACTAATTCGTCCTGGTTCCATATGACTCCATAGCAACTCGATACTGTGACAATGCAGGCGCCGTACGTCTGATTTGACCGGCGCGATTACATCTATGTCAGAACCGCGTGCGGTAGCGGGCGGGCAATCAAGTTGCGAAAACACGCTCCGCTCCAGCGACTGTCCTGGGTTGCGCTCGAAGCAAACAGCGTCGGTAAGCCTGGAATAAATTCATAATCGGTCCAAGGCTTTGTTATGCGCGTCCGACGTATTGAGCAATTTGCGTAATGTCATAGAGTTTGCGCTGCAGGTCAATGAGTTCATCAGGAGCGCCATAAAAAATGTAAACGCTTTTCTTTTTGCCGTCGACATCAATCGAGATGGTTGTCGCGTTAGCGTGGTCGACGGTTTGAGAATTTCCGTCCGGCAGCGTCTTTGACCTATACCGATCCTGTAACGAAAAGAAGTTGATTCGAAAGAAGTCGGCCACCAGGTCGCGCACAGCGCCCACCGGTATCGAATGCACTCTTTCACCTCGCGTTTTCACGCCGCCGAGGCCGTTATAGATGACCGTCCCATTTTCGTCGACCGCAACGGAATAAGCCGGACAGCAACTGAGATCGTCCTGGTTGGCGGGGACGCAACCACAGGGGCCACCCTCCGCCTTCATGGTGATAGTCACGTGTGTGTAATCGGGCGCACTCGATTGCTGCGCCGCAACCGGCGTAAGCAGGAAGAGCAGCAGCACAAACGCAGTTCGTGGGAATGAGAATAAGCGCATAACGATTGAGTTGACCCAGCGAGGCCCTTACATCCAAGCTTCGATTCAATCAATCAAGTTACGAAACCCGCGACCCGCGCTCCTTGTGCGACGATTTGTTATGGAACAGTATCTTTGCAAGGAAATAGTTGCCCTCGCCCGCGCCCGCGGAAACCAAACCCAGAAACAGAAAAAACGGCGTCAAACCGAAGAGGACCGCGGTCAGAATCCAAAATTTCCACGACTTCATGAGTAAGCAATCTAACGGTTGAATTGAGCGGGCGCTGGCTGCGGCACATAAGGAAACTAGGACAGAGCTACTTGAGAGGCACGCCATCCCGCGCTCCGCTCGAATGACTTGTTAGATGGCGCGATTAGCTGTGTGCTGGGTGAATTTCCATAAACCAATCAACGAAAGCATTTCAGCGATAAAGAAAAAAAACATTCGTATATAATTTAATGTTGTAAATTGCTGTGCCGTTTGCTTCAAAACGTCTACCGAATGTACTGCCGTTCCGTCAACGATCATGGTTCTGAGCAAAGGATAGATAAAAGCGAATGTGATGACTTCTAAACCGACTGACAAAACCAAGGCAGCGAGGATAAAGTTGCGCGCAGTTTTGATTTTCCAGCCAAGAATCACAAACGCAATTCCCGTGAGGATTGCCAGAGGATAGATTGTTTGAAAGAATTGACCTGGATTTCTCGCCTGCAAAAAGTTTTTCGCAGCATCGAGCGAGGTCGGAATATTATGAAACCAGTTCGGGAAATTGATAAAGGTTTCCATAATCGCGCCGCCGAAAACGATCATCATCAAGCAGAAGTGAGTGAAAATTAATATGGTCTGAAAAGTTTGTTTCTTCATTCACCTGAGCCTCCTAGTTAAACGTGCAAAAATTACTAGGAATCCAACAATCCGTCAATGCTTTCGGTCATAGAGCGGGAAGCCGCCCAACGGTTGAGTTGACCGGCCGGCGCGAATCAAAGCAACCTGCGCAGCACGAAGCCAGTTGCGAAACCCGCTCTCGGCCCTCGCGTCCAACGATTTGTTCGACATCGCCCTCCGCTCTGAGTCTGTCATGACATTCCCTGTAGTCCAATTAACAAGTTGAGCTCCCAGAGAAGCGCAATTACGAGCACCAGCCCATCGAGCGCCAAGCGAAAATACCGCACTGGTTTACTAAATAAAGTGGCGTTCAATACAAACTGTAGCACCATCGCGAGCAGAGAAACGTTCGTTACGATTATTTGCATGGCCCAACTCTTGAAGTCGTGCAAACCGCGAGGCCACGGAAAGAATATCGCAAGCGCCAAAAACAGCAGCGCAATAAGATCGATTGGTATCAAACGCTTGCGCATCGTCTGGTAATCCGGGAGCTGTCGAACGGCTGAGTTGAACGGCCGCGGCGATTACAACCAACCTTCGATTCACTCAAATCAAGTTGAGAAACACGCGACCCGCGCCCCGGTCCAACGATTTGTTCGACGTTGGCCATCAGAGAAGAGATGTTGTCCCCATCCGACTCGAATACTTCGTTTTCTTCTCTGTCTGAAAACGCTAATACCTACAATCCGTACTGATGCTTCCACAGCTTAAGCTGCGCTGCTCGATCTTTGTAGCCAACAACTTTATTCGGGTCGCTGACGACTTGGCCGACGTTGATTAGAGAAGAAACAGCCAGCAGATCGTCCGCCTCACAGTGAGCAAGCATGTTTGGGTAATGAACGAATTCAATGACGCCACACTCTAGTGCGTGGGTTTGATCAGTTACCAGTTCTGGGGAGCTAACCAGATCCAGACCGGTGAGCGCCGCAAGTGCCGCATAGCCTTCCTTGCCGGTCGTTTGAATAAGGCCTCGCCCTCGGTATCTGAATCCATCCTCCGATGGGGGCGGATCGTTGCCCATACGTCCGCCGTAAGCGAGTTCTCCAATCATCTTCTGGTTGGCAGCATGATCTGCCGTATGGCCATAAGCCATGGCTTGGGCCGGGGTAAAGTGCTTGTGCCACTGGCTCAACAGAGCTGCTGGTTTGTAATTGAGGGACTCAGTCAGGTCGTTCCCCTCGCCGCATTCATGGCTGAATTGAGCCATCATGTGGACGATGTGGATGTCCTTCGTGATTCCGTGCTTGGTGAATAGATCCTGCTGTTGCGCCAGGATGCTGTCGACGAGGGCCAGGATCTTGGGGTCATTGACATCCCAGCCGGTGGATTGGAAATCTGATAGTGTGGGCAGTCTCATGTTGGCTCCTTTTCGTTTTAGTTAATTGACGACATGAGTAGGAGGGTAAGCTTTTGTGTGCCTCCTTCCATATGAGTGAAACAGTTCAATCTTAAGCAATGACCGTCGTCGCCCCGCTTGAGCTAGGGGTGAGGCGTCGGCTTTGCTGCCACGTGCACGAGGGTTATTGCCCGGCCGGTGGTTGCCAAAGTTCAACCTTGTTGCCTTCCGGATCCATGACCCACCCGAACTTCCCGTACTCTGAGTCATCCGTCTTCTCAAGCACGTCGCAGCCTTCATCGCGGAGCGCTTGAAGAAGCGCTGCCAAGTCTTCCACGCGATAGTTGACCATGAAAGTCGACTTGCTTGGAGCGAAGTGGTCACCAACTGCTTCAACGGACCAGGCCGTAGTTCCCTTGGTCGGATTGCCCTCGGCGTCGGTCCAGTCAAAGGCTGCACCACCCCAGTCTTGTACGTCAATGCCCAGGTGAGTCTTGTACCAGGCACCGAGTGCCTTCGGATCCTTCGCGCTGAAGAATATGCCACCAATACCAGTTACTCTCTTCATCTGATCCTCCGAATCGAGTCGGACGCGAATGGTCGCTATCCGACGCCCAACGGTTGAGTTAACGCAGCTCGCGTCCAACGATTTGTTGGATGTCGCTGTCGCGATGCGGAATCGACCAAATTCATTTGGCCCGCTTAAGATAAATAGTAACAGACCCACTTCGAACAACGCCGCCCCAGTATGTTATAGGCGTTTCCGTTACAGTTACGAGTTCCCAACCCTGATTGCCGTCCTCGTTGAGTCTCCCGGTAGCCTCCTGCCAGTTGCTGAAGCTCCATACATGATATTCCCAGGCAACTCTGGTCCCGTTCTTTTGCTGAGCGTAGATCGTCAATCCAAGCAACAGCGACAAGACAATTGCCGCTGCAAACAGACTAGTTTTTGCGTTCATAGCTCTCCTTATCTTTCAATACGCTAACTTCAATATTAGTCGTAGCGCTTCGGAAGCGAATTCGCAGGTCAAACGTCAGACATCCGCGTCTGAGTTGATGCGGCGGCGCGAATCAAAGCACCCTTCGCCGCAGCACGCTAGCTGAGAGGGCGCTCCCGCCGCTCGCGTCGAACGATTTGTTATGCGGCCTTGAAACGAACCATCAATACACCTTTGGGATCAGGCGCTTTGTGCCTTGAGCGTAGGCAAAATACTCGTCACCGAAATTCTCTAACAGAGCCTGCTCCTCAATCCTGATGCGGTACAACGTTGCCGCTAGAAGAGGGGCAAAGATAATAACCATACTGAGCCAATTTGATAATGCTAGCCCTAAGCCCAGATCGCCAAGCAAAAAGCCAGTATAAGACGGATGACGCAGATGTTTATACAATCCGCCCCGAACGATCCGATGCCCCGGCAAAATGGTGACGGTGCGGGTGAAGTATTGGCCTAAAGTGTAGATGGCCGCCCAGCGAATCGATATCCCCGTCAGCATCAGGGCGATGCCGACAACCCCCAAAACATTACCTTCGCTCTGAATATGCCCGACTTTAGTAAACCCGACGATAACGCCCGCGGGCACCGCCAATGTTGCCGCCATAAATATCTTCAGTGATCCTCTATCCCGATTTTTGAGAGGGGTGAACTTATGACGAGCAGCATGAGTCTTTTGGGCCATTTCAGCAATGAACCACAGGGCGCGGAGGGTGGTGGCAATGATTGGTATAGTCATAAGTCTACCCACCAACGGCGAAGCAGCATAACGGTGGAGTTGACCGGGCGCGCACGCAACCTCGATAGGCGCAAGTTGTCGATGAGAAGCCCACTGAACGCGCTCCGGTCCAACGAGTTGTTGAGATTCGTCATGGTGTTCGACGCGCCGCGTTAGAACTTTTACGCCCCGAGAAAAATGGCGGCATCGGTCTTCGGGTTAGTTGTACTGTCCACGCACCAGAGGTTCGTCTCGCTTCGTACTTGTAGCTCCGCTCGCTGTAGAAGCGACCACCGAAACAAGCCCGACCGCCCCTTACGTGTGAGACAAGGACGTCGATGACATCGTCACCTGCAGGGATGGTCTTGAACAGCAAGTATTGGACGACGCGATTTGTTTGCAATTCACACAACTGGTTCGCGGCCACGAGTGTAAAGCCATGCTTCGACAATTGAGACGGTGCGATGAATTCGATGTTGTCGGAAGATACGTATTTGACGTTGTCGAAATCAGGGAAAGAGTTTTGGTTCCGCAGCTCAAGGTCGAGCACGGATTCGATTATGCCAGTCTTGTCGGCGTCAGACAGTATCGCGCTTGATGTTTGTTGGCCATGAGCAACCACCACGCTACCAAGCAACACGACTGAGATCATCGAAACGAGCTTGAGCATTTCAAAAACAAAAGCAACCCAACGGCGGAGTTGACCGGGCGGCGCGAATTCAATCAAGTCACGCCGGACCAATGATGATGCAAAACGCGCAACCGCCGCTCCGGTCCAACGATTTGTTGGGCGCGCCTGCAGTGGACCACGCGACGTTCAATCCACACCCCGTCATTCAGGAATCGCGCTATTAGCCAGGACTGTCTTACGTTCTGCTTTTGCCTTTACCTCCACAGACCGTACAGTTACCTGAACCACCGCATTTCGAGCAAGTATATGAGGTAAACGTATGCTCAGATTTTCCTGTTCCGTGACACTTCGAGCACTTTCCAGTTCCGTTACAACCCTTGCAGTCAGCCATGAGAGTCATCTCCTCTGAGAGTTTTCAAATTGCGTTATGATCGTCCATACCTGTTGCGCATTTTTGCTACGAGACTTTCATCAGTTTCTTCACTTACGTCAAACGCCCTAACGGCGTTTGACGCAGAAATCCCAACAGTCACGAGGATATTGTACAGTAAGGTGGCAACAGCATCTGCAATCTCTTCATCGCGCCATTTAGTCAAGAATATCTGATGGGAGCGCAGGGTAACCTGGAAAATATTATTAGTCGTGTTATGGGCCACAGCTATGAACGCTCCAGACCCATTATACGATTCGTTGTTCAGCGAAAGAATGTGTTGTAAATGTTCTGTCGTGGTGAGAGGGTCAAGATAACCGAACAAATGAGTGAGGTATATCCAAAGATACGCGGAGTCTAACCCATTAAAACTCAAACGTGTTTGATGACTGAAGTCCGAAAGCGTGGTTTGAAGATCAAATGTATCTTCGCTTATCTGCTGAAACTCCTTGAGATAGTCTGGCAAACCTGTTGTTTTGATTGAGTTCAGTATATTGACGATTCTCTCGCTCATTTTGCATCCCTCCAAAGTCTTAGAGTGACAGGGCACTAGCGCCCAACTACTAATTAGACGTCAAACTGCTTCACAATACCGTCAATCCGGCATTACTACATCCACTCAATCGCACTGGACTGCGATTCGAATCCCAAACCCTGTGCTGCTTTCGGTAAGCATTAGCCGCTGTCGTGTGTCGCGTTTCGGCATTCGCATACAACTAATGCGAAGGGCGATCGGGACACAGCCTTGGAATAGCCGCGGGCCCGGCTACCCCAAGGGGAATTGATTTCATGAAATGGCGCCAACCGCACAGGGTTCGCGGCGGAAGTTTCTTCTACGACTTCGCCGGCGGAGTCTTTTTCCGGCCGGGCGTCTTGTATTCAGACTTCTTCTTCAGCCCGACGGCCTGCGCTTCGTTCGAGTCGCGGCCGTACTGCGCCACCACCTGGTCGCGCGCGCCGAGCATTAGGTTGTGATGCTCCCACTCATTAGCCACCGAGTCGTCGCGCGCCGCAGCCGCCGCAGCATTGGCCTGAGATTCAAGCTGCGCCTTATTGTTCAGTCCGGTCTCGGAAGTCTGGATCTTGGCGACCGTATATGCGGGATTTGCTGGAGCGTAATCCGCGATATTCTTCAAGGCCGCAAAGCTGTCCTTGTTGGTTTGCACTTGCCGCCGGTCTTAATCGTTTTGTTTCGTTCTTAGCCATAGCGAGAATACTCCTTTTTGGTAGGTTGCAAGGAATGTTGAGAACGAGCGAACGGCGCGGATATTACGCCAGACAGGGAGGTTGTGCAAGCACTTTGTGAGGACTCAATTTGCCATCGAAGGCAGCGTGGAATAAAGCACCGGAAGCGCCGCTCATATCACCACGCGCCCAACCCTAAGAATCAAGCGCGTATATGATTGCACTACGACGGTATGCGATATCATAAGCAGCGTGAGCCGTATCGTCAGGCGCGAGCACTATACGCGCCGCGTCTCTCAATAGAGCCGTATAAGCGTCGCGGTAATGCTCAAACGTGTATAGCGTATCGCTTGCACCGTATGAATCCGCGCCACGAGTGTGCAGTATTGCCTGTGCCGCGTATTTCATATCACCGACTGCGTATACTATTACAGAAGCCGGAGCGGTAGCGACGGGATGCTGCCATTCAAGTTGAGGAGCTTACGAAAGCGATCATTTCCGCGTGCGCTGCGGCCTGCCCTGCCGACCGCCGGTCTGATTGCATATCCAGTCGCCGGTGGCGTCCTTGAAGCAGGAGTAAGTCATGTTTTCATATTCAG
>JAWVEM010000414.1:0-4327 GCA_033856735.1 Blastocatellia bacterium
GACCCTTCGTAAAGCCTTCGATCCAACGCGAGTTGCGCAAGTGTTCATAGCCATGCAGCAGCGGGATCATTACATAGGCCGGTAGGATGATGGCGAGTGTTGCGACTATCGCACCGGGCATCCCGTACAGCATGTAGCCAAGGCTGGCAACGTAGAAGTTCGCTTGCCCCGGCGTCACCCGGGCGATGGTGAAGGCATAGAGCAACTGATCCTCGGTCAGCACGCGAACTCCGTCTACAAGGTGAGTCTGAAGCAAAGGAATCATGACGGGACCGTTGCCGAAGGTCATTAGGTTGAAAAGCGCGATCAGTAGCGTTAGCCTCCAGAGACTCATTTGTTCGCGTCCTTCTTTTCGGTGACAGTGTCTTCTCGATCCTTCTGGAAAACGAATGCGCCCAGGGCGCCGCCCGCCAATAGAATTAATGCCGGGTTGAACCGGAGGAAGAGCGCGAGAGCAAAGGCTGCGCCGGCTATAAGGAATTCCCGCGACGGACGGAAGGCGTCTTTCCCCAGCTTGAGAGCGGCAACGACGATCAGCGCAAGCGCCGCGGGCATAATTGTCACCGGCAATAGATCGAAGAGGCGGCTGTTCCTGAGATAGTGGTAAGCGATTGTCAGAGCGATGGTCAGGACGAAGACCGGAAGGCTGAGAGCCGTGAGCGCGATAACGGTTCCCGACATTCCGCAGAACTTGTAGCCATAAGCAACCGCCAGCGCCGTCATCGTTCCGCTGGGAACGATCCGACCGATGCCGTAAATAGTAAGAAATTCGTCCCTGGAGACGGCGCGACGCTTGCTGACAAGTTCCTGTTCCAGCACAGCAAGAATCCCGAGACCGCCGCCGAAAGCCAACCCGGCCTTCAGGAAGATTGAGAACAACTCGCGCCTCGTGACGACAGTCTTATCGCCTTCCTTTTTCTGTTTGTGCGAATCTCTCTTCAAAATACTTCCGCGAACCTTGGGCCTGGCCTGGAGCATCTTCAAGTTATCTAATACTACTTTGGATACCTGAACAAGGAGGCATCAAGTGGCGTCGATCACGGATTCGACCTCGATGAAGAATCGTATTAGCCACGGGTGATCCAAGGTGGTGAGGGCTGCGCGAGAAGAGTGGTGGGACTCTTCCGCAGATCCGAGCAGTCCACTACTATGCTTTCTTCTTGTCCAGATTCTTGTCGACCTTCTTTGCGTCCTTCAAGAACTGCTTGACCAGGTCCTTCGCGGCCTGATCGGATTGCTTCTCAGACTGGCCAATTCCGTTAACTGTGTCCGTTACTCTACCGCGCCACACGAGATTGTTGGTTCGCGCGTCGATGATGTCGGCCATCACGCAGCCCTGAGTGTAATTGGAAGTCCAGATGTCAGGCCCATACCCCCAGCGCCAACGCCCGCGCCCTGGAATTCCGTAGCCCCAACCGAATCCCCGGCCGAAACCGAATCCAGGACCAATGCCGGGACCAAACCCCGAGCTTTGGACCGCTGTCTTCTGTTTTGTGCGCGAGTAGAACGCGACGATAAAGTCCGGATCTTGCATCGCTTGACTGAACCCATTCGTTTCCAGTTGCGCGGTTAGCGCGTTCTGGATCCTCCCGGCCTCGAGTGTATTGGTACTGAGCGGGTCATTGTTGGTCCGGTCTGTCTTGAAGACGAAGGTGTGCAATTGGCTGAAGTCAAAACTCTTCTCGTAGTCTGACTTCACAGACATAGCAAAGCCGGCGGTGACTGCGAATAGGACCAGAGCACCGGCGACTGTAACACGAAAAACTTTCATTTCAATTTCTCCTTTTAGAATCAGTAGGCAACATGCCGAAACACCGTGAGTGCAAGACGCAGGCCAAAGTTACCCGCCGCTTGCGCGATCGCCTTTTCGTGGTTTTTGCGATTGAGAGTGCCGTCCGTCCTGGGAGAGCGTGACCATAATTAATCATCCGTCGCTATTTGGTCAGATGAATTTCTGCGAGTCGCAAGTCAACACAGCAGGGAGGCCCGAACCATTACTGAGAACTCGTGGCGAAGTTCTTGCTATAGGAAGTGCGGAATAACAGGCGAGGGCTGAAAGAAAAGTTTTTCTGAGCAGGAGGAGACATGCGAATTACCGCTTTAGTATTACTGATGATGTTGTCATGCATCCCGCGCGCAAATCGACCGGATTTGGTTTCAGCGAAAGCTCAACAACAGTCGAACTCGCCATCGAACTCTATCGGCGAGCAGAGCAGTCAGATCAAGATCAGCATCGCAACCGGTGGAGTACCGTATCAGCCCGCGAAAGACACCTATCGGGTGGGGGAGCGCGTTCCCGTCGTCATCACTATGACGAATACCGGCAGCGAGCCGGTCTCAGTTTGTGAGACAGGCGCGCTCTATCAGGATCGGCCGCAGCTTTTAAAGGACGGCAAGCCGGTGCCATACATTTCATTTCAGCAATCGTCGATACAGATGATGGAGAAAGACAAGACATGTAATGAGGACAACCTGCCTCAGCAAATCATGCTGCGCCCAAACGAGCCTACGGTTGTCGATTGGTTCATTTTGTCAAAAGGGGCATCGTCGATCAACGATGTCGCGTGGTATGAGCCGCTGCAGCCGGGCAAGTATACGTTTACAGATCAGCGCCGATTGAATTGCTGTGATGGTCCGCTGATCAAAACAAATACCATCGAGTTTGTCGTTGCTCCGTAATCGGCAAGCGATCAAGCCGATTCACAACCAACCAGGTGAGAAGTCATGAATCCGAGGATTAAAGTTATCAAACGTGGAGATCAGATCGCGAAAGCGCCGGAAGGCGGCCGACTAGACCCAGGCAGTCGTCAGAGCACGCGAGAAATCACGGGCAGTATCAAGCTTTGGGTTAACGAATTCAAAGAACGACGCCGCGCCGAGGAACACCATACAAGAACCGCCAACAAGGTGATTCTGACAGGGCTACAGAGCGAGTTCTGAACTTCCAGCGTTGCCGTACATGCTTCGTGAGCCAACAGGTTGTTGACCCGTTAGCTCTGTTTCACCCATCAGGATCGCGAGGGGCGTGCGGAGTTCATGAGAGGCGACTAGCGTGAACTGCCGGATTTGTTTGAAGGACTGGTCCAGTCTTTCCAGCATCTGATTGAACGCCTCAGCGAGCCGTTTTAGCTTCGAGACAATTTGTAGGACAATCAATTTAAGAGGAGAAAACCAATGAAGTTCACAACTAACAACTCCGGACGTTTGATTCTAATCGCGTTTGGCATTTTGGCGACAAGCTTTTCCATTTCGGCTCAGGAAGCCAAGATACGTGAGAAGGATGTGCCACCCGCAGTCATCGCCGCATTCAAGTCGGCTTATCCGAACGCTACCGTCAGTGGTTATGCGAAGGAGAAAGAGAATGGCAAGACCTTCTATGAGATCGAAAGCAAGGATGGCAGCACGAAGCGCGACCTTCTATACAACGCCGATGGCACTGTCGCGGAAATCGAAGAGACCATCGCCGCAACCGACTTGCCCGCGGCCGCTCAGCAATTGATTCACTCGAAATATCCGAGGGCTGTCGTAACCAGCGCTGAGAAAACGACGCAAGGCAGAAAGATCGAATATGAAGTCAGCGCGCGCCAGGGAAAGCAGCGGATTAGTCTGACCTTCGATGTCGACGGCAAGGTTTTGAACACCAAAGTCCGTTAGGCTGATCGGTGGCTTAACCTGGGAACCAGGCATACTCCAAACACCCGCTAACTTAGGCCCCTGCCGCTGAATTAGCCATTCAACTCTGGAGCCCGAGGGTGACGCGGCGGCTTCAACTTGAATCCACCACTTGTTAAGCTCATTGTCATCCTTTGACACCGTCTGATCACAATAGGGAGTATTTGGATTAATGTGCCGTTTGGGTTTGCTCGCAGCTTTCATCTTAGGCAGTTTTGTCTTTGGTTTTTCTCAGTCTCAGTCGGGGCGTTCGTCAATCACCGGCAGGGTCCAGGACCAGGCCGGCGCGACCATTGTGGGGGCGCGGGTCCAACTGAGCGCGCCCAACTTCGCTCAGCAGTCCACCACCACCGATCAATCCGGCAATTTTCAGTTCAAGACAACACCTTCCGGCAAGTATCAAGTCCAGGTCAACTACGAGGGCTTCGACCCGGTCACGATTGATGTGACCGTCGGTTCTGTGGCGCTCGCTCCGCTCCAGGTCGTTCTGGCCATTGCAAGTTTGCGGCAGGAGACAACGGTCACCAGCACGCCGGCCCAGATCAGCACCGAAGCTGGCGATAACAAAGACACGGTCGCGTTGAGTGAACAGACGCTGAGCAATCTGCCGGTGTTCGATCAGGATTACGTCGGCGCGATGTCGCGCTTCCTGGAT
>JAWVEM010000415.1:0-8068 GCA_033856735.1 Blastocatellia bacterium
TCCGAAAAAGATAAAATCCGTCTTGATACCAAGTCGCCGCAGACGGACTACTCGCTGGTTTCCGTTGGCGGCCGCATCTTCGGCATTATCAATGGGTCAGTCTTTACGCCGCGCGCAGACGCCACGGCCGATTTCATTTCTCAACAAGCCCACAGCATTGACGCGCTACTGCGTTACAAAGAAAACGAATCCAAACTGAGTTCGGCAGGTAAAGACAAACATCTTGGCATCGACGTCTATGTGATAGATCTAACGGACAAAGCAAATCACCGTACGCGATATTTCGTGAGCGCTAAGACCTTTCGCGTTCTATGGCTCGATTATGAAGAGACGCCGCCTGGCTCAACTGCGGCGGTTAAATACACCAGGCGTTTCTATGAATATCGAGTGGCGCAGAACACTCAGGTGCCTTTCCGAACTGTGTTGCTCGAAGACGGAAAGCCAACGCTGGAGACACGCATTCTTACCATCACCTATGGCGTCAAGATGGAGGACTCGCTGTTTCAAAATCCAGAAGCACCCACTTCACCCGCAACTCCTTAAGCGCCTCGGCCCGCGCAGAAATTACTGAACTGGCGGTTATCCTCTCTCCCTAATCCATCTTTGAGGTTCTGAAGGGTCAGTGCTAATGAAACGGGCCGGCCGGATTCGGACCTCGATCCGATCGCATTAGGAACGGCCGCCTGCCAAAACGCATTTTTTCGGAACTAAAAACCAGACAGGGCGTGTCTACTGCCGAGGCGGTCGCGGGCCGGTGTATAATTCGCTCGCACGAACCGTACGGGAAGTTCGAAATTACGCCAGAATTGATTGAGAAGCCTGCCTGCCCGATGAGAACGCTAACTTCGATTGAGGAGTTGGATTTCGCCGCCGCAATGCCTTCGCCGGTCGTGGTCCAGAAGACGTCGGATCATGTCTTGTTGGAAGAGACGCTGGCGGGCGATGAAGATGCGTTTGCCGAATTGGTTCGTCGGTATCGCAACCAGATTACTAGTTACATTTATCGCATGACTAACGATTACGATGGCGCTGTCGATCTGGCCCAGGAGACCTTTTTGCGGGTGTATCGCGCGGCCGCGCGCTATCAGACGACGCACGCGTTTTCGACGTACATCTATCGCATCGCGACAAACCTCGCGATCAGCGAGTTGCGCAAACGCAAGCGCAGGCGACTGGTGTCGCTGACGGGTTTGCTCTCTTCCGACGATGGTCAGGAGGCCCGCGATTTTGATGCCCCCGACGATCGGCCGCTGCAAGACGTCAGTCTCGTCGATTTGGAAAAGCGGGCGGTAGTAAAGCGGGCCATTAGTACCTTGCCGGAGAAGTATCGCGCGCCGCTCGTGCTGCGTGATGTGGAAGGGAAGAGCTACGAAGAGATCGCGTCGATCTTGGGCACGAGCGAGGGAACGGTGAAGTCGCGTATCAACCGTGCCCGTAATTTTTTGCGGGACAAGATGCGGAATTATATCCAGGTGGTGCCATGACGAATGGGAAAGAATGCCGCGCTACGCGGCGAGAAATTGACGAATCGGAACTGAATCAGACGTTGAGCGATCAAGCGCGATTGCATGTCGCGTCCTGCGCGTCGTGTCGCGACTTTCGCGCGGAGCGAATCGCCCTGCGCGAACTGGTCGGCAGTCTCGAGCCGGTCGCCGCGCCCGGAGATTTTGACCTGCGCCTGCGAGCGCGCCTGGCGAACGAGCGGCAAACCGGCGCGCGGCAGCCGTTCCTCTTTCGTTTTGTAATCGGCGCTCCGGCAATCGCTGTCGCTGCGTTGGTTGTGGTGCTCGCTTTGTCCCTGGCCTGGTTTACTAATCGAAATACGAGTCAGCCACCGGCGATCGCATCGCAGCCGGTCCCCGCAATTTCAAGTCCGTCGGAGGGCAACGAGAAAGTTCGCGCACCGGAACAGATCGCTGCCGCCGTGACTCCAGTCGTCGAAGAGGTGAGACCAGCGGTGCATCAGAATCGAACCGCAGTCGCCTTTCGAGGGAGCAGTATTGCTTCCGGCCCTGGCATAAGCGCCAATGACTACGGTGCATCGCCGGCGGAATCAATCAAACAGATCGAACAAAGGGCAGGCGAGGTTTCTCTCAGCGCACCGCTCAGACCGATGGTCGTGTCGATGCAGGACGATCGTGGCGAGACGCGCAGGATTTCTTTGCCGCCGGTAAGCTTCGGCGCGCAGCGGCTGGTTGATAATCGGATCCCGGTCAGCGCCACCAACAGCCGCAGTTGGTAGGAGGAATGTTAAGCCAGACTATGAAAGCGTTTTTTAATCGAGGGTTGAGGTGGTCGATAGCCGGCACGGCGCTGGTCTGTCTGGCCAACACGGGCGCGGCGCAAACAGTCGCGCCCGCCGCCGCCACTGTGCAGACACCTTCCGCGGTGCAATCGCCGGCGCCGGAAAAAATACAACAGCCTCGGCGGCTGCCCAGAAGGCCGGCAGCTCCCGCGACGGTCACGGTTGTGGCGGACCAGACCAGGGTGGCGCCGCAGGTAGTGACCATTGTGCATCGTTTGAGCGGCGTCAAGATGCTTAGGCTCCTGCTGCGGCAGGAAGGCGAGCCGGGAACCGTCTACACCATCGATCCTGATTCGATCTCGAGCGACGCGCACGCGAGCATTATCGCCGGCTGGGCCCTCGACGATGGCAAGACGATCGCCGTGCGTTTGCCCCAGGCCGGCGCAGAACTCGAGTTCGCCGAGTTCCCGGGACTTCCTTTCGAGGTGAAGGCCCGCACGACCGCAGCCGGCTCAACGCGTTTCCTGCGGCTGCCGGCGCCGGCAGAGCCGGACTTGACGGTGATTACGCGCGACGGCCGAAAACTAAGGGCCCGCTATGTCGGGCTCGACGGCCAAACCGGACTGTCGGTTCTGCAGGTGAACGCGGTCATCATGCCGTGGTCTGCGGAAGCGGTCGCTAAAGAAGCGACTCAGGGACAAGCGGTACAGATTTTCGCGCCCGAGCGCACGTCGCCGGAAGGAGATGCGGCGTCGCGAAACATCTACGTAAAAGTAGGCGAGGTGAATACAAGGATCTCGTCGCTGACGAGCACTGCCGGAAATTCGGACCGGCTAACCGTACGCGGCGTGGGGCTCTCGCCGCTGGTCGTTGGCGGCATTGCCTGTGACGAAGCGGGAAAGACGCTGGGGATCGTCGAATCTATCGAAGGCAACGACGCGCGCATCGTTCCCGCTGCTATGATTCGCGCGGCTGCTCGCCGCGTGCTGGAGCGACAGGCGAGCGTGCCCAAGCCTCTGCTCGGCATTGTTGGGGAGCCGGTGCAGTTCGCAAAGCGGGCGGCGTTTCTGGCGCATGGGTGGCGTGAAGATCAATTGCCCGAATTACTCCAGAAGAACCTGGGCATTCTGCTCACCGCAGTAAGGCCGGGGACCCCGGCGGCCCTGGCTAAATTGCATCCGGGTGACGTCATCGTTCGGGTTAATCAGGAAGATATTGAAAACAGCGAAGAATTTTCCAAGCTGCTCGGAGAGGCAGGCAGTGGCCGGCAGGTACAGTTCCTGATTCGCCGGCCGAATTCTCCGGCGCCGTTTCCGATCGACGTGAAACTCGGAGGTTCGTTTCAGCAGGCCTTCGAATATCGATTTGAGTTTCCCACAATGCCGGCGAGCTTTACCGGTCTGGAAGGGCTGGGAGTCGAAACGATGGTCCTCTCGCCAAAGAACCTGTCGCAACTGGGCGCTGAGAATGGAGTACTGGTTGTAGCCGTTGAACCGGAAAGCATCGCCGCGCGCAGCGGGCTCAAGGAAGGCGACGTGATTGAATCAATCGACGGGCGCATCTTGCGACGGGGCGTGTGGGCCTTTAGCCCGGAGTTCAACCGCCAGAAGAAGCACGTGCTCTCGCTCGTGCGGAAGCGCGAAAAGAAACAGGTGATCCTCGAGCCGGTCGAGTAGCCAACTCTGCCGCGTTCGAGTTCGAAATTTCCCGATAGTCAGCGAAGGTTTGGATAGAGGGCCGGAGCTCAGACTTGAAATCTTAGATAGTTCCTGACTTGAGATCTCAAATTTGAAATTTGAAATTCTCGATTGAAGTTGGAACCAATTCAATCCGAGGGTTTGCCCGGCAGTAATCCTTCGCACGAAAGAGTCTGCGGCCCGCTTTCATTGCAGATGGCAAACTTCGCGTTCGACCCCTCGTACATCGTCACCCCCGCATACTCGCCGCGAGCGTTCAGAATATAAAAGTTGACGTAAAAGTTGGGCGTGCCTTTGCTGTTGAGCAGCCGCTTCTCGACGGTATTGGCCCTCACTCGCTTGAGCGCTTCCATCCCGGCATCCTTCGGATGGGCGCCACGCCGCATCTCTTCGACGATCAGGAACGAACAAAGCCCGTAAAGATTTGCCTCGCCGCGTCCGGTTGAGCCAGCCGCTCCGACGCTGCCGTCAACATACAAACCAGCGCCGAGAATTGGCGAATCACCGACGCGGCCGGGAATCTTCCAGGACAGGCCGCTGGTAGTTGTCACGCCGCAGATTTCGCCTTTGCTGTTGATGCCGTCGCAATTGATCGTGCCGTAGATGCTTTCTGGCCTGATCAATCCTTCGGCCAGCATTTCGGCTGCGGCGCGCCGGCCCGCCGCGGCCCGCTTTTTCGGATCGAGATAATGCGAAGGATCAATTCGACGTTTCCAGTCGAGCCACAATTCTCGCGAGTGGGGCGTGTTCAGATCGTCTTCGATCTTGAATCCCATGCTGCGCGCAAAATCCTGTGCGCCCTTTCCAACTATCAGGTGATGATCTGTCTGTTCCGATACGGCCTTCGCGACCAGCGAAGGTGTGCGGACGCCTTCGATCGAGGCGACGGCCCCGGCTTGCTTCCGTGGTCCGTGCATGCATGACGAATCGAGTTGAACGACGCCATCGGCATTCGGCAGACCGCCATAGCCGACGCTGTCATCCAGAGGGTCGAGCTCGACTATGTTCACGCCGGCAATGACTGAGTCGAGCACGTCTTCACCGTGCGTGATCATCGTGAAAGCCTTCTGCACGCAAGTCACCGGCCCGCCATTCTTGAAATGATTTCCATTGGCCGATGAGATGACCAGCGGCTTGATCGCGCTGGGCGCAAGCATCGTGGGCAGGGCTGCCCTGGTTAATGGGTTTGATGCCAGCACCATGCCGGCCGCTCCCGTTCCGATCATAAAATCACGGCGTTTCATTTGCTCGACCTCGCTTTAAACAGTGAATCGCAGGGCGTGTTTACACGAGCGAGCTGGCGTCAGTCAACCTGAAAACCAAATTTCTGGGAAGCGCTGGCCTTGGCCACTCGATCGATCACGGTGACCAGGAGTACATAACGACCGCGTTGCAGTCCGTCGAGGGCGACCTCAGCCGCGTAGGGAAGTCGCGTCAGGTCTGAGGTGGCGTCAATCTGAATCTTGTGTAAAGGCATCGTGATGACCGGTTCGTTGTCGCGAAACAACTGAACCTGGACCGCCAGGTCGGGACCGTTCGCGGGGGCAGTAGTCGCACTCGCCGGCAAACCATTTTCGGGCGTTGAGGTCCCCTGGGCCGGCGGCGCTGGTGTTGGCGCGGCTCCTGCCAAACTTCCACTCGCGTTATAAACAAACGTAAGGAAGCGGAGGTGGGAAGAGCCGGCGAATCGATGATCGATGTTTAGGGAAACCTGACGGATGGCCTCCGGTGACTTGCCAGGTTCAGACGCATCAGCCGAAGCGGTTTCGGCATCCGATTCAGTCTTGCGCTCGCCGACCAGCAAGCTGCTCAGGGTCAGCGCTTTCGAAGTAACGTCCGGAATTTCGATCCAGCGCACGGCGCTCCCGGCCCGGCCTTGCTTTGCGTCTACTGCCGCAATCCGTACCTGATAGAGGCCGGGCTTAACCGTGCAGAAGTGGCTATAGAAGACATTATCCGGGGGTGGAGTTTTCGCGTCGGTAGACTTCGACTTGATGGTCAGGTGCCTGTTAAAGCTGCTGACGGGTTTGCCTTGATCATCGTAGACGCCGCCGGCCAAATCCATCGCTGCTACGTGTTGATCTCCCTGGGCCTCGAGCACCATTGATGTAGTCGAGACGCGGATGGAGGTGGTGAGCGTGGGGCCCAACTGGTCCAGGTCAAGGAAGTTCAGCGAAATGGCGACGGGCAGATCGCTCTTCGGATACGCGCCCCGCAGCGCCTCACCCATGAGTTCGCTGGCCGACCTGGCTTTAGGTTCGCCCTCCTTCTTTTTCTGCGCCGCAGTTTCGGCAGGTGAACTGTCGCCAAAGCCATGATGAAAGCGGACTGATAGATCGGAACGTCCGTCGATACTGACCTCGATGCGCCGGGATTTTTGGTTGCGTTGCTCCTCACTCTCGGGCCGCCATGCCAGCAGATAGTAGGCGGAAGTTTCCTTCAAGGCAGTCGTGATGGCCGCGGACAGGTCGTTGCTGCTGAGGAATGCACGGCCGCCCGTGTCGGCCGCCAGAGCGTTGAGCCCGTCTTGAGAGGCGGTGAGTTCCCCAGCGGCTCCCCGCGTCAGTCGGCCCGATGGATCAAAAGGCGCTTCGGTCATTGCGTCCGGCATTCCTGACGTCAGACCACGCGTGTCGATCGAATAAATTGTGACACCGGCGTCGGCTGCCGCGGAAGCGATTTGGCGTATGCGATCATACGATTCCGAGTTGTCGAGCAGGAATCCATCTGAGAGCAGAAAAACCAGTTTGCGTCCCGGCAACGCGGCAGAGTTCTTGACCAGAGTCTTAAGTGAGTTGAGCGTGCTGTTAGTTAAATAAGCCGTCTGTTGAGAAATCTGCGAAGCGCGGCCCTGAATCTCCGCCGTGGCCATGTTACGTGGGAGATTCGGATTCAAACGCATCAATTCATCGACGAAAAACGAAAATACATCTTCATTCTGGGCTTCGATCAGGCGGGCCTGGTACTCAGTCATTACCGGCCGTTGAGAGTCTTTAGTAGTGAAGGACCTGGGCAGCAGCCGCGCGGCCGCTGCACGCAGGACGCTCTTGTCGTCGGTGAGCTGTTGCAGGAATCCGATCTGGCCGCTGGTTGAGGTGATGGCCGCTTCGTCATTCTGGCCCATTTCGCGATCGATAAAGCGCTCGAGCAGCAGCCGCGCCTGCCGGTTACTTCCCGGGGAAAGGTGCAGGTCGTCGACGAAGAAATAGACCGTGCGCCCGCGATCGAGAGGTACGGGCCCGCCGCCGCCGGGACGCGCGCCGCCGCTCGAGCCTCCACGCGCGGCCGCAAGTTGAGCTTCTTCGTTACGGCTGCCAGCCTGGACCCGTTCAAAAAAAGAAATGTCCCGCGGCTTGCCGTCAATCTTCAAAACAAACTGATTGCGCTTCAACCCCTCGAAAAAATTTCCCTGCTTGTCGAAAACCAGGACGTCGGTTTGCACCAGCGAGGTGTTCACCCGAACGACCTCCGGCGCCTGGCGCGCAGCGCCCTGGTCCTGAGCAAATCCCGGCGCCGCGCACGCCCAACATGCCGCTAATAATACGAGTATGCGTAAAGGCAGGCCGCGAATTCGCACGCTGACAAACTCCTGATCGGGCGCTGAGGTAGCTGGGAAGATCGCCGGGGATGATATCATGCCGGACCCGGAAACGGGATGCTCGATCTAATTTCATCAGACCAAAGCAGAGGCCGACTGACGAGATCATGGATGAACTGAAAAAGCTGATTCGCGAAGTACCGGACTTTCCCAAACCCGGAATAAATTTCTACGACATTACGACCTTACTGCAACATCCCGAAGGGCTGCGCAAAACAGTCGACGCCCTGGCGGCGGAATTTGAAGGCGCGAAAATCGACGTCGTAGTCGGCATCGAAGCCCGCGGTTTTATCTTCGCGCCCGCGTTGGCGTATCACCTGGGGGCAGGCTTTGTGCCGGTGCGAAAGCCAAAGAAGCTGCCGGCTGCGCGAACTTCGATCTCATACGATCTCGAATACGGGCAAGACACGCTCGAGATTCACACGGACGCAGTCAGCCAGGGACAGCGAGTCATTATCGCGGATGATTTGCTGGCCACGGGAGGCACCGCTCGCGCGGTTTGCGATCTGGTCGAAGGCCTCGGCGGTA
>JAWVEM010000416.1:0-4657 GCA_033856735.1 Blastocatellia bacterium
CTAGATCTAATCAAAGAACCCAACCCTGAGTATGAAGGAAAGTGATGTTGTCATCGTGCCGCTGCCGCAGTCAGACGGCGTGGTTAAGAATCGCCCTGCGGTTATCTTGCGAGAGATGCCCCCCTTCCAAGATCCGCTTGTTTGTGGCCTGAGCACGCAATTGCGGCAAGCGACGAAGGATTTTGACGAGGTGATTTCCTCACGTGACGCCGACTTTCAAGCCAGCGGGCTGAAGGATGAATCCTTAATTGGACTCGGCTTTCTGGTAGTCATTCCTCGTAATCAGATTGCAGGTTCAATTGGATCAATTTCATCCGAACGGCACGAGCGCCTACTGCGACGATTGAGCAAATATTTACTGCAATAGAAAACCTTGACGCATCCTCGTTTCACCAAATTCCACGGCTACGGCAACGACTACATTGTCTTTGAAGCCGAGCAACTCGCCGAAGTCGACGACCTGGGAGACTTTGCGCGGCGCATCTGTAATCGTCATTACGGCGCGGGGGCTGATGGCATCGCGATGGCGCAGCGCTCGGAAGCAGACAGCTCGGACTTTCAGGTTCGCATTTTCAATCCGGACGGCAGCGAAGCAGGCATGTCAGGCAACGGGACGCGCTGCGCTGCTTCATACTTGTTTTACCACCAGCTCTGGTCGAATGATCTACTGCGTTTGCAAACCCGGAACGGCGTCAAACGCTATCACCTGCTCGAGCGGTCTGGCGGATCATTTCTGTTTCAGTCTGAGTTGGGCCAGCCCAGGTTCGACAGCGCTTCGATCCCGATGCTCACCGACGAGCCGCTCGATCGCGTTGTTGACTATCCCCTCGAGGTCGGCATTGAAACCCTTCGCGTGAACGCTTTGCAGATGGCCAATCCTAATTGCTGCATCTTCGTTGACGACTTCGGTGCGATCGACTGGCGGCGTCTCGGTCCTTTGATCGAGAACCATCCACGGTTCCCCGAACGCACCAACGTGATCTTTGTGCGCGTGCGCGATCGCGGAAACATCGAAGAGCGCCTTTGGGAACGCGGCGTGGGCGAGACGGAAAGCTCGGGTACTTGTTCCTGCGCGGCGGTGGTCGCCTCGGTTATTAACGGCCTCACGGATCGGCAGGTAAACGTGCACGCTCCGGGCGGAGTTCTGCCCATCGAATGGCGCGACGACGGCGAGGTTGTGTTGACGGGCCGAGCCGACGTAATTTATAGCGGTGAATGGCTGCGAAAGTAATCGTTGATTAGTCTCAGTTTTTAGCGAGGATCCCCTGTTGCTAAGTCTTTCGGTCCCCAAGAGTCTCCGCCTGTTTGGCGGCCTCATGATTACGATCTACGCGACCGTCCTGCTAACTGGCTGTAACGGAAAAGCCGTGACGCCTCCTCCTCCACCCGTCGTGGAAAAGCCAAAACCGCCGACCGCTGTGACCATGTGGCTGGGAAATGCAGAACGAAATTTTTATGGCACGGGTCCCTGGAAAGACGGCGACCTGAAGATCATCTGGGAAGTTAAAACCGATTGGATCAGCGGCCGATTCCATAAGGATCCCTGGGGCGGAACGTCCTGGCCGGGCCAGCCATCGATTCGCGACGACCGCGTTTTCTTTCCCTCCGCCGACGGCTACGTCTATTGCCTGAACAAGAACGACGGCGCCGAGATCTGGAAGTTCCGCGGCAAAGACAGCATGAAGGCCACGCCGGTGCTAATCGGCGACAAGCTCATCGCCAACGGCCTCGATCATCACGTCTATTGTCTGAACGCGCACGACGGATCGCTCATCTGGGATCACGAAACCGGTTTCGAAGTGGACGGCTCAATCATTGCTGTCGGCGACCGCATCTACTTTGGCGGCGAAGATCACTTCTTCTATTGCTTGAATCTGGCGGATGGTTCACTCGTCTACAAAGTTCTAGTCGGCTCAGTTGAAGGCAGCATCACCATCAAGGACGGCCGAGTCTATCTTGGGACAGAAGAGGGCGACCTCTACTGCATCGATCCGGCTGACGGCAAATTTATTTGGAAAGCCAGGATTGGCGCCGATTCAGATTCAACCCCGGCCGTCACAAACGGTTTCGTCTACACTGCTGCTGAAGACGGAGTAGTTCGTTGTTATAAACAGGAAACAGGCGAGCTGGTCTGGAACTTCGCGACTGATGGAGCTCACTTGGGACGGGCCGGCGAACATATCGGCATCTGGGCCAGCCCGATCGCGTTTGACGGCAAGATCTACATCGGCGCCAGCAATCATTATTTATATTGCCTGACCGCAGAAAAAGGCGAAGTGGTTTGGAAGTACAAGGCTCGCGGACCTATTTGGGGTACGGCGCCGGTGGTCGATGGCCGGGTCGTCTTTGGCGACAAAGCCGGATGGATTCATCTGCTTTCGGCTGAGGATGGAAAGCAAATCTCGGAACTAAAGATTGGCGACAACGTCAACGCGACGCCGGCGGTGCTGGATGGACGCATCTACATTGGAGCGTTCAATGGAAAGTTGTATTGTTTGGGAATTGAAGCGGCTGTTAAGAAGGAAACTGGCACGGCAGAGAAGTCGCCGAGCCCTAGTCCCCGTCAGGTAAAATAGATATCTGCAATTTGAGATTTCAGATTTGAATTTGAAATGATTCTGCTTGTCGACAACACGATCGAGGGCCAGGGATCGAGCCCCCGCGAGATTCGCTCGGCCCTTCAACAAATCGAGCCTGACATGAGGGTCGTTACTGAGCCGTTTCTCAACATTACTCCCGAATTCGTGAAGACGCTCAGTCCTTCGCATATTATTCTCAGCGGGCAAAGCCATCCGTGGGACCGCTACTCGCCGGAATCACTGGCCGGAATCTTCTATGTCATTCGCAGTGCGCCGCAACCAATTCTGGGCGTGTGCGGTGGGCAGCAACAGATGGCGCTCGCATTCGGCGCGCCGGTTGATTTGATTGAGCGGATCGCACCGGGCGAGGGCTATCAGGGAGCCTTCAGGGAAAGCGGTTTCTGTACCGTCAACCTGGATTCGCAAACTGCCGATGGGATTTTCAGTGGCTTGCCGGAAACTATCACGGTGTGGGAGTCGCACTGCGATGAAGTCAAATCCCTGCCGGCGGATTTCATCTGCACCGCGACCAATCAAGTTTCAGACGTCCAGGCAATGCAGCACACGTCTCGGCCGCTCTTCGGCGTCCAGTTTCACCCCGAACTCTTCGATGAAGAACACCCCGATGGCCGCACGATCCTGGAAAATTTTCTGAAGCTGTGAGTTCGTGTGTTTAGAGTCGGCTACCGCCCGACCAAACGGGCAATGCCCGCTTCTAAACTCTGAGCAAGACATTTACACGCGTACGGGATTATCTTTGGCGTAAGAATAAGCGCACCACGCGGAAATGATGTGAATGATCCATCCGAAAAGGCCCACCGATCCGATCCAGGAGACTCCGAAAACGAGCATCCAAATGATTGCGAAAAGGAATCGCCCGTTGTAGATCTGGCCTAAACCTGGAATCAGTAAGCTAAGAATTCCCGCCAAAACTGGATTGCGCATAATCCGAAAACCTCCCGCGCGAGTCTATACGAGGGGATGCGGAAATTTGTTCGATGGCGGGCAAATGTTTCTGAAGATCATGCTGACAATCAAACCCGAGATGTTTCCATCCACGACGGGCGGTCTTGCTCGTAGCGGGCAATCTCGCTCCCATGCTTGAGCGTCAAACCGATGTCATCCAACCCTGCGAGCAGACAATGGCGTTGGAAGTCATCGATCTCGAACCCCGCGGCAAAACCATGGGAGTCACTGATCGTCTTGCCCTCAAGATCAACTGTCGCGCGATAGTCTTCGATTTGTTTAGCTCGACGCATCAGTTCCGCTACTTCGGCATCGGCGAGGGTGACGGGCAAGAGGCCGTTCTTCAGGCAGTTATTCGCGAAGATGTCTGCAAATGACGGTGCAATGATGGCCCGGAAACCAAAGTCAGCCAACGACCACGGCGCGTGTTCGCGTGAAGAGCCGCAGCCGAAGTTCTTTCCGGCGATTAAGATCGATGCGTCCTGATAACGCGATTCATTCAAGGGAAAGGAAGGGTCGAGCTGGCCATCAGGCCGAAAGCGCCAGTCATAGAAGAGAAATTCGCCAAAGCCGGTCCGCTCGACGCGCTTGAGAAACTGTTTGGGAATGATCTGATCGGTATCGACGTTCGGACGATCGAGGGGTGCAACTAATCCTGTGTGACTGCGAAAGGGATTCATTGCTTAGGGTGTTCCTTCTTGTCTTTATGCGCTCTTCGGGCGTCGAACCTATTATCCCCAACTGGGCCAGAGAGCAAGTTGATGCTGGGAGCGCGGGTGTCTCGCCCGCATTGAGCGCCTAGCGCGAACAAACGTTGAGATTGCTTCGCAAGCTGTGCGGAGAGGATGTCCGCGCTCCCGGCTCAAACCCGCCTCACTTATATTCCCATTCCCTCACGTCAATAAAGTGTCCGCTGATCGCCGCCGCCGCCGCCATTGCCGGACTGACGAGATGCGTGCGCCCGCCGCGTCCCTGCCGGCCTTCAAAGTTTCGATTGCTGGTTGACGCGCAGCGTTCGCCCGGTTCCAGGATGTCGGCGTTCATCCCCAGGCACATTGAGCATCCTGCTTCGCGCCATTCAAATCCGGCCTAGAGAAAAATCTGATCGAGAC
>JAWVEM010000417.1:0-2850 GCA_033856735.1 Blastocatellia bacterium
AGTGTCTCGTGCTTCCAGGATCGTATCCCAGGCGTGCATCGGCGTTGCGATATAAGTGTCGCCCATGCCGGAGTAACCCTGCACGTTGAACCAAGGCGCGCCGTAAGCGCCCTGACCGCCAAAGCCAACCCCACTAATTCCCAGTTGAGAAACAATGTCGTTGGATAAGCTGTTCTCGGAAGTGCGATGCATCGACAGGCGTGAGACCGTGATGTTGGCCATGTTCACCACGTTGGGACTGAAAATGCGATTCCATCCCACGGTGCCATTTTGCGAGAGGTTGTTGTGGATGGCGCCGAAGCCGGGCAGGTTCTGCGGCATGAAACCTTTTTCACTGCTAAACGAATAGCGCGCGAACAGGCTGTCGCCACGTTTGAGGTTTTGATCGAACCGGATCGTCGCTTGATCGGTGCGGTGGTGTTCATTGCGCACGTCGATATAGTTGTTACAGTCAGCGCCGGCCCCCACGACCAGCGGCACTCCCATCATCGTCATGCCGCAGCCATTCATTCCCATGTCCATGTTAGGTCGGGGAACGTATTGAGTGAGAAAGAGCAGGGCTTTCTTGTCAATCAGACTCGTAGGAATGACGTTTCCAGGAAACGGATCACGAATGACCTGTGGATTGCTCGGGCTGAGCGGCTTGGTCGAATCAAAATTCGGATTTGCGTGCGAGCTGAATGGGTTGTAGATGGTTGCGCCACTCATGCTGAAATCACCGTTGATCTCATCGACGGTCGGCACCGTTTCAATCATCGTATCCGCCTGCGTTAATCGCAGGCCTTCGTAGTTCGCAAAGAAAAACGCTTTGTTCCGGATGATTGGCCCACCCAACGATCCGCCAAAATTGTTTCTTACCAAATGGTCCGACGAATCCATTTGATTGAACGAGCGGGCGTCGAACACATTGTTGCGGAGAAACTCGTAACCGGTCCCGTGAAACTGGTTGGTGCCGGTGCGCGTTACGATATTGATTTGGCCGCCGCCGGCGCCGCCCATCTCAGCCGTATAACTTCCCGTCTGCACCTTGAATTCCTGGACGGTGTCGGGAGAGGGACTCAGGTTAAGAGTATTGAACGTAGGATCGGTATTGGTAGCTCCGTCCAGCAGAAAATAGTTCGCGTTGGGCCGGTTGCCGCCGATGCTAACCGCCGATCGCTGTCCCGGCCGCCAGTACAAAGGGCTCATGTCGCCGGCCTGCGCGCCATGGCTTTCGTGCGCGCCCGGAACTGTAAGCACCAGATCGACCAGCATCCGTCCATTGAGAGGCAGGTTGCGAATCGAGGTTTGCTCTACCACCTCACCGACGCTGGCATCCGTCGTCCGTAACACACTCGCTGTTTGCGTCTCAACCTGCACGGTAGTGTTCAGCGAAGAGAGCTTCAGGTCTACATCAAGCGTCGTCGGCTGCCCGACTTCGAGACGCACCGATTGGTTGAAGAGCGCGAAGCCAGGGGCCTGCACGGTGACTTTGTAAAGGTCCGGCAGCAGGCCTGTAATTTGGAACATACCCTGCTCGTTGCTGACGATTTGCCGAACTGCGTGGGTACTGTCTGAAGTGAGCTGCACGGAAGCGCCCGGGATGGCCTGATGCTGAGGATCGTAGACGGTACCGCCGAGGCTCGCGTAATTGCTCTGAGCAAAGACTGGCAAGGCGATCAAAGACAGCAGGAGTTGCACCACTCCGGCAAATAGGAAGAGCCGCCACGATTTTTCGGCTCTAGCGTACCTAACGAATGGAAAACCCATGATCTTGTTACCTCTGCTCTGGTCGGCTTGAAACGATGGATGGAGGTCGAGACGGCGTTACTGATCTCGGGTAAGAGCACCCCTGGTGAAACAGGTGGCCGAGGACGGTGTGCCCACTCGCTCGCATCATTCTCAAAATCCCAAAAGGAGTATTGAGTGGCCCGAATACAGGACTTCCTTCAAGCTCACTACGACTGAATTAATAGGTCCGGAAAAAAACAGATCGAATGAAGCCTGACTTACTGTCTGACTATGTTACTTGCTTGGTTTGAGTGCCCGGTCGCGGGCTCGACTGCATGAAACAAGGGTCTTTCGCTTTTGCAACAAAGTTAGGTAGGAATACCGAGACCCCTGATTCAAAGAACCCGCGACCGGGAAATTGGTGATTACGAAGGAGAAGGTAACATGACGTTTGCTCCCTGTCATGACCCTCGTGGTGGGTTTTTGTCTACAACTTTAGATGGAGATGGCCGGAGAACGAGCCACAGATTTATCGGGTAAACGCTGAACAGAATAGACGCCTGCGCCCCAGTTCTGTCCGGGTTTCCAGTACTAATCGGTGTCATCCGTGTTTATCTGCGGCTCATTCTTTGTTGGCTTGCACGACTAGCGCAGATGAACGAGACCTCGCTGCAAGGCCGTAGTAGCGGCTTGAGTGCGATCGCTTACTCCCAGCTTGCTGAGAATATTATTGATGTGGCTCTTGACGGTTGCTTCACTGATATTCAGTCGGCTGGCGATCGCCTTATTGCTGTTGCCGCCCACGATCTGTTCCAGCACCTCGATCTCGCGCCCAGTGAGATCTGAGCTGCCCATTCTCTCGGCCAGCCTCTCGGCTACCTGAGTAGGGATACGCCGCGACCCGCCATGCACCTTTCGTATCGCCTCTTCCAGTTCTTCGAAGAACATATCTTTGAGCAAATATCCCTGGGCCCCGGCTTGCAATGAACGATAGATGTCTTCATCGCCGTCGTAGGTGGTAAGCACGATCAGACGCGCGTCCGGAAACTCTTTTCGAATGGCCGTGATCGCTTCGACGCCGCCCAGTTGCGGCATCCGCAAGTCCATCAAAGTAATGTCGGGCCGGTGCAGCCGATAGAG
>JAWVEM010000418.1:0-9529 GCA_033856735.1 Blastocatellia bacterium
ATGAAGATCGATCACATCGGAATTGCCACGAGAGGAATTCAGGACGCGATGACGTTTTATCGTGACGCGCTTGGGCTGGAAGTGAGCGAACCGGAAGAGGTGGCCGATCAAAAAGTTCGCGTTGCAATGTTGCCCATCGGCGAATCGCGCATTGAATTGCTCGAGGGAACGTCGGATGACTCGCCGATTGCCCGCTTTCTTGAAAAGCGCGGGCCGGGAATTCATCATATTGCCGTTCGGGTCGACGATATTCGGGTTGCCCTCGCTAACTTAAAAGAGAAAGGCGCGCGTTTGATTGATGAGGAGCCGAGGAAGGGTGCGGGCGGTTGCCTTGTGGCCTTTGTTCATCCATCATCGACAGGTGGCGTGCTATTAGAATTGGTTGAAAACGATAATAATTAACGCTATTTGAAAGGAAAAGTTTATTTTGAATTCAACAACAAAAGCTTGGATTGCCGCCGGAGTCGGCATCCTGTTTTCACTTGGGCTAATTGTTTGGCAGGTAAAGGCCAGCCATAGCGCGGCGGTAAATCTGAGCGCCGACGACATGACGCAGATCGCTTCCGATCAGGCGCCCCAGGCGCGTCAGCGTCTGGCTACGGATGATGCGGCTCGGAAGGACTTTGCGAAGAATGTGCGCGAATTGCTCGCCGTTGCCGAAGAAGCAAAATCAAAGGGCATAGCCTATCGTCCGGACATCAAGCGTCAACTCGAGTTGATTCGGGCCATCGTGATCTCGCAGAACTACACCGAGTCGCAGGCCGGCAATCCCGCCGCAGCAACCGTGTCTGAGGCGGACATCGACGCATTCTTTAAGGAGCCGGGACAAGAGGATCGCTTTAATCAATTCCTCAAAGACGCGCAGGCCAACAACCCGATGATGGCCAGCCAACAAATCCCGCCCGAACAACTGAAAGAAATCAGGAAGCAGTTGGGCCAGGTAATGATTGGCGAGCGGCGCGGCACGGCGGCCGGCCTCGACAAAAAGCGCAGCGTGGAACTCCAGATCATGCTTGAACAATCGCGGCTGTTGGCTTCGACTTATGCCAAAGAAACTTTGATTCCAAATACCAAGGCGACTGACGCGGAGATCGGCGCTTACATCGCCAAGCACCCCGAACTTGACACCAAACAGTCCCGGGCGAAAGCCGAGGAGGTACTAAAGCGAGTGCGCGCGGGCGAAGACTTTTCTAAACTCGCCAAGGAGTTTTCAACCGATCCGGGCAGCAAGGACAAGGGTGGCGACCTGGGCTGGTTTGGACACGGTCAAATGGTGGCCGAGTTTGATAAGGCCGCTTTCGCTTTGCAGCCGGGACAAGTCAGCGACATCGTCGAGAGCCAGTTCGGCTATCACATCATCAAGGTTGACGAGAAGAAGACTGAAACCAAGGACGGCAAGCCGGAAGAGCAGGTGCATGCGCGACATATTCTGATCGCGTCGGGCGCGCCGAATCCGTTTGGACCTCCGAAGCCTCCTAAGGACCAGGCCCGCGACGCGGTCGAACAGGAAAAAGAGAAGACGTTGATCGATGAGATCGTGAAGCGACAGGGCTCGCACATCACCATAGCCGATAATTTCAGTGTGGCAGCGCCACCGCCCCAGCAAATGCAGCAGGGACTGCCGCCAGGAATGATGCCTGAGGGTCCGCCAGCCACAACCGCGCCCGCGGAAAAAGGAACGCCCCCAGCGAAAGGCGGTACGAAGGGCAAATAGGTCAAGCGCGATGAAGTTTGGTGACTATCGCGTTGAGGTTGTCTCCGACTCTGAATTTCGTCTCGATGGCGGTGCGATGTTCGGCGTGGTGCCGCGTAACCTCTGGTCAAAGGCCTGTCCGCCGGATGAACAGAATCGCATTCGGATGAATATGAATTGCCTTTTCCTCGAAGGCCACGGCGAGCGCATTCTGATCGATACAGGCATCGGCGATAAATGGTCAGATAAGCACCGCGCGATGTACGGCATCGATCGAAAAAGATCTTTCGCCGAATCGTTGCGCAGTGTGGCGGGGGTGGGATCGGAAGATATCACGATCGTAGTCAACACTCATCTTCACTTCGATCATGCAGGTGGTAACACGGCCCTGGGTGCGTCTGGAACGGTATCGCCGGCCTTTCCGAATGCGCGTTACTTCGTCTCACGGGACGAATACGAACACGCCGAGGCGCCGTCCGAGCGTGATCGCGCCAGTTATCTGCCGGACAACTGGCGCCCGCTGAAAGACGCGGGACAACTCGAGTTGAAGGAAACTGAGTACGAGGTCGTACCGGGGCTGAGAATGGAAACGCATGCCGGGCACAATCGCTCGATGCAATGCGCGCGGCTGGAGCAGGGAAGTGAAACGCTGTTCGGCTTTGCCGACCTGGTGCCGATGAGGGCGCACGTGCCATTCGCTTGGATCATGGGATTCGATCTCTATCCGGTTGAGACACTGGAAGCGAAGAAGAAACTGTTGCCACAGGCGGCACGTGAGAACTGGACATGTTTGTTCTATCACGATCCGGATCAGGCGCTCGGGCGGATCACTGAGTCGGATGGGAAGTTGCGCTCGGTTAGTATTGAGGTGCTCTAAATGAAAATGAAACGGTTGCTGGCTGTCGCCTTCGCGCTGATACTTGTAGCTTCTTTCAAGACTGCGTTCGCGCAAAACCGTGGGCCTTCAACCCCAGATGAAAGGAAGCGCGCGGTCGAGATTGCGACATTGCTGGAGAACGACCCACTTAATAAGGACGAAAAGGCCTTGAGTCGTGAATTGCTGATCTGGCTAATCGAAGTCCCGGATATTCACGTCAAAATCTGCACGAATGTCTTCGGTGACTACTCCAAAATCAAAGGCGATTACGCACCGACCGTTACAGCACAGGCAACCTTTTCCGAGGCTAAGTTTATTATCGAGCATCCGGAGCAAGCTAGTGATGAGTATCAAGTCTACTTGGCGGGTGTAGAAGGCGTTCTTAAGACATACGTTAATATCAAGAAAGCCAAACCGAAGGTCAAGATGGAAGCGCTGGAACTGTTGCTGGTGAAGCAACAGTCAGGTCAGCTCGCAGACTTCGTGAAGACGCAATGAGTGGATGCAAGGCTGGTAAATAGACCAGGGAAGCTTGATTACATATAAAATGACAGCGGCAAAGATTGGCATCATCGGCGGCAGCGGCCTCTATCAGATGCCGGAACTCACGGACATTGAAGAGATCGATGTTCAGACTCCGTTCGGCAACCCTTCGGATAAGTTCATTCTCGGCACGCTCGCAGGCGAGCGCGTGGCCTTTCTGCCGCGTCATGGGCGAGGGCATCGCTTCACTCCGACCGAACTTCCTTTCCGCGCCAACATCTATGGAATGAAACTGCTGGGTGTCGAACGCATCCTGTCAGCCTCCGCCGTCGGCTCGCTACAGGAAAGGTACGCGCCGCTGGATATGGTGATCCCGGATCAATTTTTCGATCGCACCCGTGCGCGAGCGCACGAATCAACCTTCTTCGGCGAAGGCATCGTCGCGCACGTGGCTTTTGCGCATCCGGTATGCAGACAGCTCGGCGACACGCTGGAGGAAGCGTGCAAGGGAGTCGAGGTGACAGTGCATCGCGGCGGGACTTACCTCTGCATGGAAGGCCCGGCGTTCTCGACCGTGGCTGAATCGAACGTCTACCGCTCGTGGGGTATGGACGTGATCGGCATGACAAACTTGCAGGAAGCTAAACTCGCGCGGGAAGCCGAGATCTGCTATGCGACGTTGGCGCTGGTCACGGATTATGATTGCTGGCATCCGGGCCACGATGTCGTTACCGTGGAAGCGGTCATTGAGTACCTGAATAAGAACGTCAGGAACGCCCAGGTGATCATGCGCGCAGCAGTCAAGAGTCTGGCGAGCAACTCACGCGAATGTAAATGCGGATCGGCTTTGAAGAACGCGATCTTCACCGCTCCCGATTTGTGGCCGGAAGCAACCACGCGCAAGCTCGCCGCCATCATTGAGAAGTACCGGAAGTGAATTCGAGTTTTGGAAGTAGAAGGTAAGGGAGTTAAGGCAATGAAAAAGTTTTGTTTAATCGCTCTGATCGCTCTGACGCTTGTCGTCATCGCCCCCGCAGCGGTCCGAGCGCAGGGCGGCGCCAAGCAGGGGCCCGATGTAGTGCGCGATCCCGAGATGGAGAAAGACTCGCTGCACAACCTTGAGGTAGCTCGGCAATACTTCAAACTGCGAAAGGCTTACAAGGCATCACTTGCTCGTTGTGAGGAAATTATTGCGGGTAATCCAAACTTCTCAAAAATTGACGAAGTGCTGCTGATCGCCGGGCAAAGCAGCCTGCGGCTCTCAGAGAATAAAGGGAAGCAAGCGGTGAAGACTGCTACCGACAAGCTGCGGGAAGATGCGCGTGACTATCTTTCGATGCTGGTCAACAATTATCCGGACAGCCGATTCAAGGATGAGGCCCTGGAGCAGTTGAAGTCTTTGGGAGGACCGAAGGCTAAGGATAGTAAGCAGTGAGCAGTAAGCGGTGAGCAGCGGGGGAGTAAGCATTCAATGCCGACTTCGTTAGCTAGACGTATTATCCGGTTACTTAATCTGAAATTTTGAAATCTCAAATCTGAAATTCCAAAAATAATCCAACATGTCATTACTCGTCGTAGGTTCAGTTGCGTTTGACGCGGTCGAAACGCCGTTCGGTAAACGCGATCGCATGCTGGGAGGCTCAGCTTCTCACTTCTCCATTTCGGCCAGCTTCTTTACCGACGTGCGCGTCGTCGCGGTTGTCGGCGGAGACTTCGGCCCGGATGAGAAGGCCGTTTTTGCTCGCCATAATATCGATACGAGCGACCTGGAAGTCATTCCCGATGGCCAGACTTTTCAATGGCACGGCCGTTACGAATACGACCTGAATGTGGCCCATACGCTCGAGACCCAGTTGAATGTCTTTGCCGGTTTTGAGCCGAAGCTTTCCGATAAATCGAAGCAGGCCCGCCTGGTTTTCCTTGGAAACATTCAGCCCGATTTGCAGCGCGGCGTGCGCCAACAGGTTCCGGATGCCGAGCTGGTCGCTCTCGACACAATGAATCTCTGGATCGACACGACCCGCGATTCGTTACGGAAGACGATTGAAGTTGTTGACCTCGTAATTATCAACGACGCCGAAGCGCGCCAGTTGGCCGAGGAACCCAACCTGATCAAAGCCGCCCGCAAAATCCTTTCGTGGGGACCGAGCACTCTGATCGTCAAGCGCGGCGAATACGGCGCGGCGATGTTTACCAAAGACGAGTACTTCGCGATTCCTGCTTATCCGCTAGAGGCGGTTTTCGATCCCACGGGAGCAGGCGACACCTTCGCGGGTGGTCTAATGGGTTATCTGTCGAGTCAGAACGAGATCGACGCCGCCGCCCTGCGCCGCGCCATGATTTTCGGGTCAGTGATGGCGTCTTTCAACGTCGAAGAATTTGGCACCGAACGCGTGCAGAAGCTGACGCACGAAGAGATCAACCGACGCTTCCGTGACTTCAAACGCTTTACACATTTCGAAGAGATACCATTTGAGCGGGCCGTCAGCGCGGTATAACGGAAGTTAATGACTTGCGATAATGGTAGTTTGGCCAATCGCGCAAGATAGCATCTTGCGCTACAATCTCAATCATGTTTTGTCCAACTTGCGAAGCTGAATACGAACCGGGCATCACGCGTTGTGCGGACGATGGGGCGGAATTGGTTGAGGGTCTGACGACCGAGGCGGGCGCCACGGACGATAGCGAAGCGCGCTTTGTGATGCTCCATACAATGTCATCGCCTGCCGAAGCCGAAATGGTCATGGACATCTTGCGACAGAACGGCATCCGTTCTGCGATTCAATCGGGCGGCGCCGATGCGTTCTCGCCCTTGCTCTCTCAGGTTTCGCCGGGGGGCGTGCTGGTCGATCAGCGCGACCTCGATCGCGCGCAAGAGATTTACGCTTCCTTCTTTGGTGAAGATACCTCGCCCCTCACAGGTGGTTCCACATCGGAAGAAGATTTTGACGAAGCAGAATGAGTGGTACAGACTTTAGTTTGTGATTGATATTTACGCGCTCCTGTCCAGCACTCGTTCCAGAACCCGCGAGGATATGGTTTCATCGCTGCCACCAATCCCGATCACAGGGGAGGGGGGGCGTGGCTTGAGGCAGACAAAACCCTCTTCCGGGCCTTCTCTCAAAGGGACTTTGAAGTCTGTGGCATCTGTGTATGAGCGACATTCCGTCAGAACCAATCGTTGTACTCATGACGGCCGCCAATCGCCAGGAAGCCGTTCGGATAGCGGAAATGCTGGTCAGTACGCGCCTCGCCGCCTGCGTCCAAATCCTACCTGAAATTCAATCCGTCTATCGCTGGCAGGGCGAAGTTGAGCGCGCGAGTGAAGTGTTGCTGCTGGCCAAGACCACGACCGGCAGATTCGATCAGTTGGATCGCACCGTCAAAGAGATTCACAGTTACGAGACACCCGAGATTCTCGCCTTGCCGGTTACATCAATCTCGAGGCCATATCTAAGGTGGTTGCAAGAAGCAATGGCGGCTGACAACGACTGAGCCTTACTCCGCTGTGCCGTCGCTTCGGCAAACGTCTATAGGTAATTAGATGGCGTTAAGGGTGTTTCATCCAGCGCGTCGTGGCTCCGAGAAATAATCTCTACGATTTCTGCCGGCGAGTCAGTAACGTGCAGCCGCTGTAAATCTTCCTCTGAAATCTTTCCCTCGCCCAGCACCGGGCCCTTGATCCAATCAATCATTCCTTGCCAATAACTTGAACCGTAGAGCACCACGGGGAAGTTACGGATCTTGCGCGTCTGAATCAGGGTCAAAGCTTCAAACAACTCGTCCAGCGTTCCCAAGCCGCCGGCAAAAATGATGAAGGCGTCGCTGTACTTTACGAACATCATTTTGCGGACAAAGAAGTATTTGAACTTGAGCGACAGGGTGGTGTAGTCGTTGCCCTTCTGCTCGTGGGGCAGTTCGATATTACAACCCACCGACATCCCGCCTGCTTCCAAAGCGCCGCGGTTCGCCGCTTCCATGATTCCCGGGCCGCCGCCGGTGATCACTGCAAAGCCGGCGCGCGCCAGCAACGCCGCGGTTTCACGTGCAGCTTGATAAACCGGATCGTCGGGCAACGTGCGGGCCGAACCGAATATCGACACGCCGTTGGTGACGTGGGCGAGGTCTTCGAAGCCCTGCACAAACTCACCCATGATGCGGAACACACGCCAGGTGTCGGTGTGGAGAAATTCATCGGAACGTTGCGGAGACTCGAGCAGCCGCTCGTCCTGAGTTCCGCCCGGTGGTGTCTTGTCGATTTCGCTATTGGTCATTCGTTAAGTGGCGTACCGTTTAGGGTGCGCGCTCCCCCATGATTTTGTCGGCAGGTCTTGAGTCGGGCTGCCATCGCCTTCGTCGGGCAGTAGCCCGATTCTAAACAATCGCCAAGGCTTATTTCTCTACAGTCCCATAATGTTATAGCCGCAATCCACATAGATCGTTGCGCCAGTAATGCCGGATGAGAGCGGACTGCACAGAAAGAGGGCTGTGTTGCCAACCTCGCGCGGTTCGACATTGCGATGGAGCGGCGAGCGTTCAGCGTGATGCTTCAGCATCGTGCTCAGGCCGGAGACGCCACGCGCCGAAAGCGTCTGAATGGGTCCGGCGCTGATCGCGTTAACCCGGATGTTGCTCGGCCCAAGGTCGGCAGCGAGATAGCGCACGCTCGATTCCAGAGCCGCCTTGGCGACGCCCATTACGTTGTAACCCTGATAGACCTTCTCGGCTCCGTGGAAACTCATCGTGACGATGCTGCCGCCTTCGGTCATTAGCGGCGCCGCGGCGCGGGCGAGTTGCGTCAGCGAGTAAGCGCTGATCTCCAGGGCCGTCAGAAAGGCCTCGCGATCCGTCTTCAGGTATTGGCCTTCCAGGGCCTCTCTGGGTGCGAAAGCGATGCTGTGAATTAAGAAGTCGAGCCGCCCGAATTCTGCTGCCACCCGCTTGAAAGTTTCATCGACTTCTTCCTGCTTGGTCACATCGCACGATATTAAAGGCGAATCAGGCATCTCTGCTTTAGTCAGGCCTTCGACGTTATCTTTCAGGCGATCGCCCTGGTAAGTAAAAGCGAGCCGCGCGCCGGCCTCGTGCAGCGCCTGCGCGGTGGCCCAGGCGATCGAGCGCTTGTTGGCTACTCCGAAAATGATTCCTTGTTTATTTTTCAGCATTCGGACTGTTCCTTAACGGTTATCGAAAGTAGACGCCGAGTATTAAGTAAGACCGAGCCAAGAGCAAGTCAATGCTGGGAGCGCGGGCGTCTCGCTAGCATTAAGCGCGTAGCGCGAACGAGACCTAGCTTGCTTCGCAAGCTGTGCGGACAAGGAGGTCCGCGCCCCAGTCAACTCTTAATGCTTGAAATGCCTAATGCCGGTAAAGACCATCGCCAGATTATGCTCGTCCGCGGCGGCGATCACTTCGCTATCGCGTACGGATCCGCCCGGTTGGATGACGGCGGTGATTCCATACTTGGCTGCTTCGTCCAGACCATCACGGAAAGGAAAGAAGGCGTCTGAAGCCAAAACGGATCCGGCGGTCGGCAACTGCGCGCGCATAGCGCCAATTTTCACCGAATCAACTCGCGACATCTGCCCGGCGCCGACGCCGACAGTTTGCCGGTCGTTGACATAAACGATCGCGTTTGATTTTGTGTGCTTACAAACCGTCCAGGCGAACAACAGATCGTCAATCTCTTGATCCGAGGGGGCGCGCTTGCTGACGACTTTCAGGTCTTCGCGTTTCAGACGGTGAGTGTCGCGTGTCTGCACCAGCATGCCGCCCGAGATCTGTTTGTATTCGAGTCCTGCGACTGGTTCAGGCTTGCCCGCGCGTAGCACGCGTAGGTTCTTCTTCGCTTTCAAAACTTCCAATGCAGCCGCTTCGTAATCCGGCGCAACGATCACTTCAGTGAAAATCTCAGTCACAGCGCGGGCGGCAGCTTCGTCGACCCGTGCGTTGAATGCGACGATGCCTCCGAATGCTGAGACCGGATCGCAAGCCAGCGCCTTTCTGTAAGCTTCTTCGTTCGACGCGCCCAAAGCGACGCCCGCGGGGTTCGTGTGCTTGATGATCGCGCAGGCCAGGTCGTCGAAGTCGCACACGAGTTGCCACGCCGCATCAGCGTCGACGTAGTTGTTGAAAGACATTTCTTTGCCGGAAAGCAGTTCGGCGTTCCCGATGCCTTTGCGCGCTTTCGTGTCGTACAGCGCAGCGACTTGATGCGGGTTTTCGCCGTAACGCAAGTCGGCAGTTTTATTCAAAACCCATCGCGCGGAAGGAGGAGGCTGTGAGGCCGTCTCTATTGGATGAAATTGATGCTCGCCAAAGCCGCCGCTGAACGATCCAATGCCGGGTGGCCGATCGCCGCGGCCCGCTTGCATGAAATCTTCGTCGTCGATTGAGCGTTTAAGAAAAATACTTATAAGAGCGTCATACATAGACGTGCGCTGAAAGGCCTTGAGAGCCAATGCTCGTCGAGTGTC
>JAWVEM010000419.1:0-4621 GCA_033856735.1 Blastocatellia bacterium
CCCGCCTTTTGCTGTTGCACCAAACCCAAGTTGTGTATCACAACAACGAACAACTGTACTAACAACTGACCATTGACGATTTTAGACGACAAATGAATTGGCGGGGCTTCTGGGATTGTATCTAAGAACTACTGTGGAGCCAGGCAGGTAATCGTGACCGCGTAGAAGTTGGTCAGCATCCAGGCGCTGAAACGCTTGATAATCGACGCCGCCGATGGTGTAGCTGTAGGAGAGCATCGTGTTGCCGTCACCGTCCACGTCGGTACCCAGAACAGTGGCCTCGCCGAGGCGGCCGGCGCGCAACAGTAAAGCGCGACGGGCCGCTTCCGGATCTTCTTTCTTGCGGCGGAACCGAGCCAGCAGTGACATGACACTTAAGGCGCGTTGGGGCGAGTCTTAGTGGATGACGAGGATGACGGTTCGGAAACCTTCGTGATCAGACCGTCCTGGAGAATGACGTCATCGTCGGTGTTGAGAATCTTGTCTTCACCGGCGAGCCGCCATTTGTAACTGGTGAACGAAACGCCGCGATCAGTCGCGGGATCGGTACTGGGAGCAGCGTTACGTATGGCGCTTCCGCGCTGGACTAACGCTTTACCCTTGGTTGACGCAGCGGCCAGCACCGTGCTCCGCAACTCGTACCCGCTCACATCGAGGTTGCGGAGTGCTTCGGCGATTGAGCCATCGGGATCGGGCAAAGTGCTTAGCTCCCTGACGAGTTCGTCCTGGCTGGGCAGCATCCCGTTACGATCGCGGTACTCCAGTTGAGCGCGAGCTAGTGTGTAGTAGCGCGCGTAGCTGGCGGCCTCGTTTGCCCATGCGCGTCGTTCCAATCTGACTGGCACTGTGATGCCGATCAGAGTTGCGATCAGCACCGTCACCAGCGCCGACGCTATAAAACCCACGCGCGCCGTGCGTAGGCCGATAAACCTTTCGGGGTCCGCCTTGATGCTTCGAATCATGCGAGCGCCACCCCACAACACGAATATCGCTACGGGCAGCGTTACCCACTTGAGCCGCCAGGACGCCACTTCACCGGCATTTACAATTGAAGACCATCGCGGCGGAAATCCCTTGAACTCGATCAGCGCCATAATCACGTAAGCCAGAAAAACGGCGCACATTGTTAAGCCGCCGGCGGACACGATTACCGCCCGGCCGTACGAGGGCAGTTCGTGTTCAGCCTTTGCCAAAGGCGGACCGACTGATCGCGCACCGCAGAATGGACAGCCAAGACGAAGATCGCCTTCAAAGTTCGAGCCACAACAGGGACAGTTGATCAAAATATATTTACCTCTGGAGATTGAAAACGCGGGACTAAATTAGAACTGAGACGGCCAGTTAGTCAAGAGTTTCTCGTCAATAAATCCTGAGCGTCCTGAATTGCGAAAACCGCTAGCCGTCATCTTCAACTAGCTTTATGAGCCAATGACGGTTCATGCCGCAACTCTGGCGCCTGGCCGGCCTCTATAGCAGCGGCTTCGGCCATTGCTTCACGGGCTTCGCTTTCATTTACTTCACGCCAGGTGTGATACATGCGGTGTGCAAAAGTCCAATAGGAACCGACCGCCAGCACCCACAGCACCGCCGGCATCCGGTTAGCGAAAAAATTGTGTGACCCGGGCACCGTCGAAAGCGCCCCGATAATAAACAGCACGACCCGCTCAGGGCGGCGCAGAAAACCAACGTCACACTTGGGAATCATGCTTTCAGCGCGGGCGCTGGCGTAACTCACCATCACCGAACCCATCATTCCCGCGCCGGCTAGAAAAACATTGAGGGTCGAATGGAACTCAGTGTCGCGGGCATAGAAGACCATCAAGCCCACAAACACTACCATGTCCGACAGGCGATCCAGCGATGAGTCCAGAAACCCGCCAAAGCTTGTCACCCGGCCCGACAGGCGGGCTACCTGGCCGTCGAGCATGTCGAACAGGTTCGCGACAATCAGGACTATTCCCGCCCAAAAGAACCTGCCAAAGCCAAACAACATGCCTGAACCGACGTTGATGGCTACGCCAATGAAGGTGAGAATGTTCGGGCTGATGTGCCCCCGTGCCAGCCAACGCACCATCGCATCGATGATTCGCTGGCCACCTCGTCCAATGCTCGATCCAAACATTCTTAAGTCTCTTATCCCAATAACGAAATTGATTTAACACGTGATCATAGGAACGGGTTCAGGCGGTGTCAAGAAGGAATGGTCGGCGGGTAATGTTTCCGTTCAGAGTTCAAGCTTTTGGCTTGCGCCTGATCAGCCACCTAACGGTGAACTCTGAACGCAAACTGCCTAACACCCGCCCTCAGGCTTTGATCTCCTGATAAGCGAGCCGGCGCTTCACGGTCCTGAGCGATTTCGGTATTCGGCTGCGGTAATGAACGCTTTAACCATGTCGGAGTTTTGGAAATTACCGTTGAACTGGTTCAGCTTCGTCAGCCAGAAATCATAGCCGGAATAATCCGTGTCCTGGGCAGTGTTCGGATTGCGTCGCAGGTAACCAAAGTACTCCATCAACACAAACGCTCGATTGAACTCCGCGTTCTTCAAATCCTGATCTTCAGCCACTGCCCTGAGCACCTGGGCCCGCGTCTTGGCGTTAGACGTGAGATCGGCTACCAGTTGATCGCGTTCTGCTTGAGACAGAGGACCGCCAGCCCTCAGGTTGAGCTTGTCGACAAAGTCCGCGGGGGCCATGGACAACGGGAAGTCGGCGATAAATCTCGCGCGCTGCACGAACTTGTCCGCGAACGCCACCTTGTTGTTCTCTAAGGCCTGCGGCCAGCCGGGCTGCCCCACCACTACGCCCTGGCCAATCTCCTGCGTGTCGGCCAAAAACTCGGTGAACCGAATGATGGGCACCGGCAGTTGATGCGCGCCGTTAAAGGTCGAGTTACCGTTGCCGTCTCCATACGACGATTTGTAGAGACGCTCGACGAGATAGCCAGTGTCCTGGAATTCGATCGAGAGATAGAAAGCCGCTGAGACATTGACTCGTTTGAAGTCGATGCACTGCTGATTCGAGCCGCAGGAAGTAATTTCGTTGGTCCAGAAGTCGAAGCCGCTCTGATCCGGCTCGCGATTCAGGAAGTCGTGATAGTGCTGGCGAACAAAATTACCGGCATCATCAATCGGATTTGACACCGGCGCCGTGACATCGTCGTCGGCGATTCTCACCGTAGCCGTCGAGTTAGCCCCAAAGACCGCCGCGCCGGTAAGGTTCGAAAGCGTGACGGTCAGCACCTCGAGAGGCTCCACATAGCTGTCCTGCGAAATCAGAATATCGAAAGTCTTTGACGCGCCGTCGCCGTCGGCAAAACGTAGCGTGCCCAGTGCGGTCGTGAAATCGCATCGTGGCGAAGCAAATCCGGAACTGTTCGTGCCGCAGGGCGTCACCGTCGTAGCTTCGCTATCGTCCGGAGTTGCATAGTTCACAGTTACGGCGCCGCTGGTGGAACCCAGGCGCTCGACTGTGATGGTGACCACGCGAGAGTTTTCCGTGGTGTTGTAGGTGTTCGCGGTGAATTGAATAATCCCGCCGGCCGTATCGTCGTTATTGATCGTTCCGGTAGCCGCGCTGGGGCTGCCGGCGTTGTAGCCTGTGCCCGCCGTTACTGTCAGAATCACCGTTTCATTCGGCTCGAAAATAATGTCGGGGGTCGGGTCAATTGTTACGGTGGCAGTATTGTTACCCGCGCCGAATGTCACCGACCCACTGGAGGCGCCAAACGTCGCGGCGCCGCTCTGCGTGTAATCGGTCGCCACGGTGGCTGTGCCGCCTACTGAGAAGTTCACCGTCAAAGCACCGGTGGTCACGCCCGTTCGGGTGAAGGTATAGACGAGATTCGCTACTCCGTCTTCGGCAACTGAAGCAGGCGAAACCGCCACGGTCACATCCGTATCATCGTTGGTAATCGCGCCGGTGCCGTCGGCCGCGCTAATGGTCGCGTTGCCTGGGTTACTTAGATGAACTGTGAACGCTTCATCCGGCTCGACCGTGGTATCGCCATTGACCAGCACCGTGATCTGCTTGGTCGTGTCACCAGGCAGGAAAGTTAAAGCAGCCGCAATCGCCGTGTAATCCGAGGGCGCGGTTGCCGTGCCATTAACCGTTGCATAGTCCACGGTCGCGTTAATCGCGGTGCTGCCGGTCTTGGTAACGGAGAAGACGTAACTGGTCGTGCCGGTATCGCCTTCGGCGTGCGTGACATTGGGGGTGATCGCGAAGGTGGGCTTCGGATCGTTTTCGAGAATCGTCAAGACCGCGGCGTGCGGATCGCCTGCCGGCGTCAGCGAGCCGTCAGGCTGTGCGGCATTAATCGTCGAAGTACCCAGCGACAGAAGTACCGTCTCATCGCCTTCATAGATCGAGTCGTCATTGATCGTAACGTTGATTGTCTTGCTGGTCTCGCCTTCGCCAAAGGTCACGGTGCCACTGGCATCGTTGTAGTCCGCGCCGGCAGTGGCCGTACCGTTAGCGGTAGTGAAGGTTGATGAGATCGAACCGTTGGTGCCGCCGACGCGCGTCAAAGTGATGGCCGCTTGATGTAGGCCGCCGACGTTCTCGGCAACCGAGTACGTGGCCGACGTAAACTGTATGTCACCCGCTCCGGGCGAACCGTC
>JAWVEM010000420.1:0-10881 GCA_033856735.1 Blastocatellia bacterium
GACAGTTCCTTTTCGACTTTCTCAGCGACGCTTCCCTTGCGGCCATAATCGGTCACGTACCAGCCCTCGCCCTTGAACTGTACAGAAGTTCGCGAAAACTGTTTCTCCATTCGCCCGCCGCACTTGCGGCAGCGAGTCGGCGGCTTGTCAGACAACTTTTGATAAACTTCAATCTGGTCGTTGCATTTCTTGCAACGGAATTCATAAATGGGCATCGTAAATTCAGCGTCAGTACCGGGTCATTTCAAACTTCAGGTAGGCCCGAATTATACGAGAGCGCCCGCAACCATTACAAATGGGACACAATTTCTCGGTCCGGGTCAGAGTTCAGAGTTCAACCTTTAGGTTGCTGATTACCGGCCCAGCCAGAGCTTGAACTCTAAACTCTCCGCGCCGCGCAGTTTTTCAGATGCTATCAACCTGAAGAAAGACGCCCTCTTCGGGCTAGTGCAACCAGTCTTTTTTGCAACTTCTGCGACGGTTCGTTATGATCCCCACCAGTTCCGGAAGAGATGCCTTGTTAGTCCGCGGCAATCCCTTCTGCTATTCTATTCGCCGTTAACTTCGCACTAATGCAATCCGCAGCCGAAACAGATCAGACTCTTTCCATCGAACGTAAGCTCAAGCTGCACGAGGCGCGCGAATCCATTATCGGGCGCCTGGCGGCCAACCTGCCGACGTCAATTAACCTCGACTCTTTTTTGAAAGTTGTCGTGGCAGAATTGGGCCGGATGATGGAAGTCGATCGCTGTGACATCATCAAACTGAGTCCGGAAGGCGAGCTTAGCGTCAGTCATGAATGGCGCGCCTCGGAAACGGTCCCTTCCAGCCTCAACGCTCGCATTCCTGTCGATGCAGCGACCCTGGCCCAATACCTGGACGTGAGAAAGCCGATCCGACTGGACGACACTTCCGCCCCGGAACTCGATCACAAGGTGCGCTTCTTCGCGAAAAGTTTGGGGACCCGCTCCTTGCTGGTAGTGCCCGTCGTGCTGGGCGATGAAGTGCTGGGCCTAATTGGTCTGCACCACACGCGCACTACCCGGCATTGGTCCGATGAAGAGGTTGCGTTCCTGGTGTCAATCACGATGCAACTGGCGATTGGTTACCAGTACACGCGCATTTACAACGATAAGAAACGCGAGGCCGAAACCACCAAGGCGTTGTTGGAAATCGCTAACGCGCTCAACGCGCGTTCGGACTTTGGCGAAGTCACTTCGGCGGTCCTGGAGCGCGCGCTGTCACTCGTGGGGGCTGACTACTGCGCGCTAGGCGTGCTGGACGCGGGCGAAAAACGGATCAGTCTTGCTGCTTTCAAAGCCGCCCCTCACGCCACCACTGATAACGTGCGCGGCTTGATCGAGGCGCACGGACAGTCGCTCGACATTACCGGGATTCCAGCAATGGTTGAAGTGCTGTCTCAGGGCAGAACCCTGAAATTGCTGGAAAGCGATCTGCCGCTAGCGATGCGTGTGATGTTCAACGCGACTCTTGGAGGACGTGCGGCGCTGGTGGCGCCGGTGCGTATTGGCGGTCACGCGTTCGGCCTGCTGGGTCTGGTTTGGAGCGAGCCGCGCGATCAATTCAAAGATCACGAAGTTGCCCTCGTAGAAGGCATTGCCGATCAGATTGGCACGGCGCTCGAGCGCGATCACCTTACGGCCGAAGTGATGCGTCTGAAAAGCGCCCTACACGAGCGCTATGGCCAGGATCGAATCATCGGGCAGGCGCTGGGAATTCGCCGCGCCATGGAATTGGCGCTGAGCGTGGCCGACACTCAAACCTCTGTCTTGATTCAGGGTGAATCGGGCACCGGCAAAGAACTGTTGGCGAACTTGATCCACTTTAACTCCGGCCGTGAAGACAAGCCCTACATCAAACTGAATTGCGGCGCCATCCCCGAAACGCTGCTGGAATCCGAGCTCTTCGGACATGAGAAGGGCGCGTTTACAGATGCCCGCGCGCGCCGGCAGGGCCGCTTTCAGGATGCCAATAACGGCACGCTTTTTCTGGATGAAGTCGGAGAAATGACTCTCGCGGCGCAAGTGCGTCTGTTACGAGTGCTACAGGATGGCGAGTTTACTCGCGTCGGTGGCAATGAGGTCTTGAAGGCCGACGTCCGCATCATCGCCGCGTCCAACGTCGATTTGGAACGCGCGGTCGAGGAGGGCAGGTTTCGACGCGATCTTTTCTACCGGCTGTCGGTCTTTCCCATTATGCTGCCATCACTGCGCGAGCGGCGCGAAGACATTCACCCCTTGGTGATCCACTTTCTGGAACACTACAAGCAACGGACCGGCAGGTTTGTCTCCGGCATATCCAAAGCCGCCTTGCGTGCCTTGATCAGCTATGATTGGCCGGGGAATGTTCGCGAGCTCGAGAATGCAGTGGAGCGAGCGGTGATCATCGCCGCGGGAAGACAGATCGAGATCGACGATCTTCCGGCTGCGATCGGCAACGTCATTTCAGAGCGACAGGCTCTGGTTCGCGTTGAGCGGGCGCAGGCCGCCAATGAAGGCCGCAGCTCAAAACTGGAAATAGATGTACCGGCCTCAATGGACGAGATCGAGCGCCACGCGATCGAGGCCACGCTCGATTATACTTCCGGAGATAAGACCAAAGCCGCCCGCCTGCTTAATATTGGGCGCAAGACGATCTATCGGAAGTTGGAGCAATACAACGGCCGGCGCAACGAATCATCGGACACCTAATCGCAAGTTGTTTCGACCTTGAGCTAAACTGCAAAACGCGTGAGCACACCGCCAGAAACTACCTACTCGGCGTCGCCAATTTATTCTTCCGCGACTCCGGCAAGTGGCTCGGATTTGCCCGCGATTCCCCCGTCGAGCGCAAGTCCTGAGAACCCCCCATGGGGGGTTCCGGCGGCAATCCTGACGTGGCTAACCAGCATCGCTCTGCTCTTTCTCGCTCCCAATGTTTTTGTGCTCCCGTATCTTCTTTCTCACTACCGGGGCCTGCCCGCACCCACCGAACAGGTTTTGTTAGCTGACAAGACCTTCGTGCTTCTTTTCGTTATTGGTTGGCTGCCGGCCCACTTACTCACCCTCCTTTTGATTTGGGCAGTAGCGACCAAACGCGGGAAGTTTTCGTTTACGAAAGTGCTCGGCTTCAATTGGCCGCGTTCCTTTGGCGTCTGGAAGAGCGTCGGTCTGGCGATTTCTCTGTTCCTGGCAGCGATGTTCATAACAGCCTGGTTCGGCGCCCAACCGACCGACCTGGATCGCCTCCTGACCAGCTCTCGGGCCGCCGCTTTGATGCTGGCATTGATTGCCGTGGCGACCGCGCCATTGGTTGAAGAACTGACCTATCGCGGCCTGCTTTACTCGGCGCTGCAGCGAGCCATTGGGAGTTGGTTCGCGGTAGTCGTGGTGTCCTCGATGTTCGCCGGACTTCACGTTTGGCAATACCGCCAGAACCTCGGAGCGATCACCTCAATAACCTTGCTCAGTGTTGTCCTGACAGTGATCCGCGCGCGCACGGGCCGGCTGCTTCCCTGCTTCGTAATTCACCTCGTCTTCAACGGCGTCCAGTCCCTCATCATCGTTCTCGAACCCTATCTGCGCGCACTTTTCGAGCACTGGCGACCCCACCCGACCACCGGGGTTCTCATCTATCTGTTGCGATCTCTCTACTAAAAATGGACTACGAAGTAGTCGTTGTAGGAGGCGGCATCGGCGGACTAACTACCGCTGCTTTGCTCGCGGCGCGCGGCGTCAAAGTCTGTTTGCTGGAGCGGAACTCGCGGCTGGGAGGTTGCGTCGCTAACGTCGAGCATCTGAGTTATACATTCGAGCCGACTAACGGTTTGTATTCCGGTTGGGAATTCGGTGGAGTCTACGAAAGAATTTTTTCCGAGCTGCCCGCGAGTGCGCCGGAAGTTGATCGCCTTTCCCCGGCATACGCTGTGCGCTTACCGGATGGCGCCGACGTCCCAGTCGGCGACAGCGTGAGTCACTTTGAAGACAATCTGCGTTCGGCTTTCCCGGAATGCTCTGAAGCGGCGGTCGCGTTCTATCAACTGCTCGATCAAATTGATTCTTCCCGAGTGAATAAAACCGTGGGCAGTGCCCCGTTGACTACGCACTTAACAAACTGCTCTGGGAGGTTCAAACGCTTCATCGATGTGCAACTGCAAAGTTTTATTCAGGTTGCGAGCGAACAATGCGCACTCAAGCAAGCGGCAACGACGCTGATCACTCCGCGTCGTGGCATGTGGGCGATTCGCGGCGGCGCGCAGGGGCTGGCCGACGCCCTGGGTGAATCAATGAAAAAGAGTGGCGGGTCGTTGCGTTTGAATTCTCCCGTCTTGCGCCTGGCCTACGGTTCGGATGGACTACCTACCGGCGTCGACCTTTTGAGTGGCGAGCGGGTTACGGCCCAGCGCGCGATAGTCAGCAACCTGACGGTTTGGGACACATACGGCAAGCTGATCGGTTTGAGTCGAACCCCAAAGACGATCTCTGCCGAACTGAAACAACGGCAAGGTTGGGGAGCCTACCTGCTTTTTCTCAGCATGGATCGGACTGCAGCCTCGCGGCTAAGTTCAAGTCGCATCCTGGCGCTCACTGATTGGCAGGAGGATCAGACCTACTCACCCGATCAGGCCCAGTTCGTCTTTGCCGCAGCTTCGCCAGACGATGCGCGCGGCCCCGACGACAAACTTGCGGTAACCGTCTCGACCTTTACCAACGCCGAAGATTGGTTTGCCTTCCATCAGGATGAAAATGCGCACGAGGAGCAGGATAAGTCGACACTGGAACCTCTCTGGACCCGCATCCATGCGGCAATGCCCGAACTCGGCGGCAGCGTCGAAGTAATCGAGACTGCCACGCCCCGGAGTTTTTATGAGGACACCCGCCGCAAATTCGGCATGGTGGGGCGAGCTAACGGCTCCGTGGGAAACCCAGGTGGAACAAGTCGAACGATCTTTCCAAACGTCTTTCTAGTCGGTGATACCGTCTCGGCCGAAGCGGGCTTGGCGGGGATCTCTCAGTCTGCCCTTGAACTCGCAGACATCCTCACAAATCGAGCCTAAGCATCCCTCTTTACCGGTGCTTTCGACTATTGTATAGTGTCTGAAGACACGCGACTATGTACATAACAATTGACGAATCCGATCGCCGGCCCGTCTATCGACAGGTAGCCGATGAGATAAAAGGTTTGATTGCCCGCGGTGAATTGCGCGAAGGAATGGCCTTGCCACCCGTGCGCCAAGTGGCCGATGATCTGGGTGTTAATCTGAATACGATTGCGGCCGCTTACCGGGAGCTGCAAAAGGAAGGTCTACTGAACGTCCGGCACGGTTCCGGCGCCACTGTTTCGGCTCGCAAGGTAACGCAGCAGAACGATGCTGAGTTGCGTAAGGCTTTGCGCGCCAGTCTGGCCCACCTGGTCTTAGCCGGTTTGCCTCGTCCAGAGATCGTCGAGATCGTTAACGAAGAAATCCGGCAACTATTCAAACGCGACCGTTGAGTGCCGAGGCCTCACGCTCTAATTATTCGGATCTCTGATCTTGTTGACAATACGGTTACCCGAATCTGGATCGATCCGTCCCGCCGGTGATCCCATCGTCGACGAAGGAGCGCTCGGTCCCACACTAGACGAACCATTTGAACCGCCCGCATTTCCGCCTGAGGACCCTCCAGGGTAAGCCGGCCCGGAGCCGCCCGACGATGATCCTGAATTTCCGACAATCAGTCCATTAGGCCCGTAGCTCGGGCCGCGATATGGATTGTAATAATAGTTGTCGTAAGAATTCCCGTAAGGGGATGACCATCCCCAACGGAACGGCATGAAGGTATAGCAACGCGACAAGGGGCTATAAGTCCAAAGCCCCATTGAACGCCAACCTGAAAACCCGAGATCGAACGTGCTCATGCTGGCGAGATAACCGTTGACGGTGCGGCCCGAAATTTTCTGATTTGCCCGAGCCAGAGTCTGGGCCCGCTGCTTACTCCAAAGATCAAAGTCGTCTTGATCTTTCTTGTTGAGCTTGACTGCGACTGGCCCCCCGGCGGTGTACGTTACTCTCGAGCCGCCTTTCACCATTTCACTCGGATTGAGGCCCGTCAAGACGCGGCCCTTGCGAACCAGCAAGTCGGCCGCGGCAGGCTGCACATTAAAGCGATAGATACCGCCGCGGATGATCAGCAAATGCTGTCGATTCGCCAACACATTGATTCTCTGATCGACGTCGACGCCGCCGGTCGCTTCGATGATGGCGCTACCCTTAACCAGCTTGACCACCAGATTGTCCAGAGAATTATCAACCAGCACGAACTCGCTGTTTTCAGCAATCCTGAGGTAAGAGCCAGGGTTGAGCAAAACCTCGGCCTGACTTTCGCCGCCCGTAGTCACCACGTCGCCAGCGACCAGATCGTCCTGGCTACTCAGTAACTGAGCGGCCTGACCTTCCCGCATTACCATCACACGTCCGCTCACGGCGTTGACACCCCCAGCTTTAGCCGAAATGCCAAACTTCTCACGATTCTGGGCCTGACCAGCCGGGACCAAAACACTGAGCAGAAGTACCGATCCGACGGTTCTAAACATGAGGCGCAGATTTTTCATGATGGTTCCTCTTTCGGCAAAACAATTATCGGTCATCGTTGGCGACTCGGGGTGTGGGCTGATTATACTCCGGCGCGTCGAGGTGTCCAGCGATCTCCGTCCCGGGATGAGAGTTCAATTCTGAGATCGCCAGAGCAAGCTAAAGCTTGGACGACCTTGAACTCTGAACCTGATCTATCAGGCGCCGGCTACGGGATCGGTCTTAGATGCAGCCTGAGTTGGATTGGCATGCACCGCGTTGTCTGACCCGTCCAGATAGAAATGCCGGCTGCCGGTAGTGGGGTGCGTCTGTGTAGCCTCGGGGTCAGCGTTGACCTTGAAGTCGGCGTCGTTCGCTGACAATGTAAAGCGATAGCCCTGTAGGTTAGGCGTACGAGTCGCAAATCTTGCGTCCAGGTAGCCACTCTGAGTGAGCGCTTCAAAATCTCCGTACGATCCGCGCGTTGCTTTCAACTGGCCTTCGGCAGTCGCGATAGTTCGTAACGCCTGAATCGCGGAAGCCTCGTCCGCCGCGCCCATCGCCTTCGGATAGACACCCAGTCCTTCCGATGAATTCCCGGACGAGCAAGAGGCGAGCGAGACGAGCAACGCCACGCCCACCGCGAGACCCAGAAGCCCATTCACCTTCACTGTCATGATTTTGATCATAGAATTCAACCTACTTTCCATAGTAACCACGCTTCGTGCGCACAGCCAGTTCAGGATATCCGATCAACTTCACGGTCACCGCCCGCCACGATCCGTCCCGTGCACGATTTCCCGGGCGATAGCCAATACTATACACCGTGCTGAGGTCACGTATGACTTGCTCGTAGACACCATTAAGATCTTTAAGTTTCTGCGCCCGATAGATCTCGTTGCCGCTTTCGGCAGCCAGCCTTGCCAACTCTTCCCGCGCCAGGGCGTAAGCTTCCGTGAGGCTGGCGTGATTCTTTTGCTCTGTTTCAGTGTCCAGATAAATCGGCAGCACGATTGCCTCTGAGTCCTGCACGATCTTCATCAACTCTTCGAAGCTCGTGACTGACCCGTCGCCGAAAACCCCGGGCAGCGCATTGTCTAACCCGTCGGTCATGACCACTACCGCGTTGCGACGGTTCTCGGCCCGCGATTGATTCACCACATGCTCTAAAACAAATCGCAGGGCATCCCAAAAGTTTGTGCCGCCAGAGGGTTTTTCTATGCCTTCGATGCTTTTCTGCAAAGCCTTGTGATCGCTAGTAAGCCGGGAAACCACCTGAATTTCGGAGGAAAATGTGAAAATCGCGATTCGATCGGCGGGGCGCGCCGCATCGACAAAGCGTTTCGCTGACTTGCGAATCAAGCCGATCTTATCAGAGGTTGAGCCGGAAAGATCCAACAAGAGCACCAAATCAAAAGGCGTATCTCCGGACGCAAAGAACGAGATCTCCTGCGGCTCGCCGTTCTCGAACACAGCGAAATCTTTTTGCTCGAGATGAGGCGGCGCTGGTCGGTTGCGGTTGATCACGCTGACATTGAGATTGACCAGGTCTGCCTCAATCCGAATTGTGTCGAGGGATTCGGTTGTTTGGGCCTGAGCAGTGAGCGGTAAGCAGTAAGCGGTGAGCAGGAAAAAGATGAATGGCAGTACACGGCGGCGGCAAAGGCCGGGCGAGCGAAACGAAGCCGTAAAGAACGCCAGGTAGTGTCTTGGTTTGAGGGGTTGCTGCTCTCCAGGTAAAACGATCCACGAAATTACACGAACCTGAAATTGTCTTGTTCGCGCGGTTTCGTGTGATTTCGTGGATCGTTTATCTCCCCATGGGAAAGAAGCGCGAAACCAAACTAAGAGATGGCTGAGATCCAACATCGCGTACATGTAAGCATTAGCCTTGGCGTCGACGAGAGAATACTCGGTCCGGTCGCTACGTGCTGCTTGCTATTACGCTTACTGCCCACTGCCTACTTCGCGTAATATCCGCGCTTACCGCGAGCCACGGAATTCGGGCGGCTAACGTTGACGCGGATGGCGCGCCAGGACCCGTCGCGCGACTTGTTGGTCGGGCGGTAAGACAAGGTATAGACAGTGCCGAGATCGGCGACCACGCGATCATAAGCACCCGCGAGGTCTTTCAGCTCTTCGGATTCGTAGAACGCCCCGCCACCCACGTCAGCCAACTCCTTCATCCGATCGTGCGCGAGATCGAAAGTTTCCTGCTGAATATCTTTGGGGCTTAAGGGTTCGTAGCTCTGCGTATCCGTCCAGATCGAATAGACGACGCCATCGAATTCCTTCACCCGCCTCAGCAGTTCTTCGTAAGGAAGTTTCGAACCTTCACCCGTCACATTCGGCATCACGCTGTCCAGGCCATCGCTCATGACCACGATCGCGTTTCGGCGAGAGTCCTTCGCTTCGCGGAACACTTCATCCATCGCAAAGGCCAGCGAGTCATAGAGCTTCGTACTGCCATCCGGCCGTTCGATGGCGTTGATGCGTTGACGCAAAGCTTCGTGATCAGTCGTCAAAGATGAGACGACCACTTGCCCGCCGGCGAAAGTAATGACTCCGATGCGGTCGAACGGGCGAGCTGCCGCGACAAAATGCAGGGCTGCGGCTTTGATCAGATTGACGACCTTCGTCGTGGAACCGGAAAGATCGATCAGCAGCACGAGGTTGAAAGGCGCGGAGGCCGACTCAAAGTGAGCAATTTGTTGAGGAACATTGTCTTCGAACAAACGAAAATCGTCCTTGGTCAGGTCGTTAACACCGCGACTGGTGCCGCGATCGACAACGCTGACATTGACGCTCACCAATTCCGTATCGACCCGGATGACATCGCCCTCCGAGATCTCTTCCGGCCCCGTCGAAACAGTGGCCGGCGTTCCGGCGCCGCTATTGTTTTTATCGCCGCCGGTCAGCTCCGGCCGTTGCCTCGGAGCCGGTATTTCACTTGGCTCGAGTCGTTCACGACGATCTGAGGGAGTTGCGGCCGGCGTTGAAGCAATTCGCCTCGTCTCACCGTCGGCGTTGGCGTTGGCGAGAGTAATATTGCCCGCTTGTGAAAATAGCCTGACGCCCTTGCCGCCGCTGCCGAGCCGGCCCTGCAATTGTGGACGGCTTGCCTGGTTAACAACGGCCGCACCCAACGATGAAGTGACGGCGCCCGTTTTCGACTCGGCGATCAAGTCGGCGCCCGAGCCTTTGGGAAAGTCGACCGTAATCTCACCCGAGATCGTTTGCACGAGCAGCGCGGCCGGCAATCCATGGACTTCCACTGAACCGTCGTTGGTGATGATGGCCGCGTGCGCGCGAGCCGGAATGCGCAACTGCAGGTTGATATGCTGCGGGCTCCGCGCCACCCGGATCGAAAGCAAGCTATCGGTGCGCTGAATGACGGCCGGCGAACGACTCTGTTGGCCACCATCGGTAATCGCAGCGACCGAAACAAAATTCTCCGGCCACAACTCGACGATTACTCCACCACGCAGGTTTTCGATCCGCAGATTCCCGTTAGCCGGCAACTCAAAGCGCACGCCTTCGGCTTGAAAGCGCGCAGGCGAAGCTGCCCCGGCATTCGCGACCAGCGCCACACAGAGCACCGCGATCAAGCCCAAAGAGTTTTTGCAAGAATCGAGGAGAGGGCGTTCTTTTAGTAGAGCTAAGAACATCTTGTTAGGTGATCTATCTTTCGATCATATCCAGGATCGACTCGGCCGCCGGCTCGGGCGGCGGTATCGGTTTGGCTGCGCCGCTCTCACTTAGTTCGCCCAGCCGGAGCAGTAGGTTGCCCTGGTTTGAAGCGTATGCTAATCCATCCTGCTTGGTCACAACGCCAGCCCGGACGAGCTTTTCGATTTCGCCGTCGAAAGTCTGCATGCCTTCCATCTCGCCCTGGGCCATGGCATCCATCAGAGACTTTCCTTCCGACTCGCCGCGTTCGATGTATTCCTTTGTGCGCGACGTTGCTTTCAGAATCTCCATAGCGGCCACCCGCCCAGATCCGTCAGCCCGCGGTAAGAGACGCTGCGAGATGATGTAACGAAACGACTGGGCCAGCCGCGTGCGAATTATTTTTTCTTCGCTCTTGGGAAACACGCCGATGATGCGCTCAACTGTTTTCGCCGCGTCAATCGTATGCAAGGTCGACAGTACGAGGTGTCCAGTCTCCGCAGCTTCCATAGCCACTTCAATCGTTTCCCGATCGCGCATCTCGCCGACCAGAATTACCTTTGGCGCTTGCCGCAGCGCCGCCCGCAGGGCCAGGGCAAAACTGGGTGTGTCCGAATGCAGCTCGCGTTGATGGACAGTGGAATTCTTGTGCGCGTGCAGAA
>JAWVEM010000421.1:0-2698 GCA_033856735.1 Blastocatellia bacterium
GCATGAACAATCAGCGTATTCCCACCCAGCAAGACCTCATCGGAAGCCAACTCTTCAGTCCAACGCTCTCGCCTTTTCTTTGCCGGCGTTAGCAGAGCAATCAACCGAATCAACAGGACGATGGGCCAGTACAGCCAGGTGTTTGACTTGGCCTTATCACGGTACACGCCCGCGATTTGAAAACCATACTTCTCGAGGATGTAACGCAGCTCGGAATAACCGATGGGATTAACGTGCGCAGCGATCTCTTCGCGGTTATCGTATTCCGCGCGCAGGCGCTCGACGTGCGCGCGCGTCATCGGTTTGAAGTGAGACGTGTAACCATAAAGCAGCCATTTCAAACGTTCCTCGATATTCAAGATGTTAGGCACGCTGACGATCACTGTCCCGCCCGGCCGCAGCACGCGGGCAAACTCGCGGATGGCCTGCTGCGGATTCTCGATATGCTCCAGGCCTTCGAGGCACGTGACATAGTCAAATGAACTTTTATCGAAAGGCAGATCGCCATTCAGATCTCCACGAATAACACTAACGCCGTCCAGGCGAAAAATTTCTGGATAGAGATCGCAGCAGCTCACTTCAAATCCGGCCGCGATTAGACGCGCCGCCAGCGCTCCTTCTCCCGCGGGCACATCCAGCAACGCGCCCCTTCTCTCTTTTTCAAGAATCCCTACGACGGTGTCATGAATCGCTTCATGCGCGAGGGGCGCCGGCGCTGAGCCCTCGAAAGCGGTTTGGCTGGCAGTCGCGGTATTTGCGGTTGGTGGCATCAGGTTAGGAGGGACTATTTCTCGTGCACCGGAAACGCTTTGGAACTCGCTTTCAAAAACTCGAAAAACATCTGCTTGATTTTCGGCGAGCATAGCAGAATAATCGCCAGCCGAAAATCTGTTCGTCTATTGGCTCGTCGTGCGTCTAAGCTGTCCAAGTCATAATTGGCGCAGCGGTCTGGAAGCCAGGAGGTGCAATCCGTGCTACGAAGTCGTCTCTTTGGCGCGATCAAGATATCCTTAACCGTCGGTGTGTTCGCCGTGCCATCGATTTTTTCACAAACCCGGAATAAGACGATCGAGTGGCCGAAGGTTTCTGTCTTCAACGCCGGGACCAAGACCGGGCCCCACACGCATGTGACCGATCGAATTGATGAAATAGAGATCGAGGCGATCATGGTGGAAGGTCACTCCGTCACGATTGGCGAGCCATTTTCAGCCGGCGACGACTGGCTAAAGAGCATGGCCTTTCGCGTCAAGAACATCTCGGGCAAGCAGGTTAAGAGCGTTCAGATCACTCTCGTGCTTCCTGAAATGACGTTTGAATCGCCGGACATTCCCTTCATCGATGAATCCGCCGTGGTCGGAAATCCGAAATTCATATCGCCGGGAGCAGAAGTTGAATTAACGGTACCGTCCGCCGGTCTCTATCCATGGCTGGTAAGCAGAATTACTGAGCGGGGCAGCTTGGCGAGAATTAGCAGGGCCGAGATTCACACTATTTACGTTACCTCGGCTGAAGGCACGGTTTGGTCAAGCCGGTGTCTGAAGACCGTTGATCCCAGGAACGCGTGTCCGCGTGCTGCTCCATAGCCTCACCTTCACGACCCTGGCAATCGAACAATTTTCACAGGCGATCCGCCGTGGATCGTTTTCACTCCCGCCAGCAAGTTGATTAGCGCCGTGGCGCGGGCGAACGCTACAAAATCCGACGAGCCGCCCCACTTCAAAGGCTCAGCCAGCAGAGTGCCATTCTCGTCCGTGCTCAGCGTCGCGGGAAGATAGCTCTCGCGTTCAATCGATCCTTTCAGATCACGAGCCAGCACCGCTGTCTCTTCCTTTAATGCCGGCTCGTGCGCGCCTTGCAGCTTTCGCATCGCCGTGCGCGCGAACAAATTGAAAGTGACAGTCACTGAAACGGGGTTGCCGGGCAGCCCAAACACCAGAGTATTGCCGAGCCGGGCAAAGACCGTCGGTTTACCAGGCCGCAGCGAAACGCGCTCGAAAAAAATCTCCGCGCCGAGTTCTTTTAGCGCAGCCTTGGTGAAGTCGTAGACACCCATCGACACGCCGCCTGAGGTAATCAAGACATCGGAGCGTGCGGCTGCTTCGGACATCTGCCGTTTCAATTCTTCGGTATCGTCGCCGGCTAGCGGCAAGCGCTCTACAGTCGCACCCGCCAACCGGGCGTACGCCGCCAGCGTATAGTTGTTTGAATCGCGAATTTGATCGGTGCCGGGCTTCTGATCTATGTCGACGAGCTCACTGCCAGTAGCCATGATCGCTACGCGCGGGCGACGACCCACTTTCACCTGCGCATAACCAAAGGACGCCAACGCCGCAATCATCGCCGCGTTGATATCTTCGCCAGATCGCAAGACCGTCTCGCCCGCTTTGATTTCGGCGGCGCGTCTGACGATTGATCTGCCTGCGTCGACTGGCTCGAGAATCTCAACGTGACCATTAGATTCACGAGTCAATTCGACCTGCTGGACTGCGTCAGCACCGGCTGGCACGGGCGCGCCGGTCATGATGCGCACGGCCTCGCGAGCTTTCATTTCATGATGCCAACCGCGACCCGCCGCTGATTCACCGGCGATGCGCAGTCGCGCGGGTGTCGTCGCTACATCAGCCGCGCGAACCGCGTAGCCATCCATCTGTGCTCGATCGAACGGCGGCAGGTCACAGTCCGCGATGATGTCTTCGGC
>JAWVEM010000422.1:0-3681 GCA_033856735.1 Blastocatellia bacterium
TTTCGCAAACGGCGCTCGACCACTTTCTCCAGGCCGACGAAGGCGCCGCCGCAAATGAAGAGAATATTGGTCGTGTCGACCGGGAAGAATTCCTGGTGCGGATGCTTACGGCCGCCCTGCGGCGGAACGTTGGCAACCGTGCCTTCCAGGATCTTCAAGAGCGCTTGCTGCACGCCTTCACCCGAGACGTCACGCGTGATCGAGGGGTTTTCGTCCTTGCGACAAATCTTATCGATCTCGTCGATGTAGATGATGCCCTGTTGCGCGCGTTCGACGTCGCCGTTCGCGGCCTGCAAGAGTTTGAGAATGATGTTCTCGACATCTTCGCCGACGTAACCGGCTTCCGTCAGAGTCGTCGCGTCCACGATCGTAAACGGAACGCTGAGCATGCGGGCGAGTGTCTGCGCCAGCAGCGTCTTGCCCGTGCCGGTCGGACCAATCAAGACGATATTGGATTTCTGAATCTCGACGTCGGCGCGACGGCGGGCGAGCTCGATACGTTTGTAATGTTGATAGACCGCGACGGCGAGCTGTTTCTTTGTTTCTTCCTGGCCGATTACGTATTCATCGAGAAAGGCCCTGATTTCACCCGGCTTGGGCAGCGGTGGACGAGAGGCTACCGACTCAGCTTGCTGGTCGTCGGTGATTATCTCATTGCAGATGTCGATGCACTCATTGCAGATGTAGACAGTTGGGCCCGCAATGAGCTTCTTAACTTCGTTCTGCGACTTACCACAGAACGAGCAGCGCAGCGTATCGTCTGTTCGTCTTACCATAGTCTTGGGGAACTCCGTTGAGACTGTAAGATTTTCGTAGCGCAACTTGTTAAGTTGCGCTTAGCTTAGCCGGGGACTTCGCAAGTTGCCAACTTACGCTACACCTACTCGCGGTGCGCGATCACCTCGTCTATTAAACCATATTCTTTGGCTTGAACAGCAGATAAATATCGGTCGCGTTCTACGTCGCGCTCGATCTGTTCCATGCTCTGACCGGTATGCTTGGCAAGGATCTCGGATGTTAATTCGCGAATGCGGATCAATTCTTCCGCATGAATGCGCACATCGGTGGCCTGACCCTGCATGCCGCCGGACGGCTGGTGAATGAGTATGCGAGAGTTCGGCAAAGCAAATCGTTTTCCTTTGGCTCCGGCCGTCAACAACAGCGCGCCCATCGATGCGCACATGCCGACGCAAATTGTCGTCACATCCGGACGAATGAATTGCATCGTGTCATAGATTGCCAGACCCGCGGTCACTGACCCGCCGGGGGAGTTGATATAGACGTTGATGTCTTTTTCGGGATCCTCGGCCTCGAGGAAGAGCAGTTGCGCCACGATCAGGTTAGCGATCTGATCGTCAATCGGCGTGCCGAGAAAAATGATGTTGTCTTTAAGAAGTCTCGAGTAGATGTCAAACGCCCGCTCGCCGCGCGACGTTTGCTCCACCACCATGGGAATTAGTGCCATATCAGCTCTTCAATTTGAGATTGAAATTAAAACTCAGCGGCCCGTTGGCGTAAATAATGTCAGATGAGAAATGGGAAAAATCTATTCCAGCTTCTGCGCGCCGTCTTCAGACTCGGCTGCTTCTTCTTTCCACTCTTCGTCAGTCACGCGCGCATTTTCTACTAACAAGTCGAGCGCTTTACGATTGCGCAACCTGCCAGCGATGCTACGTTCGCCCCCTTGCTTTGTCAAGATAGCACGCACCTGATCTGGTGACTGTCTGGAGGCATCAGCGATCGCGTTGATCTCATCATTAACTTCCTGATCGCTCACCTCGATTTTCTCCTCCGCGGCGATTCGTTCGAGCAGTAGCGAACTGCGTAGATCATAGCTCGCTTGTTCCCTCATGGACTCGCGCGCCTTGTCCCATTGAAGTTCCGGATTGCGCGGATCGATGCCCTGGGCAACCATGTCGCGCACGACGGATTCCAGACGATGCTCAGTCTGGTGTTCGACCAGGCGCTCCGGTAATTCGAACTGGTGCGCTTCGACCAGTTGCCGCATCAAGGCCCCGCGCATCTTATTGTCCGCTTCGTTTTTGACCTGTTGGTCCATGTCGCTGCGGATCTTGGCGCGCAACTGCTCGAGCGATTCAACCTCTTCACTGAGACTTTGCGCCCACTCGTCGTCGACTTCAGGCAGCTCCTTAATCCGGACCGCGCTGATCTTGACAGCGTATTCAACCTGCTTTCCGGCCAGCCCCTTAGCGGTAAAATCAGCCGGATAGTCCACGGTGAAAGTCTTTTCGTCGTCAGGCTTAACGCCCGTTAGTTCGTCCGTAATTTTCTGGACTACGCCGTGACCGCCCAAAACGACGTCGACGTCCTCAACCTTGATGGGCTCGGCCTCGGGCTCGGCAAGGAATTTGCCCAGAAAGCTCGCCGTTACAGTGTCGTCAAGCTGGGCGCCGCGATTTTCCACCGGTTCGAGCGTAGCTGAGTTTTCCCGCAGATCTTTAATAACCTGATCGACGTCTTCCTCTTTTAACGGGCGCGTGCTGCGACTGACTTCGAGGCCCTTGTACTCGCCTAGTTTGATTTCCGGCAACACCTCGACATTGACGGTGAACGAAATCGATTGTTGGCCGAGATGATCGAGCCCGGCAGAGTTTTCCAGATTAAGTTCAGGCTCGCCGAGCGGTTCGAGCTTGTATTCCTCGACTGCCTTCTGCACGGCGTCCGGAAGCAATTCCCGCAGGACTTCAGTGCGAATCTGATCCTTGAAACGAGTGCGGACGACCTCCCGCGGCGCGTGTCCGGGACGAAAACCCGGAACGTTCGCCGACTTGGCATAGTTGTCACTGATTTGATCGTACACGGCGCGAACAGCTTCAGCGTCGATCTCAACGTCAATCTGTTTGCGGGTTGGTGATATGTCTTTGAGTTCAGTTTTCATAGTTAAAGACAGAGGTCAGAAGTCAGAAGTCAGGGCGTCGGTGGCTTTGCATCTTAACTGCTACTGACCTCTGACCTCTGATTTCCGATCTCTGGTTGTGGTGCGAAAGGGGGGACTCGAACCCCCACACCTTTCGGTACCAGATCCTAAGTCTGGCGCGTCTGCCAATTCCGCCACTTTCGCAATTCATTCAAACCGAAAGCGAGAATAACACACAGTTCAAAGCGTGCGCATCCGACGCTTCAATGCTCGAACTTTGAAGACATGAGGCGCACGACAAGATAGATGGGAATGCTGACTGCGAGAATCGCCAAGGCAAAGAGACTGTCGCGTTTGTCGCTAAGCACGGCGCCCACGAGAAAGGCAATCGAGCCCAGCAGAACTATTCCCGTCGTCCACGGATAGCCCCAGGTCCGATACGGCCGCGGCAAATCAGGTTCGCGCCGGCGCAGCACGATTAACGAGAGGTAAGCCATCGTGTAATTCGCCACAAAGAAGAAAGCCAGCGCCGCCAGCACCTGCTCAAAACTACGGAAGGAGATGAATAGTACGGCTGCGACAGTGCTGATAAGGAGGGTCACGGTCGGCGTGCCGCCTTTGTTAACTCGTGTGGCGCGGCGCGCGAAAAGTTCGTCACAGCTCATCGCATACAGAATCCGCGGCGCCGTTAAAGTGTAGGCATTGATCGTGCTTAGCAGGGAAAGAATTGCCAGCACGCGAATGGTCTTGTCGCCATAGGCGCCAAAAATCTTGTTCGCAACCGCGCCCGCCGCAAAGTTTTC
>JAWVEM010000423.1:0-8378 GCA_033856735.1 Blastocatellia bacterium
CCACTATCAGGGCGAGAACATTTATCCGATCGCCCGAGCTTAGTCAAATGAATTTCGACCACGGAGTAGCCCGTCACCAGAAATCCGTTTTGCAAGTGCGACCGGAAATTTATTCGTGGACCTCTGAACAAAAATCAGTTTCCATTTCTGGGGCATTCTAATTAGCACCGTGGCCTTAGCCTGGTGATCTCGTAGTCGGTTTAGAAGTGAAACCGTTCTAGACGGCTTTAGATTTTTCGAGCGTTAGTTTCACCGGGCTGAAGCCGCGGTGCTAATGAAATAAACATCGACAATTACTTCACTGCTTACAACGCAGAATGCTTGACCATTTAGATTGGCGCGATTAGAATTCGAATCGTCCTCAGGTTAAATTCACATGCTGCCACGCACCCAACGCCAGAAAGAAGTTCTCGATTACATTACCCGCTTTCTCGCGAAGCACGGGCACGAACCATCCTATGCACAGATCGCGCGCAACTTCGGAGTCAGCTCGAAGGGGACGATCGCGAAACACATCTCGGCCCTGGAAAAGCGTGGTCTGATCAAACGCGACCATCAACCGGGACGTTTTACGCTCGCAGTCAAAGTTGAAGAAGTTCCGGCGGACGCAGTTTGCGAAGTGGCCTTGCTCGGTCGCATCGCCGCTGGGGCTCCCATCGATGCGATTGAAGACATCGAAATGATTTGCGTGCCGCGTTTCCTGTTTGGCCGCGTGCGTCCTGAGCGTATCTACGCTCTGCGAGTCAAAGGCGATTCAATGATCGACGAGCACATTTGTGACGGCGACATTGCGTTGATCGAAAACCGGACCGAAGCACGCGACGGCGAAATCGTAGTGGCCCTCATCGATCGCGCGCGCGCGACTTTGAAGCGGTTGTTCCGCTTTGGTGATGAAGTGGAATTGAGACCTTCGAATGCGCAGTTGGAACCGATTCGCGTGCATGCCTCGCGGGTCGAGATTCAGGGCATCTTCCGCGGCCTGATGCGGCCTAATGCTTAAGGCTAAAAACCCCTAAAAATAAGTAATTGTTGACTTGGCGGAGCCCAGAGCCGCGTTTACGCGGCTTGCCCGAAGGGTTACTAGACCAGCCGTTTTACGGCTGGGGTCGCGCCACTCATAAATAAATGAGCCCGCTTCAGCGGGCTTACAGTAACGAGAGTCTCGTGCAGTAATGATTGCTAAAGCGGACAGCTAAGCACGCTTTGAAGCGCGCTCTCCAATATTATTCGCAGTCTTACCCAGCGCTTCAAGCGCTGGTCTAGAAACCCTTCGGGAAGCCCGATGAATCGGACTGACCGGAGCAAACGTAAAGTCAATTTCCAAAGACGACGCAAAATCGCAAGTTCGTTTTGAAAATACGAGAAGACCAGGGTTAAGGGTTACGACTCCTCTGAACTACCTGGTCTGTATCGCGTTTGAACTCGAACCGACAATCCTCCGGCTCTTTGTCCTCACGCAGGCCGACGTAGATCGGATGTCGCAGGCGTTGGTCGGCGGTCCATTCTGAAAACTTTACTTCGGCGACCAGTTTTGGCTTTAACCATTGCACCGGTTCGTTGGTCTTCGGAGCATCCACAAACGGACTCGCTTTCGTTTTCAAAGGCTGCATCAATTTGAAAAGCTCAGCCAGACTGCGTTGGTTGAAGCCGCCGCCCACGTGCGCGACATAGTGCAATTGTTTATCGCGATAGAGCCCGACAACCAGCGCGCCGAAATGCGAACGTGATCCGCGCGGCTGGGTGTAGCCGCCAATCACCACTTCCGAACGCATGATCGTTTTGACCTTCAACCAGTCCCTGCTTCTTTTCTCAACGTAGGGGCTGGCGGCGCGTTTGGCGATCATGCCTTCCAGATGAAACTTCTCAATCTGTTTGAAGAACGCTTCGCCATCGCGATCGATGTGTTCAGAGAGTTTGATGAAGCTGGCCGGTTTCAGAATTCGTTCGAGCACCTCTTTGCGTTCGACCAGAGGGCATGACATCAAGTTGTTGCCGTCGACGTAAAGAAGGTCGAAGACGAAATAGACGATGTGGCCATGGCCTCGTAATGCTTCGATACCGCTCTTGCGTCCGACGCGCGGTTGTAAAAGTTGAAACCGCGGCATGCCGTCTTGATCCAGCGCGACGATCTCACCGTCGAGAATCGCTTGTTTCGCGTCGAGCTGTTTGGCCACGCCCGCCAGTTCCGGATACTGCGGCGTCATCTCGATCTGATTGCGCGAAACCAAGCGCGCTTTTCCATTCTCAACAAAGCATACCGAACGAAAGCCGTCCCACTTGGTTTCAAAGATCCATTCCAGATTCGAAAATGGATCATCGACGAGGGTAGCCAGCATCGGATGAATGATCGTGGGCATGCGAGCCGGGCGGGCAGATGAACAGGGGCTGGTTCGGGCATGAGGCGGCGTACGCTTCTGAGTCTTCGGTGTTTTCGCCCGAGTCGCTTTGGAGTTTTTCGTGGTCATATATAGATCTGGATGTCAGATCGATGAGATCAGTAGTCCTGGTTGCATCGAGTCGCCTTGCCCTTTTAGTCTATGAGCAACTCATGAGCACCAGCAAGCCCAGCAAAAGCCCGCAGCCCTTCAAGCCGACAAAGCAACAGCTAATCGCGGCCGAAGGAAAAACCTTGCCAGACGTGATCGGGCCGGGCCTGCGCGTACTTTTCTGCGGCATCAATCCCGGACTGTACACGGCCGCCGTGGGTCATCATTTTGCCCGGCCCGGTAATCGCTTCTGGCCCGCGCTGTATCAATCGGGATTTACGGATCGCTTGTTGTCGCCGTTTGCAGAGCGGGAGCTTTTGAAACTTCGGATCGGCGTCACGAATGTCGTGGCGCGAGCGACGGCGGCTGCGGCAGAGTTAAGCAGGGATGACTTCATCAAAGGCGGCCGGCTACTGCGCGGCAAAGTGCGGCGTTATCGTCCGCGCATCGTCGCGGTACTCGGCGTCGGCGCGTATCGAGTGGCGTTCGCGCAACCCAAGGCAGTCATCGGTGAGCAGCCGGAACGAATTGGTGACGCGCGCATCTGGGTGCTGCCGAATCCGAGCGGGCTGAACGCGAATTATCAGTTACCGGATCTGGTACGGTTATTTCGCAGGTTACGCGCGGCAGCGGAAGCATGACCCTTCAGTTAACGCGATTGATTTACACGACAACCCTCATCGGCGCCGCCGCTCGTACGCTTCGAAGCTTCACTGTAAGTCTGAGTCAATTACTCAAACCGGATATACCACGTCTTACGACCCGCTACCGGTATGTCAAGTTTCACTTCAGCATTTACGCCGTCATAAAAAAAGACCTGCGTAGGCGACCCGGTAACTCTTGACGCACTATAGTTGCCTCTGGTTTTGGGTGTCGGAGAGCCTGGGTTAATACCTGTGCTCGGATTGTTTGATGAAGGGTTCACCGGCCGCTGTCCTTGACTTAGATTGACCCAAAGGTATGACGAACCACCGCCGCCAACCAGGATTGGTGGATCGCCTAACTCGAGTCCTGTCTTTCCGCCCGCCTTGCTTGTGCTCTTTTTCTTTGTTGCCATGTTCGTCGTTCTCCTTTTTTGACTGAGGTTTTGAAAGTTAGATTACCGTATGACCGCAGAACTTTGCTCGAGCTGTCTCCGGTAAAGTTGAATGTCTGGGCGCGCTTGATAGGCCTTGAATACTTCCGCTCCCCATTTCTGTTGTAGTGACGAGAGCCCTTCGGCGGCATTCTTCAGGTAAAGTTGTGCGTTGTCGCGGTCGCTTGCCTTTTGACTAGCCAATCCCGCAATCAGCCAGGCCCGCCAGTTTGATTCTGACAGCCCGGCGGCGGCAAAGAAGGCCTGTGCCTTCAGTGCGCTCTCAATTGCTCGCTTGGTATCACTGGCGTTGAGCGCTGCTTCGGCCAGCGCAAGTTGAGATTCCGCCAGGATTAACGGGTCGCCTAACGCCGCCGCTGCATCGCTGGCTTCCTGGCACAGCGCTGTCCCGGCGGCCGCGCGACCCGAAAGGGCCTGAGATAATCCCAGGAGATACTTCCCCTCGACTGCGACAGCTTTATCCTGGGCGCCGGCGAGGTCAAGAGCCTGCTGGCTTTTCGCGCCGGCCTCCGCGAATTTTTGCTCGTTCAAAGAAATCTGCGCCCCAGCCAGATCGATCGCCGCTTGCAGTCCGGTGAACGAGCCGCCTTTTTGTTTAGCGATCACCGACGCTTGTTCGAGCATCTTGCGGGCGTCGTCTCGGCTGCCCAGCCTCCAGAGAACAGAGCCCAGGTTCATCAAGGCGTAACCTTCGTACAACTGGTTACCCATTGAGTTGTATCTCACGCGGCCTTCTTCGAAATGCTGACGGGCGTCAGCGTACTGTTCCTCGACCAACAGCAGACCGCCGATGCTCCCATGTGAGTAAGCTATCTGTGCTTGATCGCCGGTTTGCTCGGCGAGTTTGAGCTGCTCCTGAAAAGATTGAAGTGCCGCCTTGTAGTCACCCTTCTGTTTGTAAGCACGACCACGCAGAAGCAGAGCCTGCGATGTCTCGGTGCGATAGCCTCCCGGCTGATAGAAAGCCAGTGCCTGCTCGTCGAATCCCAGGCCGCGATCCGTTTCGCCGCGCTGAATGTACAAGCTCGCCAGAGACAAACGCGCCCGCGCCTCATTCTGGCGGCCACCGTATCTCTGCGCGGCTTCGAGCCCTTGCTGGAAATACTTCTCGGCATCGGTGTAGTCGCCGCGTCCCAGATGGACGTTGCCCAGCTCTAAGGAGCCGCGCGCAATCATGCTTTCCATCTGATTGGCCTGAGCTAGTTCGACCGCGTCGTGAGCATATTGCTGCGCCTGATCGGCCTTACCTTCTTTGACTGACACACTGCTCAGTTGGAAGAGAATTTTGATTTGTTGGTACTGATTATCAACTATTTTGGCCATGTCACGCGCCTGATCCAATTGGGCGCGGGCCTCCGAAACTTTGCCGGTTATATCATTCAGGAGCACGCCGCGCTGGAGGGCCACTTCGGCCCGGCCCTCGACATTCCCCAGCGCCTGATAGATTGTCTCGGCCTTGTCGAAAGCCAAATTCGCTTCAGTCACCTTATGCTGCCGGCCGTAAAGCACGCCTAACCGCAGAAAAGGCGTCGCGTTTTGTAAATCCCGGTTCACTGCGCCGACATAACTCTCGACAGCCTTGTCCAGTTGATTATTCTTCTCGTAGGACCGTCCCAGATCAACATAAACGTGAGACTGATCCGGCTGGACCCGGACGATTTCTGAATAAGCGGCAATAGCCCGAGGAAAATCCCGGCGCACGATGGAGGTGATCGCATCCAGGTAAAGCCCCTCTACCGGCGTGTACGACGAACGGTCAGGGGTCAATTCGCCAACGCGCAATAGTTCATCTTTCGCTCTATCGCTGTAGTCCAGTTCCATCCAGGCTTCGGCCAGCCGTGCATGGGCCAAGGCAAACTGATCATCGCTTCGAATAGCAAGCCCAAGCGCTTTGCTGGCCTGAAAAAACGAACCAGCGCGCAATGCGTTGGCGCCCGTGTCATAGAGACGTTGCGCCTCCGCAGTTGGCTTATGCGGCTTCGGACGTGTCAGATACCAGATGCCGAACATTAAGGCGGCGACGGCGACCAGCGCGGCAGCAACGTAGCCAACTGAAAGTCTCGGCCGTCTCCAGATGTCTGAGAAAGTCGCCAGCGCACCGGTGGGCTGCGTTGCGATGGCTCGAGAAATCAAGCGCGTGACCGTGCGGTCGCCTTGCGTCTCGATGTTCGCACGCGCAGAGTCGAGAGCCTCGATCATTTCATCGGCGGTTTGAAATCGCGCGTCAGGCTTCTTGGCCAAGGCCTTTAGGGTAATGCGATCCAGTTCCCGGGAAACATCCGGGTTCAGTTGTGAAGGCGGCGGAGGGTCGTCGCGCATGACCTTCGCGCAAATCTCAATCGGGTTTTTGCCAAAAAACGCTGGCTTGCCGGCAATGCATTCATAAAGCAGCCCGCCGAGTGAGAAGAGATCGCTGCGCGCGTCGACATCGACGCCTAGCGCCTGCTCGGGGGAAAGATACATAGGCGTGCCGAGGATTACGCCTTCGCGCGTTTGCGTATTCAACAGCGTCTGCCGTTCGGGATCGTCATCGCTGACGGGACCGATGGTTAGCTGTTTTGCCAGGCCAAAATCCAGGACTTTGACGCTGCCCCGCTCGTTGATGGCGACATTTGAAGGCTTAATGTCGCGATGAATTATGCCGTTATGGTGAGCCTCGGCAAGAGCTTCCGCGACTTGTTTGATGATCTCGATCGCTCGCGGAATCGTCAGCTTCTCCAGGAGAATCAGATCGCCGAGGGTCAGGCCTTTCACCAGTTCCATTACAATGTAGGGCTCACCGTCTTCAGTCTCGCCATAGTCATAAATGGTGGCGATGTGTGGATGTGAAAGAGCCGAGACGGCGCGGGCTTCGCGCAGAAAGCGACTGTGGAAGTGCTCAGAATCCTGGCCACGTTTCGCAGTTAGAGTTTTGATCGCTACGCGGCGGCCGAGGAGAGTATCTTCGGCAATGTACACCACGCCCATTCCGCCTTCACCAAGCTTCTCGATAATGCGGTAATGAGAGAGGGTCCGTCCGATCATATTTCGGTTCCTGATTGTCGGAAGAAAACGACCGCGAGCTTATGACGATTAGGCGCGGGGCGGCCGGGGCCAAGTAGTTACGCGCGGAGTGGCCGGGCCAAGGTAAACAGGACAGCGCGCATTGTCGCTCCAAATCGTGGCGGATTCAAGATGTTTGTGCGCGGCAGGAACGCCCTGTCTCTCACTTGCCGACTTGAAAAATTTGTTGGATGAGGCTTCCTTTCGTGCGATTGGAGTCGGTTATCATTATTGAGCCACGCACGTTTGATGTAAGCTGTCGATTGATTTCTTCGAAAAGAAAGCTGCACGACAATGATTAGGAAGTTGAAGTCAGGACAGTACCGTCTCTATTCGCGCAAGAAAAACCCAAAAACCGGCAAGCGCAGAAACCTCGGCACCTTCGACACACTTGCGGCCGCAAAGAAACATGAGCGCGCCGTGCAATTCTTCAAACGCAAAGGATAAGTCTTGGATTTTCTTTCTCAACTTAACGAACCACAACGCGAAGCAGTTGCTTCCAGCGACGGGCCGCTGCTGATCCTGGCCGGTGCGGGTTCCGGCAAGACGCGCGTCATTGCGCATCGCATCGCTTACATCATCGCGGAGCGCGGCGTGTGGCCGCGGAACATTCTCGCGGTCACTTTCACGAACAAGGCCGCCGAAGAGATGCGCAATCGCGTCCACAAACTTCTGGAAGGACTCGAGCTCGGCAGCGCGCCGCTAATCTCCACCTTTCATAGTCTGTGTGTGCGAATTCTGCGGCGCGACATCGAAGCTTTGCAGGCGGGTTACACGCGCTCCTTCACCATCTACGATCAGGACGACGCGGTCCGGCTCACCAGAAACTGCATTCGCGATCTTGGTTTCGACGATAAGCAACTCGCGCCGCGTTCAGTGCAGTCGGCGATCAGTGCGGCCAAGAATCGTGGCGAAGATGCGGAGGCCTTCACCGCGCGTGCACAGTTTGCGGACGAACGGCGGGCTTCGATCGCGGCCGTCTTCCAGCAATACGAGCAGCGCTTGCAGAAGAACAACGCGCTCGACTTTGACGACTTGCTGATCAAAGCCGTGCGTTTGCTTCGCGACGTTAAAGAGGTGCGTGACAGGTACAACAATCAGTTTCGTTATCTGCTGGTCGATGAATATCAGGACACTAACTCGCTGCAATTTGGTCTGATTCGCTTGCTCACTGAAAAGCAGCAGAACATTTGCGTGGTGGGCGATCCGGATCAATCGATCTATCGCTGGCGCGGCGCCGACATCACGAATATTTTGAAGTTCGAAGAACACTTTCCTTCCGCAAAGGTCATTCGTCTGGAAGAGAATTATCGTTCGACGCAAAACATCCTGGATGTCGCCAGTGGCATGATTCGCCATAACGTGCAGCGAAAAGAAAAAGCTCTGTGGACCCAGAACCCGGCGGGCGAAAAGATTCGTTATTACCAGGCGCTCGACGCGGAATCTGAGGCGCGCTTTGTCAGCGGAAAGATCCAGGAACATTTGCGGGGCGACCGGAACATTCGCGCCGCCGTGCTCTATCGCACCAACTCGCAATCGCGCGTGTTTGAAGAAGCGATGCGCAGGGCCGGCCTTTCATACAACATCGTCGGCGGGTTTTCGTTTTACGAGCGGATGGAAGTTCGCGACATCATCGCGTATTTGAAGCTGGCGATGAATCAACACGATTCAATCGCTTTGCAGCGAGTAATCAATACGCCGACGCGTGGCATCGGCAAGATGACGCTGGACGAGATTGACATGCGCGCGCGCGA
>JAWVEM010000424.1:0-3000 GCA_033856735.1 Blastocatellia bacterium
ATGCGACCGATACCAACTCTGAAAATTAGTATCTCCGGTGTGCGCGGAGTGATTGGGGCGTCGCTTACTCCCACTCTATTGACGCGTTTTGCGCAAGCCTTCGGCACCTACGTGGGCGCGCGTACGATTGTCATCGGGCGCGATCCGCGCACCTCGGGTGAGATGGTCAAACAGGCAGTTATCGCGGGCTTGCTCTCAAGTGGCTGCCGTATTATCGATATCGGAATGTGCCCCGTGCCCACCGTGCAACTACTGGTTCGCCATCATCGCGCTCATGGCGGCATCGCGATCACCGCCAGTCACAACCCCGCGGAATGGAATGCGCTGAAATTCATCGGTCGGGGAGGTTTTTTTCTGAACACCGGCCAAGCCCGCGAACTACTGGACATTTATCACCAGGGCGAATACACGCGAGTCGGCGGCGTGGAAATGCGGGAAGTCGCCGAAGCGTCCGGCTCTACTGACCTGCACATTCAAACCATCATGAGCGTGTTGGGACCACTCCCAACGCGCGCGAAAAAGCTCCGTGTAGTTCTTGATGCCTGCAACGGAGCCGGCTCGTTGGTGGGGCCAAAACTGCTGGAAGCGCTGGGTGCGGAAGTCTCTGTGATTAATGTAACGCCGAATGGATTATTCCCTCGTCCGGCAGAACCCCTGGCGGAAAACCTTGGAGATCTTTGCGCCGCAGTCAAAGCAGAGGGTGCCGACGTTGGCTTTGCTCAGGACATGGACGCCGATCGCCTGGCGATAGTCTCAGAGGAGGGTGTGGCAATTGGTGAGGAGTACACGCTGCTGCTGGCGACAAGCGGCGTGCTGGCTAAAACGCCGGGGCCGGTCGTGGCGAATTTATCAACTACGTCCGCGCTTCAGGAAGTAGTTAGGCGCTTTGGTTGCTCGCTTTTTCTGTCGAAGATCGGCGAGGTCAATGTCACTGAAGAGATGCAGAAACAAAGCGCCGTAATCGGCGGCGAAGGCAACGGCGGCGTCATTTATCCGCGGATCAATTTTGCGCGCGATAGCCTGGTTGGCATGGCCCTCATCCTGCATCTGTTGGCGCAATCCGGCCAGACGATCACTGAGTTGGTAAATGCCTTGCCGCGGTTCCATATGATCAAAGAGAAGCTGGTTTGCCCCTCAGATAAAATCTCTGCGGTGCTGAGAATGCTTCGTCAGGAGTATGCGGCTTATCCGATGGACCTGCGCGATGGAGTGAAAGTGATCCTGCCCGACGGATGGTTCCTGGTTAGAGGTTCAAATACTGAGCCCATCATCCGCGTGATTGCGGAGGCAGAGCGTGAGGCAGATGCAAGAACGATTGTCGATCGCGTGTATTCAAGGGTTCAGGAGTGTGTGAACTAGCGAGTCATCGTTTATTTCGAAGGTCCCGTAGGGGCCAACTATTTATAGAACCATTAGCCCAAACGACTTTGACGCCCTGGAGGGGCGAAAAACATGATTTCGCTGGCAGGCATATTGCGCTCCGGAGCTAAAGACTGTTTGCGACATGAAGCTATAGACATTCGGCCCTCCTGCGGCCAGTACGAATTGTGATTGTAACTTTAGCGACGGGACACTATTCACTTTAGTCCTTGACCGCCAGCGAGACTTCGGAAAGAATCCTAGTCGTTCGACGGCCAGCAAACACCAACAAGCTACATCGATACGAGGACCGACGTAATGTCATTTCAGACGAGGCTATGCCGCAGGCTCTTGTTCGCAATAGGAGGCGGAGTTCTCGCTTCACTGACAATGGTTACTGCTCCCTCATTTGCTGTTGCACAAGTCAGTGCCCGCGTGAAGGTGTCTGCGCAAACACTCTTCGACGATTTTAACTATTCGAACTATCAGCAGCTCGCCAAACACGGCTGGATCATTCGTACTGCGGTCGGTTGGCCGGGAATTCCGGGCGCAACCTGGGGAAACAAGGGCGTGTCATTTCCTCTAGACCAGGATCACCGAGGCAACCGTCTATTGCGCATGACGTCTTCGACCGACGGTACCGGCACCAATACGCGTCAAAGCCAAATTTGCCACCAACGCAAATACCTCGACGGCACGTATGCCGCTCGCGTTCGCTTTGTAGATGCGCCGACGGACGGCCCCAGCGGCGATCAACTGGTAGAGAGCTTCTACACGATTAGTCCTCTGAAGGCGCCATGGGATCCTGACTACAGCGAGCTGGATTTCGAGTATCTGCCGAACGGGGGCTGGGGCAGCGTCGGCCCGACGTTGTATACAACTTCCTGGAGGACCTTCAGTCCGGAACCCAATTGGAAAAAAGACAACGTCTTTAATATGAGCAGTGGAAGCATTGCCGGATGGCATACACTTGTAACCCAAGTCTCTGACGGGAAGGTGAAGTATTTCATCGACGGCAAGCCGCTGGCCGAGCATGGTGGACAATATTACCCGCGATCGCTGATGTCGATTAATTTCAATCTTTGGTTTATCAAGGATGCGACCGTGAAATCGACGGCCGTACGACATTACCAGGAAGACATCGATTGGGTGTTCCACGAAGCAAAGAAAATAATCGCGCCTCAAGAGGTTGAGGCGAAGGTGGCCGCCCTACGACAAAGGTCGGTCAAATTTCAGGATACAGTTCCGGCGCCGGTGCCGGCGTTGATATCACCTTGCGATTACTGAGTAGTTGTCGCAGCAGATCGCGGACATCCTGTCCGCCAGCGGGTGCGCTCCGCTCAATCTTCCACAGGAATTGTCTTAGAGAGTTTCCGCGCTGTGCGCGGGCGGACAGGAGGTCCGCAATCGGTGAGAATCTGCAATTTTGGAGGAAGGTTCATGAAGAAAATTGATTTTTTCTGCTCTGCGATTTCAGCGGTCTTAATCCTTTTCGTTGCCGGCTCAGTCTCTGCCCAGGATGCTTCAAAGCCGGCCGAGTCCAACGCTTCTAAGTTTGTCTATGCCGACTTTCAGAACGGACAAAGCGGCCGGCCGGTCAGTAAGAACGGCGGGATGACGCGGTTGAATCACTATTCCCAG
>JAWVEM010000425.1:0-5371 GCA_033856735.1 Blastocatellia bacterium
CTATTGCTTCCTTTCTTCGTGCCCTATTTTATCGCGTCGCGTCTCTATGGTTTCAAACGCAGCATCGCAGAAATCAAAGAGAATTCAGCTTGGCCCAGCCATTGGCTTTCCGTTGAAAACCGCAACCAGCTTTGGTTCGGAATGGGAGATGGCATTACCGAAGGTTGGAAATTCAAGCTCTTTCCCGGGTTGCTGCCAATACTTTTCTCGTTGGCTGCTTGGCTGAGTGTTGGCCCAGCTGACCGGCCAACCTCCAACTCTGCAACTCCTGCACATCTCGCGACTAGAAAGCGTTGGGTCACGCGACTCGACATCATAATTATCACTGCCTTTGTCCTTTCCATTCCGGCGATCGGGTTTGATCGCTCGGACGCGTTTCACGGCTGGTTTAAGAATATGACCTCAGAGTCGATGCTGGGGATTCTGACAGTTGCCGGCGTGGCGCGGCTGTGTCTTTCGTATCCGCGATTTCTGCCTACGGCGAGGGCTAACCTGGTCGAGACCATTCGTTCCCAGCGACGCGGTGACGCTTTTTGGATCGGGCTCGTTTTGACTTGCATCGGCTTCTGTTACTCACTCGGCTGGAACTTTTTCTTTTACCGGTTGTGCTACGACCTCATCCCGATGTTTAGGAGTATTCGGGTAGTCACCAGAGGGTCGATGATTGCCTATCTTGGAATTGCGCTGTTAGCCGGTCTCGGCGTGAAGCATCTGGCGGAGGTCCTGCCCGCTCGATTTCGATGGCTGCGCCCCGGCCTGGTTGCCGGACTTGCCTGCGTTTTGCTGCTGGCAGAATTGAACGCAGCTCCTTTACGGGTCGAGCGCGGCGAGCCTTATCCCGACGCGGTGACGCTGAGACTGAAACAGACGCAGATGCGCGGCGGGATTGTCGAGCTGCCGGCGGGCGGATTTTTTAATTACCGTTACATGTTGCGCGCCGCCGACCATCAGAAGCCACTAATCGTAGGCACCTCTGGTTTCAACTCTCCGATTGAAGACAAAATCGAAGCCCAGACCGCCGACGGGCCATTCGCGACGGGGTTCATGGACATGATCGAGGCAGTTCCGACCTCGTTTCTTGTGATTGCCAACGAGTCGATTCCGCCTGAGCGCAAAACTGATTACGAGGTGTTCCTGGTCCAGGCAATAAAGACCGGCCGGTTGCGCTTCATCAATCGCTTTGACCAGCGTGACGATCTCTATGCGGTGGTTAAGAATGAGCCGGAGCCGAGGAGCGAAGCATCGCTGCCGTTCGATTTTGCGGTGCGTGATTGGAGTAGCAAGATTAGCCAGGACCCGGTCAGCCTCCTCAGCCAGCCGCTGATCTGGGCGCAAAAACTCTATCGGGTTCACCTGGTAACCAGCGGAGCGATGCCGCGGTACCGGGAGTTTATGAATGATATGGAACTGATAGGGCACAACGCGATCGCGGGAAGTGACGGGCAGGACGAACAGTTCGTCAAAAACTTTCGCAATTTTCTTGACGCCTGGATAGAGCGCGAGCCTTTCCGTAAGTCATTCGGTAAACTGGATCCCGCTGCGTATGTGGATCGCCTGGTTTCTAACGCCGGCTTCAGCATCGACCCGAGAGAACGGACAGCACTCATAGATGGGTTGGCCACGGGGAAAGAAACTCGGGCCAGTGTGCTCATGCGGATCCTGGAGCATCCGCAATTTCTGGAAAAGGAGCAGTATCGCTCTCTGGTGGCGCTTTATTATTTTGGGTACCTGCGCCGCAATCCTGACGATCCACCAGACGGAGATTTGCGCGGATTTGAATTCTGGCTTCAGGATCTCGAACGCCACCATGATCCGAGCAAGTTATCAAGCGCGTTCAAAGTCACGGGCGAGTATCATCAATTCGAAAAGAAACCGTGAATCCATGTCAGTTTAGGAACCAGAGAGTCAGGAGTATGAATAGATGATGGACGCGAACCCCCGGGATCGAGATCTCGATTCTTATCCCCGATGTCTCTCGGTCGTCGTCCCTGTTTTCAACGAAGCCAAGACCCTGACCCAGGTTGTGCAGAAACTAACCCTGGTGCCGCACCTGCTGGAAATAATTATCGTCGACGATTGTTCGACGGACCAGACACCCGAAGTGATCCGGCAGCTGGCGGAAAAACATCCAGAGGTGCGCAGCGCTCGCCACACGCGGAACAGCGGCAAGACTGCCGCGCTAAAGACCGGCTTCGCCCTCACTACGGGTCAAATTATTATTATCCAGGATGCCGATCTTGAATATGATCCGGAGGATATTTACGCCGTCATTCAGCCAATCATTGACGGCCATGCTGATGTTGTTTTCGGTTCTCGTTTCCTGGTCCGGCGCGCGACCCGGGTACTTTATTTCTACCACTTCCTGGCTAATAAACTCCTGACCTTCCTGTCCAACATGCTCACAAATATGAACATGACCGACATCGAAACCGGCTACAAGGCGTTCCGCAGTGAAATCCTGCGCAACATGGTGATCGTTTCCAGTGGGTTCGGTTTTGAGGTCGAGGTCACCGCGAAAATTGCCAAGCTGAAAGCTGCCATCTATGAAGTGCCGATTAGTTATTACGGACGCACCTATGAAGAAGGGAAAAAGATCTTCTTCAGGGACGGGCTGATCGCGGTCTGGCTGGTATTTCGTTTCAATCTGTTTTGTCGTTTGCGCGGCTCTTTCCGCGAGCTTCCTGATTTAACCAACAAGCTGAAAATTGATTCTGGCAGCGCCGAAATCCGTTGAAATGAGCCGTGATGTATTTTCGGCTGCTGTCGACGCGTCCAACAATCATCGCTGCGAGGAAGGCGTGTTAGTGCCGGTGCTGAAATGGCTTGAGCGAGGCGCGTTGAATCGTTCGGTCGGGATTGCTATTCACCCGCGCCCGCGATTAGTTTTTCCACGACGCTCTCCCAGGATAGGTTGATAGACTTCAGTTTTTCCAGGCCGCGCTCGCCCATACTCCGGGCTTGCGCCCGATCGGCATAAAGCGTGTCAAGTGATTCGGCGATCGCCTGGGGATTGGGTTCGGCTATTAGCCCGGTTCGTTCAGGCTCCATCAGTTCGACCGCGCCGCCGCCGTCGCTGGGGACTACCAACGGCTTCCCGGACAGCATTGCCTCTAACGTGACATAGCCGTAATCTTCATCAAACGGCAGATAGCAGACACCCAGGGAGTTAGCATACAACTCAACCAGTTCATCGTCGGTTACAAACCCGCGCATGGTCACGCGGTCGCCCATCCCGTGAGTCCTGATCAGATTTTCGTAGCGCTTTACGTCGGTGGAACTACCGGCGAGGATCAGCTTAACCGGAGTGCGTACCAGACTCATCGCTTCGATCAAAAGCTCCTGACGCTTTTGCGGTTCCAGACGGCTGGGATAAAAAATGTATTCACCCTGCTCACCCGTTTTCAGGCGAGTCGCCAGCGGCGGCGGATGATAGAGCGGCTCGCTTTCGATGTTGTTGTATCGCCTCAGTCGTGCCGCGACCGCCTTTGAATTTGCAAAAACTTTCCGCGCTTCCGGGATGAAGCGCTCGTCGCAATGTTTGATCCATTCACGGACGCGCACGCCTTCAGGGTAGGTTGAAAGATCGTCGAACTGCGTCCCCCAAAGATTGTAGGCCGCGCGATGTTGGTGCAGGATCCACAGCACTTTTCTCTCGTGCGCAACCAGGTAAGCCGGAAACTTCATCCCGATCACCAGGTCAACCGTTTGGCCGTTGGCCGCGCTCAGATCGAGCATGCGCCAGGCCATCGCGCTGCGCATGATCTCAGTCGGCGGATACCATTTGAAAGGCAGGGCCACGACTTCCGCTTTGTAACCGGCTGTGATCAACGCGCGACGCAAACCTTCGACGTGCGATTCAGCGCCGCCCGTGGTGAAGGGAACCTGCGTGGTGCAAATGAGAATGTTGCGAATCATTTGAAGTCAGAGGTCAGAGAGCAGAAGTCAGAGGTCAGAGCACGAAGTACATATCACGAAGTATAACGGACTAATTCATTTTCAGGTGCAACAGTTGAACTCGAATTCGCTCCAGCGGAGCGAGATGTTTATAGCACGAGCGTCGCCCAACGATCTCGCTCCGCTAGGAGCGAAACCCGGTAGCGGAACCTTTTCGAGACAGGCAAAGCGATTGCGCTCCGGAGCTTCGGAGTAAAGAGAGGACCGTCGGGCTATAACATCCGCCCCTCTGGGGCGAACGATGGTCGTTACACTTCTAACTTGAATTCGCGACTGACAACTAACGACTAACGACTTCAATATTGCAGACAGCAATCGACAACTCTCGATCATCACGCGTGGCCTCGTCTGTCGGACGCGGCTGCCACGTGCGATCGGATCGAATCTCCAGTTCGAACTCGCCTTCAGCGGCCAACGATGATGGAACCGGCAGCCGCAGGTTTAGCCACGAGCGCCGAATGAGCGAAAAGTACGAAACGCGCTCGCCGTTCAGCAGCACGTCGAGCGTGAGCGGCCGCTCGCGAATATCCGGCACGTGCGTGGTCAAGTCAAACGCGATTTCCGAAAGCCCCAAGGCCTGAAACTTTATCCGCCCGCGCTCGCCCATCCAGCGCGCGACCGGGGGCAGCAGGTTGGGTTCGTACCAGCCATCGTCAAAAGTGACGCCGGTATTCCGATCCAAACAGAGCAACGAACCATTTGTTTCAGGGCTCGCATAGAGAGCAGTGCGATCGCGATGCTCGTTATAAAAAGGACCGAGCGGCATATCGGACGCTTTCAGAAAAACGTATAGGCCGGCCTTCGGCAGCGGAATGCTCAGATCGGATATTTTCCCGAAAACATAACCCATGGCCAGGTCGAAAGCGCGGCGTTCCTTGAAAGACAGATCGCGCAAATAGTCGAGAAAGTCTGCTTCAAACTTCAGACCATAGTGATCCGCCTGTTTGAGAAATTCTTCGCTGCTCAAGCACAGCGCATAGCGCGGTTCCCACGCCACGTGCTGAAAGAAGCGCAGGAAGCGCGCCCCATGTTCCTGTTCTTCTTCCAGTCCGACGTGCCCGTCCACTTCGATGAAGCGACGCAGTTCGGCGGCGCTCATCTCGTCGTAATCCTTCTGCGAACCGCGGTCCATGCACTCGATGCCGTGCATGGTCACTCCGCCCGAACGCAGAACGCGTCGTATCTCGCCGAGAACGGCGTCTTTCTCTTCAAAGCCGACGTGACCCAACACGTCGAGACTAACGACGTAATCAAAACTGGCGTCCGCAAAAGGCAGATGCGAGAGTTCCGCGGGCAGGGTAGTGTCGTAACCATTTCGTCGCGCGGCCAGCACGCATTCCGGCGAGACATCGACGCCCGTGAGCACTACGCCTTTGCGTTTTAGCAGGGCCAGCATGCCGGCGCCGCAACCGAGATC
>JAWVEM010000426.1:0-5035 GCA_033856735.1 Blastocatellia bacterium
TCGTGAACGGCAGTAACGACGTGAACTTGCCCACGGAAGAGTCTTTCATCATGCAGCAGAACATTCCGTATGCGCAGCTGATCATCTACCCCGACTCCAATCACGGCGCGCACCACCAGTACCCGGAACTCTTCGTTGAACACGCGACTCTGTTTTTGAACGCGTGACGACAAGACCGCTTGGGAATAGACATGACTGTCCACAGAACAAAAGGTACCAAGGCAGATCGAACCAAATAAAGGAAGGTGACCAATGGCTAACGTGGTGAAGAAACACAGCATCTCTTCTGAGCTCGCACAGAAAATGGTGAATGCAGCGGTGGCGAAAGCCAGAGAACTGGGCGTTACCGAAAACGTAGCGATTCTCGATGACGGGGGCAATCTCAAGGCCTTTAGCCGGATGGATGGGGCTTCGATTCCTACCATTGAGATTGCGCAGAATAAAGCTTACACAGCTCTTTTCGGCGTCTCAACGCAGGACTTTTTCAACTTCATCCAGGGCGACCCGTCGCTTTTGGCTGGCATCCCCAATCTTGCGCGTGTAGCAGCGTGGGGCGGAGGATTTCCCATCAAGGTGGACGGAGAAGTTGTCGGGGCGATTGGGCTGAGCGGGGCACCCACGGCACAGACTGACGAAGAGTGTGCGAAAGCTGCCCTGGCCCTCGTGACCGATGCGGTGCCTGCTTGACTTCACTCGGCGTTGTACGCACATGGACCATCGAGGAAAAACTGAAATGACTACACCAGTTGTTTTGATCACCGGCGCGCTGAAGGTATTGGCCGGGCCCCCGCTCTTGCCTTCGGGCAGGCAGGCGCACCTAATTGAGAAAGGGACTTTAAGAATGGTTATGCGAACGATCAACGGAGGTACTGCTATGAGTTTACCAGTTGTTAGAAGTAGAAACGTGCTCAAGAGAAATGCGCTGCGCTTCGCTGTTCTTTTGGTAGCGCTAGCCAGCTTTGTCGCCGCTCCGAACGCAGCTCTGACTCAAGCACCGCAGCATCATGATCAGGTCCCGGGCTTCTACCGACAAAAAGTCGGCGACCTCGAAGTGACGGCCCTATTCGATGGTCACGCCGTATTCGATCCGCACTGGCTGAACGGAACGAAGGCGACGATGGATGGTGTTGCAGAGGCATTGCGCGAAGATCAGCGCCTGCTGGATGTTTCTGATGAGGGCTTCCTGGTCAACACTGGCAAGCAACTAATCCTCGTCGATGCGGGTGCCGGCACCTGGTGGGGTGGAGGAGTACTCGGGCGCTTGCTGGGGAGCCTCCGCAGTGCAGGCTACACGCCGGAAGAAGTCGACCTCGTTTTGGTCACGCATCTGCATTCCGATCACGTCGGCGGCCTGACCACTGACGACGGAAGGCGCGTCTTTCCAAAAGCCGATGTCTACGTCGCGAAGACCGAAAGCGACTTTTGGTTGTCACCGGAAATCGCCGCCAAGGCGCCGAAGGATGCGCAGCCGTTCTTCCGGAGCGCGCAAGCCATCGCAGCGCCGTACATCAAGGCCGGTAAGTGGCACACGTTTACTGGCTCCGAGCCAATCGTCGACGGCATGCAACTCGTCCCGCTGCCTGGTCATACCCCGGGACATACCGGCTATGAATTTTCGTCAAAGGGACAAAAAATCCTGTTTTGGGGCGACATCATCCATGCACAGCGCGTCCAGCTGCAGCACCCCGAGGTCACCGCGATTTTCGACATCGACCCGAATGCGGCTGCGGCGACGCGGCTTCAATTACTGCCTAAACTTGCGCGCGAGCATGTCTTGATCGCGGGGCCGCATATGCCATTTCCTGCCCTGGGTAGCTTGCGTAAGGAGGGGAATGGGTATAGCTGGGTGCCGGTGGTATTTACCGATCAATGGAACGACAAATAGTAACCATCATGGGTGAAATCAAGATAGGAGAATTCATGGAGCCGTCAAAAAAAGAGAGTTTTCAGGGAATACGATTTAGATTTGTGAGAGGTCTTGCTGTTTGCTCAGCGGTGACCAGTCTCTTATTTCTAGTTTCATCTCCATCTGCACTTGCGGGTGGTCAGCACGATTTTTCAATCAGGGTGTTCACCTCTCCCGACGATCAGTTTTGGACCAACTCCGTCATTATCGAGGGAACACGTGAAGTGATGTTGGTCGATGGTCAGTTAACAAGAACCAATGCTGAAAGAGTATTACAGGAAATCAAAGAGACTAAGAAGCCGCTGTCCATTATCTACATAACCCATGAGCACGCCGATCATTTTCTTGGTTTGGAGGTTTTTAAAGAGGCATACCCAAGAGTGCGGATTATTGCGAATTCTGCGGTAGTAGGCCGAATCAACAAGGTCTATCAAGAGAAAATAGATAAATGGAAAACGGTCTTGGGCTCAGGTGCAACCTCTCAAGTTGTTGCTATCGAAAAATTCGACGGCGACTTTATTAAATTTGAGAGCTCAAAAATAGAGGTCCTTAACAACATCCAGGGCGACACCGATGAAAACACGATGCTCTGGATTCCTGGACAGAGAATCCTCATTAGCGGCGATGTCTTGTTCAATAACATGCACGTTTACACCGCAGAAACGGACAGTAAGGCCAGAGGGAAATGGTTGAACTCATTAAATAAAATCAGAGGATTGAAACCTTCGATTGTTATTCCTGGACATAGCAAGGTTGGCGCTTCCCTTGACGCGACTACCGCCGTAGATTTTACCGAAAACTATTTATTGGTTTTTGAAGAAGAACTCAAAAAAGCCAAAGATGCCGATAGCCTTATTAATACCATGAAGGAAAGATTCCCATCCACCGACCTTGTCTTGGCAATCGAACGGGGCGCGAAGGCCAATCTTAAGCCCTGACAAGTAAACTGACGATTTGATAGATCGAGCCTTCGTCGCGGGATGCGAAGGCTCGAATCAGTCACTGCGGGATGGATGCTAATGAAGAAGTACAAGATCGCTGTTCTGGACGATTACCAAAATGTGGCGCTTGAGAGCGCCGATTGGTCGGCGCTCCGCGAGCGAGCGGACATCGCCGTATTTCAGGACCATCTCGCCTATCCGGACGCCGTGATTGAGCGGTTGCTGCCTTTTGATGTCGTTTGTGTCATGCGCGAGCGGACGCCGCTGCCCCGCAACGTCATTGAGCGCCTTCCCAATCTCAAGCTCATTGCCTCGACGGGACCTGGAAACTCGTCGATCGATATCGAGGCCGCGGGCGATCATGGGATCGCAGTGGTTCACACGGGATATCGCTCGGACCCAGCGATCGAATTTACCTGGGCACTGATCCTGGCCTCCGCGCGACATATCGTGACGGAGAGCAACTCCGTCCGATCCGGCGGCTGGCAGCGAACAGTGGGCACGGATCTCCGTGGAAAGACCCTGGGCGTTCTGGGACTTGGGCGGGTTGGATCACAGGTCGCGCGCATTGCGAGCGCCTTTGGAATGAATCTGATTGCCTGGAGCCAGAACATGACGCCTGAGACCGCGAAAGCCGCGGGCGCAATGCTGGTTTCCAAGGACCAACTGTTCGAGCAGGCCGACATCCTGACGATCCATTTGGTGTTGAGCAGCCGTACGCGTGGCCTGGTAGGGGCCGCGGAGTTGGAGAGAATGAAGCCAACTGCCTGGTTGATCAATGCCTCGCGCGGACCGATCGTCGAAGAGCAAGCTTTGATCAGCGTATTGAAGAACAAGCAAATTGCCGGCGCGGCGATCGACGTATTCGACATTGAGCCGCTGCCTCCGTCTCACCCCTTCCGCACGCTGGACAACGTACTGGCAACGCCGCATATCGGCTATGTATCGCATGGTCTTTACAAGACGTTCTACGAGGATACCGTCTCGAACATTCGGAAGTGGCTCGATACACAAATGGAAGGGTAGTGTCTTAAGTTGCGTCGGAGGTGACGGAGTCAGTACCGGGAGCGGTAGCGACCGGGTCGCATCGATAGCAAGAATTGAGTTTGCCAGGATGTTACCCGGTCGCTACCGCTCCCGGTACTGACCTCATCCTCAAATTGAGACACTACCAATGGAAGGGAATGGTTGAAAGGAGATGGAGTCATGGGAAACGAAGCGTCTTGTGTAGCTCTCGGGCTGAAAGTATGGAAGGCGCAACTCGAACGAGCCGACAAGCTTTTTGGGAGCCTCTCATCCGAGGAGGTCCTGCGAGAAATAGCACCGGGCAGAAACAGGTTGCTTTACTTGTGGGGACATCTTACAGCCATACACGACGCGATGCTGCCGCTGCTGGGGATGGGGGAACGGCTTTATCCCGAGTTGACGTCGCCTTCGTCTCCAATCCCGACAAGTCACAAGCAGCCATTCCTTCCCACGAACAGGTTCGCCAGGCATGGACGACAGTAAACGGTGAATTGTCGAAGGGGTTTGAAAAAATGTCGTTGCCCGACTGGCTCCAGCGGCATGCTGCCGTATCGGAGGAAGATTTCGCCAAGGACACTTCGCGCAATCGCTTCGCCATCCTGCTGAGCCGCACGAACCATCTGTCCTATCACCTCGGCCAGGCGGTGCTGGGGCTCAAGTGATCGAGCGTGAACCATCGGAGCTGGGGAGTTCCAGCTCAGCAACAACGGAGAAAGACAATGACCAAAAAGCTCGAAGGCAAGATCGCCGTCATCACCGGCGGAACAGAAGGGATTGGATTGGCTACTGCAAAACTTTTCGTCAAGGAGGGTGCCTATGTCTTCATCACGGGCCGCCGCCAAAAGGAACTCGACGAGGCCGTGAAGGCAATCGGCACCAACGTTTCCGGAGTTCAGGGAGACGTTGCCCAATTGGCTGACCTTGATCGTCTTTACGAGACCGTCTCTAAGGTGAAAGGTCGAATCGATATTGTTTTCGCCAACGCCGGCGTGGGCGAGTTTGTTCCCTTTGGGGCCGTCACCGAGGAGCATTTCGACAAGCTATTCAACATCAATGTGAGGGGAACGCTGTTCACGGTGCAAAAGGCCTTACCGCTACTGAATGATGGTGGCTCTATCATCCTCAACGGCTCGGTCGCGAGTGTTAAAGGTACTGCCGCGTT
>JAWVEM010000427.1:0-2552 GCA_033856735.1 Blastocatellia bacterium
AACGGTTCCGGGGGCGTTAGTCCCGCGCGGGTGCAACTGCTTTTATTCACGATGGCATTTTCGTTTTATATCGTTGCTCAGGTCGCCGACAAAATTGCCGCCGGTAAACCGGGTGAATTTCCAGACATTGATGTTAAGTGGCTCGCACTGCTCGGTGGCAGTCACTCGATTTTTCTCGGAAGCAAAGGCCTTTCGATGTTGTTGCCTCAATCAAAACCAGGAGAAGGAGACTAAGAATGCTATTCCTACAGGGCACCCCGGACTATGGCTTTCACCTGCTCGCATTGGTGATGGGATGGACCGTTACTATTCTCGTCGGCGCGTTCGCGTTGGCGATTATCTACAAGATGCTCAAAGGTGACATTAATCTTATGTACCTGATCGCGGGAGCTGACGGTGACGCCAGTCTGTCACGTTTTCAATTCCTGATCTTCACCTTTGTCATCGCGCTCGGGCTGTTCTTAATTATCCTGAGTCAGAGCCCAGTGCCCGCTTTCCCGGCGACAATACCAGGCGGCATTCTCGCTTTGCTCGGAATCAGCGGGGGCTCGTACGTGACTTCCAAGGCGGTCGACGCCAACGCCAGTAAGCCGACCGTGGTGGTTTCGCCAACAGTCGTTCAGCCCTCGGGACAACAGACGACCGTTGTCATGCCGCAGTCAGACTAAAGGCAGGAGAAGTTCCTAAGGGGCCAAGCGCGCACAGATTCAGATTGGTAGAACGCAGTTCTTCTGGTTTGACGTGTTTGAATAAGATCATCGTGGTGCGCTCAATCGCCAAACTACGAGGGAAGAGTTGGGAAGAGAAGTCGAAGGACTGAATCGCGTCGCACGAACGTCCAAGCTTTCCGACGTGACGTCGTACTGGCAATAGGAAGACAGTTGTTAAGGAGAATCAGATGAACACACGAATCAAAATATCCCTATTACTTTGCGCGAGCATTCTCTTTACTGCCTGCCCGAAGTACAGACCTTCTGTGAACTTCAATCGGAACGGCTTTGTTAAGCAAGTTAACGATCATTTCACCGCTGAACAGACTGCGTACTTTACTGCGCTGGGTGCAAAGGATACCGCCACCGCCAAAATCGTGCGGAACGAGGCAATAGAGGAGGCGCTCCCTTATATTGATGAAGCCTATATGGACTTCATCACTGCGCTTCAAGCGGGCAGAGATCGCGATAACTTTGTAGCCGATGTGATCGAATTGGGCGCCACGGCGGCCGTGGGAATAACTAACGGCCAACGTCCTCTCCACATCATAGGCGTCGCGCTAACGGCGTTTAGAGGCGGACGGCGGTCGGCCGATCTAAACTTCTATAAAGAGCAAGCAACCCCTGTTTTGATATCGAAAATGGACGGAAATCGTGCGACGGTTCGCGCAACCATCCTAAACCGGGAAAAGGAGGAGGTGACTACTTACTCCATTCACGCGGCAATAGGCGATATCGTGGACTACTACAATGCCGGCACGCTGGTGCGCGCTTTCACTGAATTGCAAAAAGATACTGCCAGCCAAACGAGAGACGCAGAGCAAAACGTAATCAAGCTGAAGGGCGTTCCGATCACCGGACCTCCTTCGGCAGAAGAGCATGCTCGGGCGGTCGAAGCGCAAAATCAACTCGCGGTCTTGTATAACGATCTAAATGGAAAGGACGCGACTAAGAAAGCGGTCGCCGAAAAGAGACTCCAACTAATCGTCGCCGCGCTGCAGAGCAACACCGAGGCCGTGGCCGCGTTAAAAGAAGAATCCGCTACGCCGCAAAGCGATGGCGCGAGTTTATATACCGCACTCGTTGACATCAGACTGGCGGCAAGAGTGGTTAATAACACAGCAATCTTGAAAACCATTAACCAGGCGATAATCGATGAAATGGCTAAGCCTGCGCCACCGGTGTCAACCGCGTCGCCAAGCCCAACCCCATCGCCGTCGCCCACTGTCACACCGAGTCCGGCAGCTAGCCCAACTCGATAACTGAAAGGAGAAAAGAAATGCCTGCAAAGCAAACACCAAGAGCTTACCCCGTTAATGATTCCCTCGACGATTTGAAAAGCAGTTGCGAAACTGATGAGGGAGACCTGACATCTAAACTGATTCAATTGAAATTAGGGGAAGATGACGCAACCAAGGTAACCGCCGCCCTTTACGAGCGGGTCGACGGCGTAATACTCGGACACCTGATTTTTGAGGAATACACGGACGACGTTGATGCGGGCAGCCGCCAGGCTATCCACCAGACTAATGGAGAGCCGCTAGTCTGCAAGGGCCAGGCTTACGTCAGCGGCGAAGCGAAAAACGTAATCGTTTTCAGAGAGAAGCAGCCGTAAACAAAATTTGCCATTTTTCTTTGAAAAGCTGAGCAATTTGGCCGGGTGGGACGGGTTTCGCTACCGGCGGGCTACGCCTTCGAAGGGCCGCGAGGGCTTTTCGAAGGGCTTGGAAAGGCTTTAGAAGGCTTTAGTGAGCCTTTCGAACCCTCTAGAAAGCCTTTCGAAGGCTGTAGATAAGCCTTACAAAGCTTTAGAAGGGCTTTCGAAAGCCTTAGCAACGGTTA
>JAWVEM010000428.1:0-10925 GCA_033856735.1 Blastocatellia bacterium
CTCAGGGCGATCACAGATAAGCGTTTGTTGAGGCGAGTGAAAGAAGTCATTGAAGCAGTTGAGACAGTCGACGCTCTCGCGCTCTTACCTAACCTCAAATCACTCAAAGGCACAAAGAACTATTTTCGACTGAGAGTCGGTGCGACTATCGCATTGGCCTCGCGTTTGAGGACGAGACGGCAATCTTTGTCCGATTCCTGAATCGCAAAGAGATCTATAGGTATTTCCCATGACAACTACTGGAGATATTAAGGCTGCAATTCTCGCTCTCGAAGACGGCCGCGTTTGGCGCGGGCGGTCGTGGGGCGCCGCGGGCGAGAGTACGGGCGAGATGGTCTTCAATACCTCGATGACCGGCTATCAGGAAGTGCTCACCGACCCTTCTTATGCCGGCCAGGTCGTGTGCATGACCTATCCATTAATTGGCAACTATGGCGTGAACAGCGAGGATTCCGAATCGTCGCGGCCCTGGGTTGAAGGATTTGTCGCGCGTGAGTTTAGCCGCATGGCTTCGAACTGGCGTTCAGAGGAATCACTCGAAGATTATCTGAAGCGTTGGAATATCGTCGCTATTGATCACATCGACACTCGCGCTCTGGTCCGTCATATTCGCGACAAAGGCGCGATGCGCGCATGTCTCTCGACCATCGATGGCGATGCTGAAAGCGTAATTCAGAAAGCGCGCAACTCGCCGCCGATGGAAAATCGCGAACTCGCCAGCGTCGTTACCACCAAAGAACCCTACGAGTTTCCCGCGGCCAACAATGAACGCTTTCATGTTGTCTGCTATGACTTTGGCGTGAAGCTGAATTCGCTGCGAGAGTTGGCGCAGGCCGGTTGCCGGATAACTGTCGTTCCCGCTTCGACGCCGGCAAGCACGGTGTTCGCGCTGAAGCCCGACGGGGTTTTCCTTTCAAACGGTCCCGGCGATCCTGCCTCAATGAACAGGGAAGTCGAGGAAGTGAAGCAGGTGGCGCAATCAGGCGTGCCCACGTTTGGCATTTGTTTTGGCCATCAACTGCTGGGGCGCGCGTTTGGCGGTCAAACTTTCAAGCTCGTGTTTGGTCACCGCGGCGGCAATCAACCGGTTAAAGATTTTCGCGACAGCCACGTCGAGATCACTTCTCACAATCACGGCTTTGCCGTGCAAGCCGACAGCCTCCCCGCAGAAATGGAAGTGACGCACGTTAATCTCAACGACCAATGTGTCGAGGGCATGCGTCACACGACTCTGCCCGTCTTTTCAGTCCAATACCATCCGGAAGCGGCGCCAGGCCCGCATGATGCCGGGCATCACTTTCAAAGGTTTATAGATTTGATGGGAAAGAGAATCGCAAGTTAACAACTTGCGCTACGGGGGGCCAATCATTCCTTGGGCGCCGTCAGCTCTCCGGTGAGCAAGTCGGGACGCAGGCGCGCCATCTCATCCGCAGTGGTACTGGCCGTGGGGCGGTCCAAATCTCCCACTGCCTCTTCGACGGGTTCCACTACCGCTTCCTCCAAAACCTCGGCGATGGTTTCGTGCCCGCGATGCTCGAGCCAGTGCCGGTAGCTGACCGTAATAACCGCAATCACCGGAATGGCCAGGAAGATTCCCGCGACGCCGGCAATCTCAGCCCCTGCCAGAATTGCCAGAATAACCGCCAGCGGATGCAGATGAATTCCCTGACCGATGAGCCGCGGATAAATTACATAGTCCTCGACGATTCGCAGCACGCCGAGGAAGATCATCACCACGAAGGCCATGGCCAAACCTGAATGCAGCAGCGCTAGCATCACCGCCAGGATCGCCACCACCAGTGGGCCGACCAGAGGCACGAATTCCAACATGCCGGCAATCAGTCCGAGGACCAGCGGGCTGGGCAAACCGAGCAGCGCAAAGCCCACACTGCAAATCACTCCGACCAGCAGACACGCCGTTAGTTGCGCGCGAATGTAAGCCGCCAGAGTACTGTTTATGTCTTGAAAGAATTCGTCACCGCGCCAGCGCAGACGGCCACGCGGGAGCATCGCCAGAACCGATCGGCGAAAGTTGTCAGCGTCCTTCAAAAAGAAAAAACTGAGGATCGGAATCAGGACCAACCAGGGGATGAAGATTAGCCAACCAAGCATTCTCTCGAAGGCTGTGCTGGCAAGTTCGCCGCCCCTTGCGATGACGCCGAGAAAGGTATTGTTAATGGCTTTAACGATCGCCTCAGGCATGCGATGTTGCATGAAATACTGGTTGAGGCGATCGGATGCCGAGGTGATTGTCTTGTAATAGGTGGTAGCTTGCAGCTTGAATTCGGGGAACTGCGCGCCTAGTTGTGGCGCTAAAAAATATATTCCCAGTCCGATTCCCAGAAACAGCACCAGGTAAACGATTCCAATCGCCAGCCCGCGGTGGATGACTCGTTCGCGTCCGCGGATGCGAATCGGTCGCTGTACCAGATCGACCAGTGGGGCTACCAGGTAAGCAAAGAAAATTGAGAGGACTACTAAAAGAAGGACCGTCGTCAGCTTGTAAACCACCCAGAGAACCGCAATCACCGCGAGCAAAATACCTATTATTCGCAGGACCACGCGAGTTTGCACCCAGGCTGCTGCCTGGGCGTTCTCTTTGGCCGACGGGTGATCAAAGTCTGGCGTCATGAAGTCTAATCGTGCGATGCGAACGACCTATAGCATGCGGTTCACAAATCGTCTTCGTCGTAATCGTCGTCGGCTTCAGACATCTTGATCCCGGCTTCCTCCCAGACCAGGCCGCGCCATTCATCGGTTTCGCCTACCACTTGCAGGGCCGCTTGAGGGTGGCTGGGGTTGCGTTCGATGCGGAGAACTTCGGCAATCACGCGCAGCTTCTCACCGTCGTCGCCGAGCACGAGCAAATTAACTCGGCCGCCGACCGGCGGCAATTCACGCTGAAAGTGAATCAGCGTTCCTTCGGGACCGACGTTATCAGTCTCGCCTTCGGCGATGATGTGGACACCTTCGGTGGTGTCCCATTCAGCACGGATCGGAAAAGCGGCGACATAGCGTGGACCGGAACGATGGTCGATCGCAGGGCTCTGGGGCATTGAACTTTTAACTCCTCTTTCGACTGAAGATGCTCGAGGGCAATCGTGCGTATGATACAGGGAAAAGGGTGAATTGCCGAAGGCTGACTCCCGTCCTTCGACGGAGAGGTAAGGAGTCCCACGAGCAAACCCCCAACGGGGTTGTGTCGGTTTCTTAACTTGATCCCAGGGTAGCCGCGCAGCGCGGCAACCCTGGGCTGTGTTGCTCAACCGCTTCGCGGTTGGGCGCCCCTACTCTTCTTCGGTCCGCAACTTTTCCAGCACGGAAAAATCTTCCAGCGTCGTAACGTCACCAGCCACCGATCCGCTCGTGGCAATCTCGCGCAACAAACGCCGCATGATTTTTCCCGAGCGAGTCTTTGGGAGCGCGTCGGCAAAGCGCAAATCGTCCGGTCTGGCCAGGGCGCCGATCTCTTTCGCCACGTGCTGGCGCAGCTCTTCCCGCAACTCGTTAGTGGCAACCCGTCCGCCTTCCAGAGTGACGAAAGCGACAATTGCCGAGCCTTTCAAATCATCGGGCTTGGCAACCACCGCAGCTTCGGCTACGGCTTCATGGGAGACGAGCGCGCTTTCAATTTCAGCCGTACCCAGGCGGTGCCCGGCGACGTTGATTACGTCGTCGATGCGTCCCATGATCCAGAAATAGCCGTCCTCGTCTTTGCGCGCCCCGTCACCGGCGAAATAGACGCCTTCGATCTGTGACCAATACTGCTCGCGATAACGTTCATCGTCACCATAAATCGTGCGCAGCATCGCCGGCCAGGGTTTCGTAATCACCAGGTATCCACCTTCGTTAGCGCGGACGGATTTGCCGTCTCGCGTCATCACGTCGGCTTCAATTCCGGGGAAAGGCCTGGTCGCTGAACCGGGTTTTGTCGGCGTTGCACCCGGCAAAGGGCTGATCATGATCGCGCCGGTTTCTGTCTGCCACCACGTATCTACGATCGGGCAACGATTTTTTCCGATCACGCGTTGGTACCACATCCAGGCTTCGGGATTGATCGGCTCGCCTACGGTCCCGAGCAGTCTTAGCGAAGAGAGATCGTGTTTCAACGGCCATTGCTCTCCCCACTTTGTGAAAGCACGGATGGCCGTGGGCGCTGTGTAGAAAATGTTGACTTGGTGACGTTCGATGATGTCCCAGAACCGATCCGGCTCGGGCCAGTTGGGCGCGCCTTCATACATCAGAACGGTCGCTCCATTCGATAGCGGCCCATACACGACATAGCTGTGTCCGGTGACCCAGCCAATGTCCGCCGTGCACCAGTAGATGTCTTCATCTTTGAGATCGAAGATCCATTTCGTGGTTAGGTGGGATTGCAAGAGGTAACCGGCTGTCGTGTGCAGAATGCCTTTCGGTTTTCCGGTGGTTCCGGACGTGTAGAGAATGAAAAGCGGATGCTCGCTGTCCAATTCTTCTGCGGCGCAATTGGCGCCTACCGTTTCCGACAGCTCGTGCCACCAATGGTCGCGGCCCGACTCCATATGAATTCGGCTTCCGGTCCGTTTGACGACGATGCATGATCTAACCGAAGGAGTTTCTTTCAGTGCTTCGTCAACGGCAGGCTTTAGGGTTACCTCTTTGCCGCGGCGCCAACCACCGTCGGCCGTGACGACAACCTTGCACTGTGCGTCGTTGATGCGATCGACCAGGGCCGTACTGGAAAAACCTCCGAAGACCACCGAGTGCGTGGCGCCGATGCGCGCGCAGGCCAACATCGAGATGGCCAACTCAGGAATCAAAGGCATGTAGAGCGCGACCCGATCGCCCTTTTCGACGCCCACCCGTTTCAAGACATTGGCGAAGCGGCAGACTTCGGTGTGCAGTTGTTGATAAGTGAGCGTGCGGGTATCACCGGGTTCGCCTTCCCAGATGAGCGCCGCCTTGTTTCGCCGCCAGGTTCCGAGATGGCGATCGAGACAGTTGTAGGAAATATTAATCTTGCCGCCGGCGAACCACTCGGCATGCGGCGGATTCCACTTCAAGACGGTGTCCCACTTCTTGAACCAGTGCAGTTCGCCTTCGGCCAGCCGCGCCCAGAACCTTTCCGGATCCGCGCTCGCTTCGGCGCGCAAACCTTCCAGCTCGGCCATCGATTTGATGTGAGCTGTGGCCGCGAACTCGTCTGATGGCGGGAAGGTGCGTTCTTCGTGCTGAAAGGATTCGATGTTCGTGGTGGCTGGCGACATGGTCTGGTAGCATCACTCCTAATCTTGGATCGACTGTTCGAGGCTGTCCATCATACAACGATTGCAAGGACAAAACAGTCGCAGCCGGACTCCCGCCAGTCACCGCAATCGAGACGTGCGAGTCTTGCCTCATTCAAGGAATACAGGGACAATGGAGTTCTGGAGGGTATTTATGCACAACGAGTTCACTGCAATATTCGAACAGGACGGTGAGTGGCTTATTGCCTACTGCCCTGAAATTCCAGGGGCAAACGGGCAGGGAAAGACTAGAGAGGAAGCCCGAAACAACTTAGCAGAGGCTATAGCTCTCATTCTCGAAGATCGGCGCGAGGACACTCTACGAGGTCTTCCAGCCGACGTCCAAAAAGAAATCGTTGTCGTGGCCGCATGAAGCGCGACTCACTGCTGCGACATTTGCGGCGGCACGGTTGTTATCTCAAGCGCGAAGGCCGGTCGCATTCGTTGTAGTGCAACCCTCAAACGGCGCAGTTGAAGCAGTCCCTCGACATACCGAGATATCAAACCAACTCGCGAGAAAGATCTGCCGCAATCTTTCAGTTCCTGAGATCGGTGGGTAAATCTTTTAGAACAATCATTATGGGTATTTGGAAGCTGATATTGATCTAGATGGTTGGTATAGGTCGGAGCGTCGTCGTCAGTTTGGGCACTGTGGCTCAAGCGCTCGTGATGAAACGCGAAGTGAACTCGCCGGCATTTTTAACAGGCTCCTCTTCAACTTGAGAGTTCTTCGACGATCTCGCCCATCACCACTCTTCCTCGTTCAACTTCATCAGGACCGAGCGAGATCGCGCCGACCACCGCATGTCCGCCGCCGCCATACCGTTCGCAGATCGTCGCGATGTTATGCGTGCGTGGGTGCGGCGCCCAGGGGTTCGAGCCGACCGAAATCTTGGTCCGCTGTGCTCCGCGAGTGAGCGCGACGGTGTAGGTAGCCTCAGGAAACAAATAGTAGGGAATGAATTTGTTAAAGCCTTCATAGCCTTCGTCAACCAGATCGAACTGGACGACGCCGTGCTCGTAGCGGGCTTTGCGCCGAATCGCCTCCAACGTTTTCAGGTGCAGCTTCAAGATTGGTTGGAAGCGGCGCTGTACTTCGGAGCTGGTGGCTACTTCGTTCAGTGACAGCCGTGTCAGATCACGAATAATCTGTTCGATGAAAGCTTCATCCGGATCGCCCTCGATCACCTGCATTAGCTGGAGCGCGGGCGCTTTCAGCTCGACACACTGCGCGGGCGAATCGTAAAGCGCACCGTCAATGATGTGCGCCCAGTGAATCAAGTCGCTGAGCGGCTCGTCATTGAAACCGAATTTGGTGTGGGCCACATCGGCAATGAACTCCGTGCAGGACTTGCGCGTAAAGTCGAGAAACTTCTTGTCTGAATTCTCAGCGTGAAAATGCGCTTCATCCTCAGGCGTGAGAAAGGCGGACTGGTGATGATCGAACCACCAGGTCAGCTTTTCGGAGGGCGAATACTTGAAGTCGACGATGGCGTTCTCGTCGCCGTCGAGCATCGTCTGATCAAAAAGATTGCCGGGTCGGTGGAGCAACCCGCCGTACTGTATCTCAGCGTTCGCGTTGATCCGTTCCCGGTAGAAACGGGTGAAGGTCGCCGCCGAAGCGACGCCGTCAAAACAGTGACCGTGATAAAGGACGCGAAGTTTCATGAATCAAAAGCTCGCCATCTTAGCAATTGTTGAGTGAGTTAGCCAGCGAGGAGGGGACCCTTAACTTGAATTTCACTTTTGTGCCTCACGTTTCGTCTTTGAGCCTTTGCGAGAAACGAATGTCGAACTTTCGGGTTCACGCAAAGGCGCAAAGACGAGGCGTAAGGCGCCAAAGGAAATCCAGCTCAAATAGGAGCAGGAGTTGAAGCAACTTCACCGCTGCGTTCCGCAGCATTAGCGCGTCGCCGACGGATCACGAAAACTATCAAAGCGCCAATGCCGACCACCAAGCCGATCATTTGTGAAGTTGAAAGTCCGGTCAGAGTCGTGAGGCCGAGCAGGTCGCCGCGCGGGTCGTCGCGGACAAACTCGATGAGAAACCGCACCGTCGCATAAATAATCGCGTAAGCGAGAATCACCTGGCCGCTGAATTTCTTTCGCTTGTGCAGCCAAAGCAGAAAGAAGAAAACGATCAGCATCGCGAAGGATTCATAAAGCTGAGTCGGATGCAGCTTCACGCCGATTGGAACGTCGGTCACTTGATGTCCGAGCTCAGTAAAGCGCACACCCCAGGGAAGATTTGTCGGCTTTCCCCAGCAGCATCCGGCTGAGAAACAACCCTGGCGGCCGAGCGTGTTACCCAACGCGATACCTGGCGCGCAGACATCGGCGGTCTTCCACCAAGGCAATTTCCATCGGCGCATCAGGAAGTAGCCGGTAAGGATCGCTGCCAGTAGCCCGCCGTAAAAAACTCCTCCCGATCTCAGAAAATCGAGAGAGAAGAGTTGCAGCGGATGCTCGCGATATTCGGGTTCAGTAAAAAACATTAAGAGCTTCGACCCGACTAAGGAAGAAAGCAGGAGCCACAGGCAAAGATCGTAGATCCGCGCAGCAGGCAATCCGTCGCGGGCGGCCAGCTTCACCGTCACGAAGATTGCGCCCAGAAAAGCGAGGGCGAGAAACACTCCGTAGGTGTTAATGGGGAAATTAAAGATGCGAAAAAGAATTGGATACATTGAGTCAGAAGCCAGAAGTCAGTGGTCGGTAGTCAATGGTCTGGGGCTCGCGGTGTCGTTTGCCTTTCGGTTAGCAAAAATCAGGTCATAAGCCAGCAGCGAGGCGCCGATTAAGATGCTCGCGTCCGCCACGTTGAAGGCCGGCCAATGATATTGCCCCGCGTGCACCAAAATGAAATCGATGACAAATCCCAGACGCACGCGATCGGTCAGGTTTCCCAGGATGCCGGCCAGCAATAGAGCGCAGGCGCCGAGGACACGGTCATCGGTGCGCGATGTCCGCACAAAGTAGACGAACACTGCTATCGCTGCCAGCGCCGCCAGCACGACAAAGAACCAGCGCCCAAACGAACCGCCTTCCTGCAATTGGCCAAATGCGATTCCAGGATTCTCGGCATAAACAAAGTCGAACACCCCGTTAATGACTGTGCGATCAGAGAAGCGCAGACGGCGAATCGCCCAGGCTTTGCTCGACTGATCCATCAGATAGATGCCCGCCGCGGCGACGAGATAGGCTAGCCGCCAGGTCACGCGGGCCTTGGTCGATTGTGCGTCGTTCTCGCTCATTCAAATAGGAGACGGTTTCGATTAAGCCGCGTGGCGGCGAAACATTCATAGAAGCGAATACCCAAAACGATCCCAGCTCCAGGAGCGAAATTCTGTCGCCCATGAATGGGCCGATAAAATGAGCGCTCCTGGTGCTATAAATATTTCGCGCCTAACGGCGCTCGGACAACTGCCCACTAGCCTCGATTTCCTCCAACGCTTCGACGCACCGCTCGCAGACAGTCGGATACTTTTCAAACTCGCCGACGCGCGTTGAGTAATTCCAGCAGCGTTCGCACTTCTGGCCATCGGCGCGCCGCACTTTGATGCTTACATCGCCGCTGTCAGCTTTGATCAGCGAGACTTGCGAGACGATAAAGGCGAAACGGAGATTGTCGTCATAGCTCGCCAGCAACTCGTACGTCTTTCCCGAAGACGTGATGTCTACTGCTGCTTCAAGCGAGCCGCCAATCAATTTAGCCACCCGGGCTTCTTCGAGAGCCCGCATAACTTCCTCGCGCACTTTGAATAAATTCTCCCAACGCGTCGCCAGTTCCTCATCGCGTTGTCCGCTCGCGGCGGGCAGTTCAGTGAGATGTACCGAAGCCGCGCGTGTTCCATTGCCGGGCAGGTTCTCCCATATCTCATCGGCGGTAAAAACCAAAAGCGTCGCTAGCATGCGCGCCAGCGCATCCACGATTCTGTGGAGCGCCGTCTGCGCCGAGCGGCGTGCCGGATTTCGCGGCGCAAAGGTGTACAGGCGGTCCTTCAAAATATCGAAGTAGCGCGCGGAAAGCGCCACCGTGCAAAAATCATAAAGCGTGTGATAGACCGCGTGAAAGTCATAGGCCTCGTAAGCAGCGCGCACTTTCGCGATGACCGCATCGAGTTCGCCAAGCGCCCAGCGGTCGATCTCCAACATGTCTTCGTCAGCCACGGCGTCTCGCTCAGGGTCAAAACCGTCCAGGTTACCCAGCGCAAAACGCGCTGTGTTGCGCAGCTTGCGATAGCCGTCAGTGACGCGTTGCAGAATTTCTTCCGAGCAGCGCATGTCTTCAAAATAGTCGGACGACGCGCACCAAAGCCGCAGCACCTCCGCGCCCAACTTCGGGATCACTTCATCCGGCGACACCGCGTTGCCGGCCGATTTGTGCATCGCTCTGCCCTGCGCATCCAAAGTCCACCCGTGACACAGAACAGTTTGATAAGGAGCGCGATCGTGAACGGCCAGTCCCACCATCAGCGACGAATTGAACCAGCCGCGAAATTGATCGCCGCCTTCGATGTAGACGTCCGCCGGCCAGCGCAAGTTCTCGCGATTCTCGAGCACTGCGATCGAAGACGAACCGCTGTCGAACCAAACGTCGAGGATGTCGGTCTCTTTAGTGAACTCCGTGGCAGCGCACTGCGGGCATTTAAAGCCTTCAGGCAACAACTCTGTCGCTTCACGCTTGTACCAGGCGTCGGCGGTTTCCTTCTCAAAGATATCGGCGACATGCCGAATGATCGCCGGCTCGGCAACCACGTGATTGCATTGCTGACAATAAAAAGCAGGAATCGGCACGCCCCAGACTCTCTGGCGAGAGACACACCAGTCGGGCCGGCCTTTGATCATGTTGCGCATGCGTTCGCGGCCCCAGGCGGGAATCCATTTCACGCGCTCGTCAACTTCGCGCAAAGCCATCACCCGCAATGACTCGTTATCGGAAATCTCTCCGTCGGTAAAGTTGCTGGTGAAGTTCGTCCGATCACGACCATCTTCATCCTGCTCGACCGGTTCATTCGGATCCGAACGATCCATGGCAATGAACCACTGCGGAGTGGCGCGAAAAATGACCGGGTTCTTGCAGCGCCAGCAATGCGGATAGCGATGGTCGTAACTTTCGGTGAACAAAAGCACGCCGCGATCGCGCATGAACTCGACAATCTTCGGGTTGGCTTCAAACACGTTGAGGCCGGCGAAGTATTCCACCTCCGAAGTGAATTGTCCTGAGTTATTAACCGGGCAATAGATTTCCAGTCCGTATCTTTTCCCGATCACGAAATCGTCGTGGCCGTGGCCCGGAGCAGTGTGTACCAAGCCAGTGCCCGCCTTGCCCGTCGCTCTCTTTTCCCGCGCTTCGCTGACGTCGAGTTCGGTTTCTGCGTCGGCTTCACCGCCGAGCGTGACATGCTCGCCCAGCATTAAGATTGAAGGGCGCTCGATCCAGGGGTGCCGGAATTCCAGCCGATCGAGTTTGGCGCCGGGAAAGCGCGCCAGCACTTTCGGCTCGATGAAATTACAGCGCGCGGCCACCACGTCCAACAATTCAGCCGCCACAATGTAGACTTCGTCGCCGCTTTGGACGGCCACATAGTCGAAATCAGGATGCACGGCAATACCGAGATTCGCCGGCAGCGTCCAGGGTGTCGTCGTCCAGATCAAAGCGAA
>JAWVEM010000429.1:0-3562 GCA_033856735.1 Blastocatellia bacterium
ATGCCGTTCGCTACCTCTGAGATCGTGCCGTCACCACCACAGGCAATAATCAGTTTCGTTCCCTGTTTGGCCGCTTCGGCCGCCAACGCCCGCCCATGGCCAACTCCTTCGGTGAACGCAACCGTGAACGGACCAAAATGGGTGCGCAGATCGCTGGCAAACTTTGGCCAGTTCTCGCGCGTCGCGCCGTCGGCGGAAGCGGGGTTAACTATGACAAGTGGTAACGTCATGAGGTGAGTTTGCGCTTAAGTGGATTAACCGCAAAGGACGCAAAGGTATTCGCAGAGGGACGCAAAGGTATTCGCAGAGGGACGCAAAGGTTTTCCTCTGCGTACCTTTGCGAAATCCTTTGCGTCCTCTGCGTTAAGATTTCTCTGCATCTGCATACAATTCGCGATCGGCCTCACCCAACTCCGCAATTTTGCTCATCACAAATTCGCCGATCTCCTTATATGTCCGCACATGATCCTTCTTCGTGATGTAGTCTGACAAGTTGAGCTGCTTGCCAAAGTGAATTCGTATCGGTTCACCTCCAAACCAATTTCCCAAGACCTGCTTTGCCAACTTGTTTCCAAGTCCGGCGATAAAGACGGGGACGACTTGAGGGTTCGCGGCCTTGATCAGCTTGCCGACGCCGGGTTGTGGTCGCAGAAACGAATAGGGGTCGCTGTTCTTGTTGCGCGTCCCTTCCGGGTGAAAGCCGATCACGTTACCGGCGCCTTCGCTGGAAATCTGCGTGAGGCGACGAAAGGAATACTTATCGAACTCGCGCTTCTCGGGAAGCGGCTTGTCACCACCGGAAAAGAACGGCGGATACATCGACCACCAACCCATTACCAGATTCACCAACATTCCCGCCGGCGATTGGTAGAAGAACCGGCCGCGAACCGGAAAGAAAAGTTGTTTGCGCCAGCGCGTGCGATAAAACAAGACGCTCGAGACCGTGTAGAAGTCAAAAAACGATCGGTGGTTTGCCACCAGAAGAATCGGCCGATCATGATCGACGGCTTCGATGTTCTCGAGGCCATAGACGCGCACCAGGTTGTAGCTCGAGATATAAATCCAGCCGGCGCCAAAGACGCTCTGACACCAGGTCCAGAAGCGCTTCCAACTACCCTGGTTCATGCGATGGGTGACGCGAAAAGCGAAGCGTTCGGAGGGGGAAAGGACGGCGAGTTCTCCTTTGGAAGGTAGAGCGATGTTGGTAGGGGCAGGGCTTGTCCCTGCCCGCCCAACGTTCGACTCTATTACGACCTCATCAGGCATTATTACAACTAACTTAGACGGGTTTACGGGTAGGGACAAGCCCTGCCCCTACAATCATGCCCAAAGAGTCACTCAATCGAAAAATATCTCGCTTCCGGATGATGAATAATGATCGCGGAAGTCGACTGCTCAGGCTCGAGCTGAAATTCTTCGCTCAACGCCACATCGATGCGCGACGGATCGAGCAGCTCGAATAATTTCGCCTGGTCTTCCAAATTAGGACAAGCGGGATAGCCAAAGCTGAATCGCGAACCCTGGTAACCCTGGCGGAAAAGTTTATTGAGATCCTTTGAGTCCTGATCGGCAATGCCCAGTTCCTGGCGAATGTGCTGGTGCCAGAACTCGGCCAGCGCTTCGGCGCTTTCCACGCTGAGGCCGTGGAAATAAAGATAGTCGGCGTAGTTGTCCTGCTTGAAAAGCTCCTGCGAATATTCGCTGGCGCGGCGGCCGACGGTCACCAGATCAAACGCGACGATATCCATATGGCCCGAATCGACTGAAGCGAAATAATCGGCGAGACAGAGCCGCTTGCCCGTTGGTTGTCGCGGGAAAGTGAAGCGCGCGCGCTCGGTCCGGGAGTCAGGATCGTAAACGATCAAATCGTTGCCCGCCGATTGGGCCGGGTAGTAGCCATAGACCACGCGCGGCACGAGCAAGCCTTCACGCTCACAACGGTCCTTTAGCTCTTCATACACCGGCCGGACTTTTCCCGCGACCAGGGCCTGGTATTCTTCGGCGGATGTTCTTCCCTGCTTGAACTGCCATTGACCTTTGAACAGCGCAGTTTCGTTTACGTAGTCGAAAACGCTTTCAATCGGGATATCAAGGACCACGCGCGAGCCAAAGAAAGGTGGCTGTGGAATTACTACGTCCGTGCGCACGTCTGAACGTAAAGTATGGGTCGTATCGCCAGAGCCTCTGGTGACGCCGCGCGGTCTTGCCGGTTTCCGCTCGCCGCGCTTTGCCTCTTCGCCAATCAGATCGTCAGCTTCTTCCGCCCGATCGGATCCATCGCCATTGCCGCTCGCGGCGACTGCGGCCTTCGCTTGTTCGTCACCGATGTGTCCGTCACCCGACATCAACTTGTCCATCGTGTGCAAACCGGCGAACGCATCTCGAGCATAAAACAAAGTGCCTTTATAGATGGACTTCAAGTCGTCTTCGACATACCGGCGCGTTAACGCGGCTCCGCCCAGAACGACGGGAACACCGATGCCACGTTCGTTCATGACTTCCAAATTGTCCTTCATGATCAGCGTGGACTTTACCAGCAGGCCGCTCATGCCGATGGCGTCGGCCTGGTGTTCGTCATAAGCGTTAAGAATCGTGTCAATGGTCTGCTTGATGCCGAGATTGATTACGCGATAACCGTTGTTCGTCAGGATGATGTCGACGAGATTCTTGCCGATGTCGTGTACGTCACCCTTGACCGTCGCCAGCACCAGCGTGCCTTTGGCAGTCGCGCCGCCCTTCTTTTCCATGAACGGTTCGAGGAAACGCACCGCGGCTTTCATCGCTTCCGCCGACTGCAACACGAAAGGAAGCTGCATCTGGCCGCTGCCGAAAAGATCGCCGACCACCTTCATGCCTTCGAGCAGAATGTTGTTGATGATGTCGAGCGCGGGATAGCTTTCGAGCGCAGTCTTCAACTCGGCCTCAAGCCCGATTTTTTCGCCATCGATAATGTGGTTCTTCAGACGCTCTTCAACTGTTTCGCCCTTCGAGGCCTTCTTGGCGCTCTTGGTTTTGACGTTCTCGAAAAGCGTGGTGAACTGCGTCAAAGGATCGTAAGTGCAGACATCTCCGTCGAATTCGCGACGATCATAGATCAAGTCGCGGGCGACTTTTAGCTCCTGTTCGCCGATTCGATTCAGAGGTTCAATCTTGCTCGCGTTGACGATGGCCGCATCGAGGCCGGCTTCCACGGCGTCATGCAGAAAGACCGAGTTGAGCACCACGCGCGACGCTGGATTCAGCCCGAACGAAATGTTCGACACGCCGAGGATCGTGAAGCAGCCCGGTAACTCTGCCTTGATGCGTTTGATGCCTTCGATGGTTTCGAGCGCATTACGACGGTCCTCTTCAATGCCGGTTGAGATGGGCAATGCCAGCGGATCAAAGAAAATGTCAGCGGCCGGGAGACCCAGTTCGCCGGTGGCCTGTTCGTAAGCGCGCTTCGCGATCTTGAATTTTCCATCCGCCGTGCGCGCCATGCCCTCTTCATCGATCGTGCCGATAACCACACTGGCGCCGTAACGCTTTGCCAGATCGATCACCTTCGCAAAACGCGGCTCGC
>JAWVEM010000430.1:0-5016 GCA_033856735.1 Blastocatellia bacterium
CTGCTGGCGACCTTTACCGGCATCGGCAGCCAGATTGGCCAATTCATCGAACGGAAGGGATCGGAACAGGAACTCTTTGAGAGCAGGGAACGGTTCTTGATGGCGTTGCAGGCCAGCGGAATGGGTACGTGGACGCGCGACCTGGGTCCCGTCGATCGAGTTCGCTGGTCACCTGAGATGGAAGAGATTTTCGGTCTTAAGCCGGGCGAATTTCCGGAAACCGAAGAAGCCTTTTTGGATTTTGTTCACCCTGAAGATCACGAGGCTTTGCAGAAAGCGGTCAGCGACGCGATCACTAACCGGAGTGACTACGAAATCGATTTTCGTTACACGACCAGAGACGGCAAGCCGGGCTGGATGATCGGACGGGGCCGGGCTTTCTATGATGCAGACGGAAAACCTTATCGTTTGGCTGGGCTTGGCTGGAACGTCACCGAGCGAAAGCGCGCCGAGGAAGAGCGCGAACACCTGATTGAGCGTGAACATACGGCGCGAACGGAAGCCGAAGAAGCCAATCGCATCAAGGATGAATTCCTGGCGACGCTTTCGCATGAGTTGCGCACTCCGCTGACGGCCATGCTGGGTTGGCTCTCAATGCTGCGCGCCGGGCGTCTGGATCAGGAGACTACCGAGCGCGCACTCGAGACCGTCGAACGCAATGCCAAGGCCCAGGCACAGTTAATAGAAGATCTCGTCGACGTGTCGCGGATCGCCGGCGGTAAACTTAACCTCGATGTAAAGCCGATTGATCTCATGCCGGTGATTGCGGCGGCCGTAGATGTTGTCCGCCCGGCCGCTAATGCCCGCGGCGTCCAGATCGAGGTTTCCAGTGAAGCATCGATAGGACCGGTCTATGGTGATCCCGCGCGAGTGCAGCAGATTATCTGGAACCTGCTTTCAAATGCCGTTAAGTTTACACCCCGGGATGGTTGGGTTTACATCTCCTTACGCCGATCCGAATCGTCAGCCGAACTAGGCGTGCGAGACACGGGGATGGGAATTAGTGCGGATTTTCTGCCCCGCGTTTTTGAGAGATTTCGCCAGGCTGAATCGTCTGTCAGCAGGTCGCACCGCGGCCTCGGTCTGGGACTCGCCATCGTTCGGCACCTGACCGAGCTGCACGGCGGAACGGTTACGGCTGAGAGCGCCGGCGAGGGCTTGGGGGCGGCCTTTACGATCAAACTCCCACTGGCGGCAATGCGTTCAGATCAGAGTGCAACACTTGAAGTTGAGCAACTCGGAAAAGACAGCGCGGCTGTCATCCGGCAGCCGCTGGAGGGACTGCGCGTCCTTCTGGTCGAAGACGAGCCGGACGCTCGCGAACTTCTTTCATTGACACTCGAATGTTCAGGCGCAACCGTCGAGGCGGTTGAGTCGGCACAGCAGGCGTTGGCTCGCTTGCCGCTCTTTCAACCGGACGTTTTGCTTAGCGACATCGGTCTGCCGATCGAAAGCGGATATGAATTGATGCGGAAGGTGAGGTCTCTGTCCACGGAAGGCAGCGACGTTCCGGCCGTCGCTTTGACGGCGTTCGCGACTGAAAAAGACCGTCAACTGGCGCTTTCATCCGGCTTTCAACTCCATCTGGCGAAGCCGGTCGATCCCGAAGTCCTGGTCGAAGCAATCGAAGGTCTGGTCAAAGCCGATCTCAAGTCCGAAAAGCCATGAGCGTTATAGACTCAAAGAAAAAAATCCTTCGTTGCCACTGGGCCGCGAGTGAGCTAATGATTGCCTATCACGATCGGGAGTGGGGCGTACCAAGTCACGATGATCGGACCCTATTCGAATTTCTAATTTTGGAAGGCTCTCAGGCCGGCTTGAGTTGGGAGATTATTTTGCGGAAGCGCGAGAATTATCGAGCGGCGTTTGATAACTTCGATCCGCTTCGCGTCGCGAAATACGATCAACGCAAAATCGGGAAGTTGCTGGGCGATGCCGGCATCGTTCGCAATCGTCTGAAGATCGACTCCGCGGTGGGAAACGCGAAAGCATTTCTGGCGATCCAAAAAGAATTTGGCAGTTTCGATGAATATGTCTGGCAATTCGTAAAGGGACGAACCATCAGGCGCAAACGCGGCGCGGCGATACAGGCACACACCCGGGAATCGGATGCGCTGAGTCGCGATCTCCTGCGGCGCGGTTTCAAGTTCGTCGGTTCGACCATCTGCTATTCGTTCATGCAGGCCGTCGGCATGGTCAACGATCACGAGCCGAGTTGCTTTCGATATCGTCAAGTCTCGCGCGACCCATAGCGCGAAAGACTTGCTGCTAGTTGAGGTTAATGGCAGAATTTGGTCTATGGAAATTGTCTTCAGCGTATATCAGGATAACGATGGTGGCTTTGTCGCTGAGTGTCTGTCTTACGACATCTTTAGCCAGGCTGACTCCTGGGATGAACTGCGCTCAAATGTGCAGGAAGCTGTGACCGGCTACTTTTTCGATCAGACGAAGCCCGAACGAATTCGCCTACATCTGGTGCGTGACGAGGTTCTTGCCTGCGCATGAGACTCCCCCGGGACGTGAGTGGTGCTCGACTAATCGACACTCTCTGTCGTAACTATGGTTACCGGCGTGTTCATCAAGTTGGCAGCCACGTCATCCTGGAAACCGATACGCCGGCCCACCATCGCATAGCCATCCCAAATCATGAGTCGCTGCGTATCGGGACTCTCAACTCTATCCTACGTTCGGTTGCTGCGGCGCAGAGAATCGACAAGAAAGAAATTCTCCAAACCCTTTGAACTCTTTCGAGGAGTGGTCTATGGATCAAATAGTCACTTCGGCATGCGCGTTCTGCCAGATCGTTCACGGCGAAGTGACAGCTCGCCTGGTATTCGAAGACGAAGTATCCCTGGCGTTCCTTGACCATCGTCCGGTCTTCCCCGGCCATTGTCTTCTGATTCCTAAAGCGCACTATGAAACTCTGAGTGATTTGCCTGAGACGCTGATTGCGCCCTTCTTCAGAAATGCGCAATTGCTCAGTCGCGCGGTCGAGTCGGCGATGGAAGCCGAGGGCACCTTCGTCGCGATGAACAATCGCGTCAGCCAAAGCGTGCCTCATCTACACACTCATATCGTTCCGCGCCGCTGTAAAGACGGACTGAAAGGCTTTTTCTGGCCCCGTCACCCGTACAAAAGCGAGGAAGATGCTGAGTTGGTCCAGGAAGCAATTCGCCGAGCCGTCACGGAGTTCGTATCAGAAGCCCGACCGTAAGAGAGGGCCACACTCCCGGATGCTCGTCAGGGCGAAATAGACGGCTGGCCCGGTTTCTCGAACGCGATAGTCGACCGACCCGAGCGTTGCCATTGCTTACGCGGGGCTTTTGACACTCGCTTACGGCTTCGCATTCAAAACCCGCGCCAGCAGTTCGTCGAGTTCTGAACTCGAATCATTGGAAAGAAACTTTCTTCGAAAAATAAAACACATAAAACTTTGACGAGGAAAATTCTTTTAGGTATAACTCTGCCCGTCGCGAAGGTCACGGCCTTTGAGACCAGCGAAGGGACAGGCGAACAGAGTGGTGACACTCTGGGAGAGAGTAACGACAGAGCGGTTTGTGGTTGCTATGACGCCCGTCGCTGAAGCCGAAAGGCTTGCCAGGGAGGAGCCGAAAGGTTTTTTCTGGGCGCCCGGATAAAAACGGGTAGCACCCTTTGGGAAGGACCCGCTGAAGGGAAGCCATGTCGCTCAACGAAAGTTGGGCCTCGTTGCCGGGGACGTAACCGGCGGTGGAGGACAGCCACCAAAAAAACTACCTATAGGCACCACGCTCCGCAAGGAATGTGAGATTGGTGAAAACAAACTGAATATCCCGCAAGGGAAGCTAGGTTAGTGGAAACGGATCGCGTGCCGACCGGGAACAATCGACCGCCGATTGCTTGTCGGTATACAAATTGGCAGCTTGTGCTTGGCCAAGCCGGGCTGCCATCTTAGAAACCACTTCGGTGGTTGATAAGTTAGAGATTGCGCTGCTAGCAACTTCGGTTGATAGCAGCGCGATTTCGCTTTTAGGGTTACCCGTTCGGAGTTCCGACTTTAGTCGGTTCTTCTCGATCTCTGGTCCAGGACACCGACTAAAGTCGGAACTCCAAACGAGCTGGCTTTTCCCTCCATCCGCTGGTAGAGTTTCAGCCCCTTAGACAGCAATTATCGATTCTGTTCAGAAGCGGGATATTGCCCGCCATCACTTGACCGCCGGCGACGGCAGGGCGCCGCTGCATTTCATTCAATTAAGGAGAGAACTCAAAATGAGCGAAACAGGAGCTAAGACAAAACTCGAGTTCGCGCCGGGCACTTTTTGCTGGGCCGAGCTCGCCACGACCGACGGACCGGGCGCGAAGAAATTTTACGGCGAACTGTTTGGCTGGGCAGCGCAGGATCTTCCAGTCGGACCCGGGATGACCTATACCATGCTGCAGCTTGACGGAAAGAACGCTGGCGCTCTTTACGAAAAAGGCGATTCGATGAAGGAGGTGCCCACGCATTGGGCTTCATACGTCAGTGTCGCCAGTGCCGACGAAACCGCCGCGAAAGCAAAAGCTCTGGGCGCCACAGTCATGAAAGAGCCATTCGATGTCATGGACGCCGGCCGCATGGCCGTGATCATCGATCCGACCGGTGCGGCGTTCTGTGTCTGGCAGTCGGGCAAGCATAACGGGTTTGAGATCAAGGGACAGACGAACACTGTGTCGTGGAATGAATTGTTGACTACCGACGCAGCTCGAGCCATTGATTTCTACACCAAGCTGTTCGGCTGGCAAGCGAACACGCATGATGGCGCTATGCCTTACACCGAGTGGATGAACGGCACGGAGCACGCGGGCGGCATGATGCAGATTGCTCCGCACATGGGGCCCGTCCCGCCGCACTGGGGAATCTATTTCGCCGTGGATGATTGCGACGCGACCTTTCAGAAGGCTACGTCGCTCGGCGCGCAGGCGATAGTGCCGCCGATGGACATTCCCAACGTGGGTCGCTTCTCGACCGTCACGGATCCGCAGGGCGCCGTCTTTTCG
>JAWVEM010000431.1:0-7092 GCA_033856735.1 Blastocatellia bacterium
CATTTCGATGGGCACCGAGGGGATGAAGTACAGCTTGGTCTCTCGCGAAGTGATCGCCGATGCGATAGAAACTGTGTGTCAGGCCCAGAGCGTCGACGGCCTGATCGCAATCGGCGGCTGCGACAAGAACATGCCGGGCGCGATGATCGGTATCGCACGTCTTAATATTCCCTCGATCTTTGTTTACGGAGGCACGATCAAGGCCGGCCATTACCTGGGAGAAGACCTTACCGTCGTCAGCGCGTTCGAAGCCGTTGGGCAGTATTGCGCGCACCGGATCAGCGAAGCCGAGCTGCGTGAAGTTGAGCGCCACGCCTGCCCGGGCGCGGGTTCGTGCGGAGGAATGTTCACGGCCAATACCATGTCATCGGCCATCGAGGCGATGGGCATGAGCCTGCCCCACTCTTCGACAATTGCCGCGGAGGATGCGGAATCGGTGGAGAACGCCGCGCGTTCCGCCGAAGTGTTGGCGGAAGCAATTGCCGCGAACATTCTGCCCAGAGACATTCTCAAGAGGGAAGCTTTTGAAAACGCGATCGCGGTTGTGATGGCCGTGGGTGGCTCGACCAACGCCGTCTTGCACCTGCTGGCGATCGCCCACGCCTCTGGCGTTCCGCTGTCTCTTGACGACTTCGAAGAAATTCGCGACGGCGTCCCGGTGCTTTGCGATTTGAAACCCTCGGGACGCTACGTCGCAACTGATCTTCATCGAGCAGGCGGAATACCGCAGGTGATGAAGATGCTCCTGGCGCATGGCAAATTGCACGGCGATGCTCTCACCATAACCGGACAAACTGTAGCTGAAGTGTTGCGGGATGTCCCGGCCGAGCCGCGATCGGATCAAAAAGTAATTCGTGCGTGGGAAAATCCTCTCTATTCGCAAGGACACCTGGCAATCTTGAAAGGTAATCTCGCAACTGAAGGCGCGGTGGCAAAGATCAGCGGCGTAAAGAATCCGAAGATTCTGGGACCTGCTCGCGTTTCCGACTCGGAGGAAAGTTGTCTGGAGGCAATTCTCTCGGGGAAGATCAAACCGGGCGACGTGCTGGTGATTCGCTATGAAGGACCGAAAGGCGGGCCGGGCATGCGAGAGATGCTGGCCCCGACTTCCGCGATCATCGGCGCGGGTCTGGGTGACGCGGTCGGTCTGATTACCGACGGGCGTTTCTCAGGCGGGACGTTTGGAATGGTCGTCGGACACGTCGCGCCCGAAGCGGCGGTCGGCGGCGGCATAGCGCTGGTCGAAGAAGGCGATTCGATCTTGATTGATGCCGAGGCGCGCCTGCTGCATTTGAACGTTTCGGACCTAGATCTGGCACGTCGCCGGGAGGCCTGGCGCCCGCCTCCTCGGCGCTACCAGCGAGGGGTGCTGGCGAAGTATGCTGCTCAGGTTTCCAGCAGTAGCCTCGGCGCGATTACTGATGGAGATGCACATGGGGAGGTAGACGGAGCGAGAAATTGATTCAATAAAACTCGTCTCCGGTAATAAAAGTCTCATTAGCACCGCAGCACCGCGCTTCAGCGGTGACCATGTTGCCTGTTGTCATGCCATCCGTCTAGCGGTTTCACCTAAAACCGTTCAAACGGTAATAATATACTTGACTCATTACGGCAATGGCTCTGCGACTCTGATGCGCGGCAAGTCTGCGACTTGCCGGCGGCGAACCTTCTTTTTCATTCGGGTCTTCGACCCGTCACGGTCAGAGACCGTTCAGATAAATGGACGTTTCGGCAAGTCCGAGACTTGCCGCGCATCAGAGTGGCGGAGCCATTGCAGCGGCCGCATCGAAGTTCGACAGAAGCCCGCGGAGTCAAGTACGTCGCTACCGTTCAAACGGTTTAGGGAAGAATGGTCTCGGTAACCACCTGGTTGAAGCCAGATGCTAATGAGATCGGCTTGCCCACGTGACGTCAGAATTTGCAGCCGACTTGCCCCGTCGATTGGTTACTCAACGTCTCTTATGTAAGATCGTTGCGGGATTTGCGGTGGGCCGTCGTGCCCATGAAAGGTTTGCTCGAAGGGAATTGCAATGAGCATTGACGATTGGCGTTCGCGAATTAACGAGCTTGACGGCGAGCTGCTGCGCCTGCTCAACGAGCGCGCGCGCATTGCGCTGAAGGTTGGCGAGTCCAAGAAAGAAGCCGGCGTGGCGCTCTGCGATCACACGCGCGAGCGCGAGGTAGTCGAGCGCATGTGCGAAGCTAACGAAGGGCCTCTGGATGATCGCGCAATCGTAGAACTCTACCGGGCCATCATTCACGAGTCGCGACGAATTCAAAATCTGGCAATGCAGCCGAGCGAGGGATCCTCTCCTCATCTTTCCGAGCCAGGCAACGGCTCACTGCGGGTTGCTTTTCAGGGCGCGCGCGGCGCCTTCAGTGAAGAAGCAGCAATCAAGCTGCTCGGCAAAGACATCACGCTGGTTCCGCGGACAAACTTCGAGTCTTTGTTCAATGCGATTGACGATAAAGCCGCGGATTGCATCCTCGCGCCCATCGAGAACAGCCTCGCCGGTTTTGTTCATGCTTGCTACGACCTGCTGCTGGAGAGCAAACTTTATGTTTCCGGCGAAGTCATCATCCCCATCAATCACTATCTAATCGGCTGTGCCGGCGCATCGTTCGAAGGAATTACCGCGGTCGAGTCTCATCCTGTTGCGCTCGATCAATGCCGGCGTTTTCTGGCGGCTAATCCACAGATTAACCGCATCGCCGCGGAGGACACTGCGGGCAGCGTCGCGCGAATCGTCGCGCAGGGTGATCCGAGCCGCGCCGCCATCGCGGGCAAACGCGCGGGAGAGGAATACGGCGGAGTGGTGCTTCGTGAACATCTGGAAGACAGCAGCGAGAACTACACCCGATTCCTTTTGCTCACCACTTCAGAGAAATCATCGGACGAGACGGACAAGATTTCCCTGGTGATCGAGTTGCCCCATCAGCCCGGCGCGCTTCACAACGCGCTCGAGCCATTCGCGCGGCGCGGTATAGACCTGCTGAAGATCCAGGGTCGTCCGGTCAAAGGCCGGCCCTGGGAATATTGCTTCTATCTCGATCTGCGAGGCTCGCCGAATGACACCGAAGTGGCCGCCGCGTTGAGCGAGCTGCGCGATCATCGCGTCGAGACGCGCGTGCTGGGCGCTTATCGAGCTGCGGTTGTGCCTTCTGGCTAGACCGATTGAACCAGCTCCAGCGGGATGACGATCCACGAAATACACCAATCGCCAACGAATTGATTTCGTGGATCGTTGTTGAATTCCCAAGCGAGGCTTTAGAGTCACAGAACGAATCATGATCCTAATCCTGACTCCTGATATCCAGCCGGAAAACGACGCCTATCAACTGCTGATGGCCCAACTCGCTCGTCTGCCCAATATCCAATTGCGCATTCATCGTGAGCAGGGAGCAGAGCACTCTCTGACCGAGATCTATTTGATCGGCAACACGGTGGCCATTCCGATCGAAGATATGAAGGCGCTGCCGGGCGTCGAGCGGGTAGTGCGGGTGTCTGAGGATTATCGCGTGCTCGGCCGGCACAAAGATGACGGGCGCTCCGCGCATTTCGACTATCAGGGATTGCGATTCGGCCAGGACACTCTGCACGTGTTCGCCGGCCTGTGCGCTGTCGATACAACAGCCAACGTCGAGGCGATGATGCGTGCGTTGCGTGACAACGGGCAGGTTTGCACACGGATGGGAGCCTACAAACCGCGCACCAGTCCCTACTCGTTCCAGGGGCACGGAAAAAAATGCCTGCCTTACGTTTTCGAGTTGGCGGGAAAGTACGGGATCAAGGTGATTGCGATGGAGATCACGCACGAATCCCACATCGATGAGGTCAACGACGCCCTGCGGGAGACCGGCGAGCCCACGGGCGTGATGCTGCAGATCGGCACTCGTAATACGCAGAACTTCGAGTTGCTGAAGATAGTTGGCCGGCAACAGGAACACCCGGTTCTGCTCAAGCGCGGCTTCGGAATAACTTTGAGTGAATCGCTGAATGCCGCAGAATACCTGGCGACCGAAGGAAATCGGAAAGTAGTCTTCGGACTGCGCGGCGTTAAGTCGAACCTCGCCGATCCGCATCGCAACTTCATAGACTTCGCTCATGTGCCGGTGGTGAAGTCTTTGACGCGCATGCCGGTCTGTATCGATCCGTCACACGCGGTCGGATCGCGCCGGACCGGACCGGAAGGCATTCTCGATGTAATGCATGCGACCGCACAGGGCGTCATCGCCGGGGCCAACATGGTCCTGGCGGATTTCCACCCCGCGCCGGGCGAGGCACTGGTCGATGGGCCCCAGGCGCTGCTGCTGGAAGAATTGCCGCGCTTCCTTGAAGATATCCAAATTGCCCGCGAGGCTTATGAGAAGCGCCTTGCTCTCGCTCAACGTTACGCCGAGGTTAACAAATAGAGTGACGGCGCTCCTCAGCTACGAATTCGTCATCAAATTTTTCGACATCTTACAGAAACGTTTCCAGAGATGAGCCGAAGGGTTTGCTAATTATAGATGCAAAGGCTTGCAAAAAAAGCCTGAGCGCCCAGTCCGCTGGAGCGGACTAGCACTGGGACTTTTTATGCGAAGCTCGACGCAAGCTGAAGCTTGAACTCAAATTGTTTTTACTTCCAGCGGTTGGCTTGTCAGTTGCATCAGTTCGGACGCAGTATCAGCAGAGAGTTAGTTCCAGGAGGGTTAGATCTATGGCGGGTTTACGTGATCGGAGTGAGGGACGGGAGAGGCCTAAGGGTAATGATAAGCCGGTTGTGCGCGTCCCGTTGGGCCGGCGAGATCAGGCGCTTGAGGCGTCCGGTCTTTCGGGTAATACGGCGCGCACGATGTTACGAATTGTAAGAGCGGCGCAACCGATCTCACGAGTGGATCTGGCTCGTCGCCTGGACGTCAATCGCAGCACGGTAACTGAGATCGTCAGGCCCTTGCTTGCTGCGGGCGTTTTGCGTGAAGGTGCACCGGAAGAGCGGCCTTCAAGCCGCCGTGGCCGGCCGCCAATTGGTCTCTCGTTGCGTGGTGACAAGTCTTTGTTCATCGGCGTCAACATCGGAGTACGACGAACCCAGGTGGGCGCCGCGACTACTGACGGCCGGTTGCTCAATGAAGAATCGTTCGACACGCATCCCGATGCAAGAAGTACGCTCGACCAAATTAATTCGATCATCGATCGACTTGATGCGTCATTCCCCGACCGCTCTTTGATCTCGATAGGCGTAAGCGTGCCCGGTCCAACCGACGCCGGTCGCACGGAATTGCTTTTCGCCCCGCACCTCGGTTGGCGTGATGTAGCGATCGCGGATGCATTGTCCGGCGGAAGTGGAGGAAGTGCGAAGAGCTCGGGTAGCAGAGTGTCGGTCATTGTCGAAAACGACGCGACCGCTGCCGCGATCTATGAAGCGCGTCGCCGTCTCAGCGTCCGCACCCAAAGAGGGCGAAACGATTTCATCCTCGTCCGGGCGGGCACTGGGATCGGCGTCGGGCTCGTGTTGGGCGGTGAAGTATATCGGGGAACAGGAACGGACCGTGGCCTGCTGGGCGAGTTTGGCCACATGACGATTGTTGCCGGCGGCAAGACCTGCGCGTGCGGCAATCGCGGCTGTTGGGAAGTCTATGCGTCGGCCGCCAGTGCGGCTGCGCTCTATGAAGAGACATGCGCCGAAGGTGAAACGCCTCCGCCCTTTGTGGAAATAGTGGCGCGTGCGGAAGCTGGCGAGTTGCGAGCGCAGGCCACGCTGGAGCGAGTCGGCGAAAATCTTGGGATAGGCATCAGCAATGTCATTACCGGATTGGGAGTCTCACGAGTAGTCGTCAGTGGGCGCATCGTTCATGGCTGGAGGTTTGTTTCGAAATCAATTGAGGCCGCCGTGGCCCGGACGATGGCCGGTCGATTGTCGGATTGGTCTATCGAACCCGGGCAACCAACCGGAGCAGGATTGGGTGGCGCCCTCGAGGTAGCCATCGAACACTACCTGACGAGTCTCGCGGCCCCGTCGCGAGCTGCTGCCTGAGAAATGATGAGCTGAGCAGTTTTCCCTCTTCCTTTGGGAAAGGGCCAGGGTGAGGGCGTACTCGCGCGCCCTATCTCTGGGTTCCTTCTGTCGGCCCGGCGCTTCATAACCACGGCGAGATCATTTCGGTTAGTCCATCTCCTAACTCTAAAGCGATCCACTAAGAAGTTGTTACAGCAATTAACGAGGCACTACACTACGCGACAGGCGGTTGCGAAAAGTTAATGAAGGTGCGTCCTTAAATCACAAGATGGAACCATCCCTAACATCAGTTGGCATGTTTGGATTACTCGGCCTGGGACTTGTGTTCGGTCTCAAGCACGCGACCGAGGTCGACCACGTCGTGGCCGTTTCGACCATCGTTAGTGAGCATCGCAGCGTGTTTCGATCGGCGCTCGTCGGCGGCTTGTGGGGCGCCGGGCACACTGCCTCGCTGGTGATCGTTGGGGTTGTGGTGCTGGTCTTTCGCGTGGCCATTCCCGCGCCGGTGGCCAAGTGGTTAGAGTTTGGTGTGGCCTTGATGATCATCACCCTGGGAGCCATTGCGGTCGTGCGGGTTCTGCGTAAGCGTGCGGATGTGCACTTGCATCGGCACAGCCACGACGGCCAGTCGCATGTCCATATTCATTTCCATGAACCCGAAACGAAGCATGTGGGCGTCGTTTCCTCACACTCTCATGCGATGGCCCAGATTGGTTTCAAGCCTCTGCTGGTCGGAGCAATGCACGGGCTGGCGGGATCCGCTGCTCTGACTTTGCTGGTGCTGACGCAGATTCGCTCGGTGTCGCTGGGATTGCTTTACCTGTCAGTCTTCGGGGTCGGGTCCACAGTTGGGATGCTGTTGATGTCAGGCTTGATCGGGCTGCCTTTCGCGCTGAGCGCGCACCGCATATCGCGGCTTAACTTTGGCCTCCAAACAATAGCGGGCATGCTAAGCATTGCTTTCGGCCTGTGGTATGCGTACGAGGCGGGGATTGCCAATAAACTCTGGCGAAGCATTCTGTAAGAGTCTGGGATAAAGCCGCAGGCTGCGCATTGGAGATTGTAAAATGGTGAGCCAAGCAGCAGGGCTCGC
>JAWVEM010000432.1:0-3758 GCA_033856735.1 Blastocatellia bacterium
GGTCTTCGAACTGGCGAATTTTGCGCAAGGCGTCGAGGCCGGAAAGATCGGGCATCATGATATCGAGCAACACGACGTCATAGTCCGCTTCGCGCAGCACGTCCAGGGCTTCGCGCGCGCTGCCCGCGGGGACGGCGTCAAACTCAGCGCGCGCCAACTGATCGGCAATCAGTTTGCGCAAGAGACTGTCGTCATCGACGACCAGGACGCGAATTTTTCGATTCATGTTTTAAGCGCTACAAACCTTTAGTATGCGATGGGTTGCCAACCGCCGATGCAATCTGCCCGGATCATCTCTCATTAGCACCGTCGCTTTAGCGCGGTGAATTTCGTTACCCGAACCAACCCCGAAACCGTTTCAAAGGCACTAATATCCTTGACTCATTCGGCAATGGCTCTGCCACTCTGATGCGCGGCAAGTCTGCGACTTGCCGGCGGCGAACCTTCTTTTTCATTCGGGTCTGCGACCCGTCGCGGTCAGAGACCGTTCAGATTAATGGGCCACGTTTCGGCAAGTCCGAGACTTGCCGCGCATCAGAGTGGCAGAGCCATTGCAGCGGCCGCATCGAAGTTCGACAGAAGCCCGCGCGGAGTCAAGTATGTCGCTACCGTTGAAACGGTTTCCAGCTCGAACATAACCATCGATCACCTGGCTAAAGCCACGGTGTTAATGAGAAAAGGCGCCGAGGGTCAAACACCACCCTTAACACTTTTCATACTTCAGGGCCGCGCCGCGGGATCCAGAGTCGAAAGCGACTCCCGTGACCTTCTTTCGATCCTACGGTTAGGGCGCCGCCCATGGACTCGGCCAGCGACAGGCAAATCGCGAGACCGAGCCCGTATCCCTTCCCAGGGCCTTTCGTGCTAAAGAAAGGATCAAAGATCCTGGACATCAATTCTGATGAAATACCCGATCCCGAATCGGTAACCTCAATCGCAACTCGATCGGCATCGCTGCTGGTTGAGAGGCCGACTTTCCCTCTGCCGTCGCCGAGAGCATCGATGGCGTTGCTAAAAAGATTGTCCAGGATTTGCCGCACCATGGCCGCGTCGGTGGCTACTTCGCCGATATTCTCGTCGATGTTGATTTCGAACTCCGTGTTTGAGCCGGCCCGCTGAACCGCTACCTTGGCGCATTGCTTGGCAATTGCATTGACGTCGCACAGCACTCTCCGGGCTTTTCGCTGGCGGGTCAGATCCAAGAGACCGCGCGTGATCTCTTTGCAGCGCAGAGACTGGCGGACAATCTCTTCCAGATAGTAATTCCATTGCCGGGACTCAGCCAACTCCCGAATTTCACTGGTCTGGCGCATGTCGCGCATCGTCGCTTCAGCGCAGGTAGTGATGGCCGCCAGCGGGTTGTTAATCTCATGGGCCACACCCGCGGCCAGCTGCCCGACGCTGGCCAGCCGGCGTGTGCGGGACAATTGCTCCTGCATTTCGGACATGCGCGTCACATCGCTCCAGGTGACGACGCTGACCGGCTCGCCATCAGGTTTGTGAATGGGAAAGATTGAAACCAGGAAGCGTTGTTCGTATTCCGTCTGTACTTCAAAGGCAGACGAGGGACTGCGGTCTTCAACCAGGTAATAGTCCGCCGCGCGTTTGCCAAACAGAAGGCCGAACGCCTCTTTAAACGAGAGTCCGATTACTTCGACGGGCTGAAGCGACATCATTTCGGCGGCCATCGCATTGCAGCGCTCGATGCGCATGTCGGCATCGTGCACGATGATACCTTCGCGGATGGCGTCGAAGGTTTGCTCCCAAATGTTTTCGGCCGCGCCCACGGTTTCCAACAAGCGCACATTGTCCAGCGCGAGCGCCGCCATTGTCGCCAGATCTTCCAACTGCTGTTTTTCTTCTTCGCTGAAATGGTGACGTGAACGATAACCCGCGACCAGCGCGCCTAGTATCTCCCCGCGGGACTTGAGCGGAGTCAGCACCAGATCGCGAACACCCTCGGCGGCATGCACCGGAAAATGGCTGGCCGGAAGTTCGTCGCTCTCACCAATGCCTTCGACAACCAGCGTTGTGTTGGCAGCTAAAGCCTGGCGCGCAAGTTCGTTGGTAATGGCCCGCACCAGAGGACGCCCGTCGTCAATCACATGCGACCGCAGGCCGCTGGCCACTCTCCACGTTATGGTTTGTTCCGCGAGTGAGAACTGGACCACGCTGACTACATCGGCGCGCATAATTCGGCGGACCAATTCGACGATGGTGCGAAGCGTGGTGGCGCTTTCAGGTTGGCTCGGGGCGTGGGTTACTTCAGCAGAGGAGGCCATCAAGCTCGGATGTTGGACGCTGCGTTCGCGCTAAAACTCCGGAGTTATCGGGCGCGACGCAATTTTCACGCGCAAACGTCCTGTGGTCAAGTCGGAAACGCGCTATTTGGAGTGCGCCGGCAGCGACGGCGCTTTTGGATGTCGGCAAACATCAGGAAGTCTGAACAGTCAGTGAGGCTTTGCACGAGCGACTGATAGCGCGTGCGGTAACGCAGTTCAAGCCAGACTCGCGCGCCAGCCGCCGCTCTCCACACGTGCTCGGCTTCGCGCCGATGTGCTAAGTTCTCCGGGCAATGTCTCAAGTAAAAATTTCAACTCGCGGAGCGAAGCGCATTCGTCAGGGCCATCTTTGGGTCTATCGCAGCGACGTGCGTGACGCGGGTGAGGCCGAGGGCGGCGCCGTCGTGCGCGTCGTCGATGATGCCGGTAACTTTGTCGGCCAATCGTTCTACAGCGATCAGTCTGAAATCGCCCTGCGCTTTCTCACTACCAATGAAGAAGCTATCGATCGTGAATGGTGGCGGCGACGTCTGCAACGCTGTATTGAAGCGCGCGCCGCAATTGCGCGGGAAACAAATGCCTACCGGCTGGTCTTCTCGGAAGGTGATCTTCTGCCTTCATTGATCGTCGATGTGTATGACAAGGTGCTGGTGCTCCAGACGCTTTCGCAGGGGACTGAAAAATTAAAGAGCATGTGGACGGAATTGTTGACGGAGGAATTCAATCCGCGGGCAGTGATTGAGCGCAACGATGCGCGGGTGAGACAGTTTGAAGGACTCGAGTTATCGTCCGGCCTGCTCTATGGCGAGGCTCCGGACGAAATCGAGATTAATCAACATGGGGTTCGTCTGATGGTGTCACCGCTCAGCGGGCAAAAGACCGGCGCGTTTCTGGATCAGCGCGAAAACTATCTGGCCGCTTGCGGCGTGGCCCATGGCCGGGCGCTGGATTGCTTTAGCTTCAACGGCGGGTTTGCGCTGCACATTGCACCCCGGTGTGACAGCGTCCTCGGGATCGACATCTCGGAAGATGCCGTCGCGGCCGCGCAACGTAATGCCGAGTTAAATGGCACGGACAACATTGAATTTCAGGCTGCTAATGTTTTCGACGCGCTGCGAGAAATGGAAGCCGGCGGTGAACGGTTCGACACGATCATTCTCGATCCTCCCGCCTTCGCGAAAAATCGGGCGACGGTGAAATCAGCAGCGCGCGGGTACAAAGAAATCAACCTACGCGCACTGAAGCTGTTGAACCCGGGTGGCATCCTGATTACCTGCTCGTGTTCGTATCATATGAGCGAGAATCTGTTTTTCGATCTCATCGCTGAGGCTGCAGTCGACGCGCGCCGGCGAGTCCAGATTGTCGAAAGGCGCAGCCAGTCAAGCGATCATCCGATCCTTTTGGGGGTGCCGGAGACGCATTACCTGAAGTGTGTGATTGCGCGGGTGATTGAATAAAGAAGGCCCGCAGACGAAC
>JAWVEM010000433.1:0-10319 GCA_033856735.1 Blastocatellia bacterium
ACGCCCATGAAGAAAGTTGATTTCAACATGTTTATGAATCGCGTGGCCGGCAGTCTCGATTTCGATTTCGGCGCCGGCCCGCGTTATCCGCGCGTGAGCATTCCAGCCGTGGCCGCGCGCAACGCCCAGGCGGCGGAGCTCTGCAATGGCCCAACTCCTCCGCCAGTGTGCGTCGCCCCGCAGGATCCGGGTCCAGGTGGTTTCCTGCACTTCGATGCCACCGTGAACTACCGGCCATCGACGCCGTTGAATCTTAGTCTAAGCTTTACGAAGGAGAGACTCAGACGTTATGACACGGGGCTGCTCGCTTTTGACGAGAATATTGTCTCGCTGCGCAGCACCTATCAATTCACCAGGTTTGTCTTTGCCCGCGGACGCATCGACTATGATTCGTTAGCATCGAACGTGAAGGGCCAGTTTCTTTTCGGCTGGACGCCGAATCCCGGGACCGCTTTGTACATCGGCTACAACGACGATCTGAGCCGCAACGGCTTCAATCCCTTTAGCGGCCAGTTAGAGCCCGGGTTCCGTCGCAATGGCCGGACGTTCTTCATCAAGATGTCATACCTGTTCCGCAAGAGCTTTGGTTAAGCTGCAAAGTTTGCAAAGGAGTTCTCCAATATCTTCACCAGTCCATAGGAAACCTACGGCCAATTTGAACAAATCATTAGTCTGCCGGTAAAAAGTGGAACAAGCGGCTGGGCAGCGTCGTCTAATATGCTCTGCATCAAACGCGCGACGCTCTAACTCTCATGCGTTGAAATTCATTGACCGGTCTATTTAAGGACAAACGGCTGCCGAAGGTATCGCGATGACCTTGAAGCAACTCCTCTGGCTGACATGCGCACTCGCCGCCTTTTCTACGCCTCTATGCGCCCAGGCCAATTCCTCTTCCCCGTCTCCAACACCTTCCGCGAACTCCAAATCGAACAACGCCGCCGCTACTGCGAAACGGGCGGTCGTCCCTCCTGAGAAAGCGAAACCAATCGTTGTTCCTCGTTTCGACAAGCCGCCCGTAATCGACGGAAAGTTGGACGATGAAGTCTGGAAACAGGCCGTGGTGCTCAAGGATTTTCTGCAAGTCAGTCCCGGCGACAACATCGCGCCGTCAAAACCCACCGAGATGATGATGGGCTATGACTCGAAGACCTTCTACATGGCTTTTCATTGTTATGACGAGCCGGACAAAATTCGCGCGACTGTCGCCAAGCGCGATGAAGTTTTTGGCGAGGACAACGTGCGCGTCTTCCTCGACACCTTCAACGATCAACGCCGCGCTTATGTTGTTGGCTTTAATCCGCTGGGAGTGCAGCAGGATGGAATTCAGACCGAGGGTTCGGGAACTGACTTCAGCGTCGACATCGTGATGGAGTCAAAAGGAATGATCACATCCGACGGCTGGACCCTGGAAGTCGCGATCCCTTTTAAGTCCCTCAGGTATGAAGCAGGCAAGGGCAAGCAATGGGGCCTTCACGTTTGGCGCAACATCGATCGGTTCAATGACGAGATCGATTCGTGGATGCCATTGTCGCGTGACATCTCGTCCCAGTTGAGCCAGGAAGGACACCTGACTGGATTGGAAGGCATCTCGACTGAGCGCACCCTGGAAATCATTCCCAGCGTCACGCTTTCCGAAACCGGCAAACGCGTGAACGCACTTTCGCTGGGCCAACTGGCAGCGAATCCGACTCTGCTCGATCCCGGAAGAATTCTGAACCAGCCGATCAAGGCTGACCTTGGACTCACGGCGAAATATGGATTGACGCCGACGGTCACGCTCGATCTGGCCATCAATCCAGACTTTGCCCAGGTCGAAGCCGACCAGACCGTGGTTACTGCCAATCAACGTTTCCCAATTTTCTTTGAAGAGAAGCGACCATTCTTTCTCGAAGGCATCGATATTTTCAAGACGCCGATCCAGGCGGTGCACACCCGGGCCATCGTCGATCCGGATCTGGCGGTCAAGCTTTCAGGCAAGCGCGGCCGAAATACCTTCGGTCTATTGCTGGCCAGCGACAACGCGCCTGGCAATTTCACCGAAGAGGAGAGAAATGATGCGAAGGCACTGCCGGCCATCGCCAGGTTTCTCGACAAGAACGCCTATATAGGAATCCTCCGGCTCAAACGCGACATTGGAAAAGAATCAAGCATTGGCCTGCTAATGACCAGCTACAATTTTATCGAGAAGCACAATCAACTGGGCGGCATTGACGGGCGATTCAAGATTAGCAAGCAAAAAACTTTTGCCTTCCAGGTGCTCGCGACGATCTCGCGCCGGTGCTTTTCTGAACCAGCGCTGGACACTCACCGGCCCGGACCTTCCGAGGGATGTTTTGTTGGTTATGATCCGACGGCTACGGATCGCTTCCGGCCCGGCGAAACTCGCAGCTACTATCGAACCGGCAAGGGTCTGGCTTACAACTTTAGCTACATGCGCGATGGCCGGCATTTTTATTACGGCGTAAACGGCAACGGCCAAACGCAGGACTATCGTGCGGACGTCGGCTTCACCAGACGACTCAATACAAACTTCGAAGGCGGCTATATCGGATACCAATCCGAGCAGAAGCCCAAAGCCAAACTGATTTCGTGGAATCTGAACAACAACGCAGGCATCAACTTCAACTGGCAGGGTCTGAGTCAGAATCTGAACGAAGACACGAGCGTCAATTTTAATTTTCAACACAACACATCCCTCGGCGCTGGAGTCAGCGTCGGATACGAGCGATTGTTTGAAGAAGAGTTTGGCCTGAAACGAACAGCCACGCACGGCGGGGCGTTCTTTGGCAGTCCGGAACGTTCGACCAAACAGTTCAGTCCTTATCTATTTGGCACTACCCGGGCGAGCAAGAAATACGCTTTCAACTTCTTTCTCGCCCGCGGCCAGAACGGTTTTGATTTTGATTTTGGGGCGGGACCAAAATATCCGCGAGTGAGTCCGGCGGCACTTGCCGATCCATCGGCGCCGCTCGATCCCGGGCCCGGCACATATTTGGATATAGAGCTCAATGGGGAATACAAGCCGACGAACGCGCTCTCAATGTCGCTGAGTTATTCCAAGAATCGGTTGACCCGAAACGACACTCATCGGCTGGCTTTTGAGGACGACATTTATTCGTTTCGATCGACGTATCAGTTCACGCGTTTTCTTTTTCTGCGGGCGCGCGTTGACTATGACACGCTGGCGTCAAATGTTCGGGGGCAGTTCCTGTTTGGTTGGACGCCGAACCCGGGCACAGCTTTTTACCTTGGCTACAACGATGACCTCACTCGCAGCGGCTTCAGTCCTTTCACCGGCCAACTCGAGCCTGGCTTTCGCCGCAACGGCCGCACGTTCTTCATCAAGATGTCCTACCTCTTCCGCCGCAGCTTTGGGAAATAGATCGGCCGAATGTCCGCGATCCGAATCCGGGCGGGCCAACGCGCTGGTAACCGAATTCAGTTCCACATCGTCTTACATGCTAGACTGTCCTTTAGACTTACCCGAATAAAATACCTGAACATGTTTTCGCACTCGATCAGAAACTGGACCCGGGCTATCGCCCCCGCTTTGCTTTCACTAACGGCGCTGTTGGCGCTCGGCTCCGCTGCGTGCAAGAGCGATTACCCCAGTTCGGGAAAAGCCGCCAGCCCCGACAACAAGGCCCAACCGCGCCAGGTCAAAACTGTAAAAGTAGCCGAAATGCCGATCGGTCAAACCGTCACGGTGAACGGCACGCTGGCGGCGTACGATCATACGACGGTGGGCATTAAGGTGCCCGGGCGGCTGCAAACGATCTCAGTCGATCTCGGCAGCGTCGTTCACAAGGGACAAATAATCGCCCAGGTTGAGCAGCAGGATTACAAATTGCGGGTACAACAGGCTGAAGCGTCTATGGCGCAGGCGCGCGCGCGTCTCGGCTTGTCGCCCGATGGCGCCGATGACCGCGTAACCGCTGAAGAGACCGGCACCGTCAGGCAGGCGAAGGCCGTTCTGGAAGACGCGAAATTGAAACGCGATCGTGCTACCAAGCTGGTCCAGCAGGGCGTGATTCCGCATGCGGAGTTCGACACAGTAGATTCAGAATACAAGGTTGCTTTGAGCCGCTATCAGGACGGCCTCGAAGAAATTCGAAATCGCCAGGGCTTGCTCGCCCAGAGGCGTTCCGAACTGGCGCTGGCCAAACAACAGCTTGCCGACACCATCGTCTATGCGCCGATGGAAGGCGTGGTGCAGGAAAAGAAGGCGAGCATCGGCGAATACCTGGCCGCGGGCGCGCCCGTCGTCGACATCGTGCGCATCGATCCTTTGCGATTGCAGGTCAACGTTCCCGAGCGCGAGTCGCACAGCATCCGCAGCGGTCAGAGTGTGCGCGTCACAGTTGAAGGCGATCCACAGTCTTACCTTGGTTACGTGAAGCGCATGAGCCCGACAATCAGCGAACAGAACCGCGTCCTCGCCGTCGAAGCGGATGTGCGCAACAACGGCCGCTTGCGTCCGGGCGCGTTTGTGCGCGCCGAGATAGTTACGGATCAGACCAGCACGGCAGTAACCGTTCCCACCGGCTCGGTGGTGACCTTCGCCGGGATCGACAAAGTAATTCTGGTTGAAAACGGCAAGGCCGTGGAGAAACCAGTCACGACCGGCCGCCGCGGCCCTGACTGGATCGAGATCAAAGCAGGCGTCAATGTCGGTCAAAGCGTGATTGTCGATCCGGGGAATTTACAGGCGGGACAGAATGTAGTGGAATTTTAGATTTGTGATTTGCGATTTGAAAATAACCAACCGTGAATTGAATGACCGAAGATGATCTGAAAAAGCGGACCAAACTTTTCGCGCTTCGGATTCTGAAACTCGTTGCAGCGCTTCCCAAGACTCTTGCCGGAAGGACAATCGGAGGCCAATTAGTGCGATCTGGAACCTCGGTTGCAGCCAACTATCGACCGGCTTGTCGCGCCCGCTCTAAGGCGGAATTCATTTCGCGGTTAGGTGTTGTTGAAGAAGAGCCGATGAAAGCGCGCTTTGGCTGGAGCTAATAATGGAAAGTCAATTAATGAAGAAAGCCCTGGTCGAGCCATTATGGATAGAAGCCAACGAAATCGTTGCGATCATGACAAGTTCTCGAAAGTCGGCAGGACAGTCATTGCTAGCGGCTAAATCAAAGATCAAAAATCAGAAATCTAAGATCTAAGAGTGCAAAAGCTCGCTGAAATTTGTATTCGCCGTCCTGTCTTCGCCGCGATGATCGTCTTATCGCTGGTCGTGGTCGGGTCGGCTAGTTATTTCAAGCTCGGCGTCGATCGCTTTCCCTCCGTCGATCTGCCGACCGTCAGCGTGCGCACAAACCTGCCCGGCGCCTCTCCGGAAGAGATGGAGACACTCGTCTCGCAACGCATCGAGGAAGTCGTCAACACTGTGGACGGCATCGATAACCTGCGTTCAGTGTCCGTGCAGGGGAACTCGATCGTCCTCGCAACCTTCAATCTGAATCGTGATATCGACACCGCGGCGCAGGACGTCCGCGATCGCGTCAGCACGGTCGTGCGCGACTTGCCGCCGGACGCCAAACCGCCCGTCGTTGCCAAGTTCAATAACGACAGCACCCCGGTCGTCACGGTGGCGCTCTCTGGCCAGCGCTCAATTCGCGAGCTATCCGAATACGCCGACAAGATCGTGCGCGTTCAGCTCGAGCGCGCCGGTGGAGTCGGCGCCGTCAACGTGGTAGGCGGACTCGATCGCGCGATCAATATCTGGATCGATGCCGAGCGTCTGGCTGCTTACAAGCTGCCGATCAGTCAGGTTCACGACGCTTTGCAGCGCCAGAATGCAGACGTTCCCGGTGGCAATGTCGAGACGGGAAAGCGCGAACTCGTGCTGCGCACGCTGGGTCGCTACACAGATCCGCGGGAGATGGAAGATTTGGTGGTCGCGAACATCAACGGCTCGCCGGTCAGGATTCGCGATATCGGCCGGGTCGAGGATGGAACGAAAGAGCAGCGTTCAATAGCGCGTCTGAATGGCGTGCCGACAGTCACGCTGGAAGTTCAGCGGCAATCGGGCGCGAACACAGTCGAAGTCATTCACAACGTCAAGGCCCAATTAGATCGCGTTGCCGCGCAGTTACCGGCCGACGTGAAGATGGAAGTCATTCGCGACCAGGAGCGATACATCGGCGCGGCGCTCCACGAAATCACGCGTCACCTGGTGCTGGGCAGCATCCTGGCCAGCCTGGTCGTCCTGCTGTTCATGCGTTCCTGGCGATCGACCCTGATCGCGGCCGTAGCCATTCCCTGTTCCGTAATTTCGACTTTCGGGATGATGCGCGCGTTGAATTTCACGCTTAATGGCGTGACGATGCTGGCGCTCGTCTTGATGGTCGGCGTCGTGATCGACGACGCGATCGTAGTCCTGGAGAACATCTTTCGCTTTGTTGAAGAAAAACGGATCACGCCCATGCGCGCCGCCAAGGAAGCCACGGCCGACATCGGCCTGGCGGTGATGGCGACGACGTTTTCGCTCGTCGTAATCTTTCTTCCCGTCTCGTTCATGTCGTCGATCTCGGGACGCTTTCTGTTTCAGTTCGGCATCACCGCGGCGGTAGCGGTTTTGGTATCGCTGCTCGTCTCGTTTACCTTAACGCCGATGATGAGCGCGCGCCTGCTGCGCGCCAAGGACGCCGCCGCCGGCCACGCGCCCGAGCCTGGCCATCATCACGATACGGTGGCTGCGGCTTCGTCGCGACGCGGTTTCTATTCATTCATCGATCGTTCCTACACCTGGCTGTTGCGGCTCTCCATGCGGCATCGCGCCATCGTGGCAGTTATTGCGATTGCAGTTGCTCTCTCGAGTATCCCGCTCTATCGCGTCGTCAAGCAGGAATACATTCCCACCGATGTGGACGAAGCCGAGTTCGACGTCAACGTCAACGCCCCCGAGGGCACCAACATCGACGCCATGAATGACACGATGACGTCGATCGAAAAGGATTTAATGTCGACTCCGGGCGTGCGTTTGATTCTCTCCTCTTCGGGCGGTTCGTTTCTTGGCGCCGTCAACCAGGCCGGGGTTTACGTCCGCATCGCACCGCATGACGAGCGCGTCTTTTCTTTGACGAAGCTTTGGGAATCGATCAAAGCCGGGCATCCGTTGGCGGCATGGCGGGGGAATTACACGCAGCGCGACGTGATGCAGGAAGTCCGGCGGCGCATGCAGAAGTATGCCCCGATGCGTTTTGCAGTGCGCAACGCACCGAGCTTTAACATCGGCGGCGGCAATACCGATATCGACTTTGTCTTTCGCGGCCCGGAGCTGTCACAGCTCGCCAAATATGCCGATGCTTTGCGAGAAAAGACTAAAGAAATTGGCGGCATCGTTGACGCAGACACGACTTTGAAGCTGGATAAGCCGGAACTGCGCGTGCACATCAACCGTGATCGCGCGGCCGATTTGGGGGTCGACACTTCAGACATTTCCACTGCGCTGCGCCTGATGGTCGGCGGCGACGATCAAGTCTCGCGTTTCCGCGATCCTTCAGTTAACGAGGACTACGATGTGCAGCTCCGACTGACTGAACAGGATCGCAAAGATACCGCAACTATCTCTCGACTTTATGTGCCGTCATCGCGCGGTGGACAGGTGCGGCTGGACAGTTTGGTGGACATCAAGGAGGACTTCAGTCCTTCGCGCATCGATCGCCTCGATCGACAAAGACAAGCATCAATGCGCGCCGGCGTGGCACCCGGTTATGCGCTGGCAGATCGGCTGGACGCTTTGCGCAAGACCGCTGCGGCGATGAATCTGCCGGCGGCTTATTCGACTACCATCGCCGGCCGTGGGCGCGAACTCGAAAAAACATTTGTCGAATTTTTGTGGGCGTTTCTGCTCTCGATCATTTTCATGTACATGATTCTGGCATCACAGTTCGAGAGCACCATTCATCCTTTAACAATTCTGCTTAGTTTGCCGCTCTCAATTCCCTTCGCTTTACTTTCGTTATGGCTGTTGAGCGACACGCTGAACCTTTATTCGGCGCTGGGAATCCTGGTGCTGTTCGGCGTGGTCAAGAAGAACGCGATCCTGCAGATCGATCACATGAATAGTTTGCGCTCGCTCGGGATGGAACGAGAGGCGGCCATCATTCAAGGAAATCGCGATCGGCTGCGGCCTATTCTGATGACGACCCTGGCCCTGATTGCCGGCATGGCGCCGCTGGCCCTCGGCACTGGTCCGGGAGCGGAAGAGCGGCGATCGATCGCCATCGTGGTCATTGGCGGGCAGTCCTTGTCGCTGCTGCTGACTCTGGTCGCCACCCCAGTCGTGTATTCGCTGCTTGATGATTTGAGCTCGACCGCGCGCTGGCGGCGTTTGGCCAGGGCGACAAGCAGGTTCACAGCGCCCGTCACGAGCATCGTGCGCAAGTTGGCGCCGACGCGCCGCGGTGCGGACGAATCCAAAGAGAATGAATCCCTTGAAGATTCCCCATCCGTGCCCGTTCCCGAGAGATCGCCGTCGCCCCCACCGACTGAGAAGAAGGTGCCGTTGCCGGCCGGCGGCGGCGAGTAGTCCCCTACGTCGTCGGACCGATCCACGAAATAGCACGAACAATTCTTCGTGTTCGTTCGTGTGGTTTCGCACACAACACTAATCACCGGGCTAAAGCCGTGGTGCTGATGAGAAAGCTGCCAGAATTCAACCTGCTCCTCCACCAAGTACCCAATAACTTGACGCCTCACAAACCAGCATGCTAGGTTGCGGGTCTGCCTAAAACTTGATGAGTTTTGATCCTTTGCCAGAAAGCAGAGCACGCGATTGAACGCGCCCGCACTAGAACTGAAACGCACGCCACTCAATAGCGCGCACCGTCGTCTGAGCGGGCGCATGGTTGAATTTGGCGGGTGGGACATGCCGGTCCAGTATGCCGCCGGGACCATGACTGAACACTTGCGCACGCGCACGCACGCAGGCCTGTTCGACGTCTCGCACATGGGCGAGATCGATGTGCGCGGCCCCGATGCAATTCCTTTCGTTAATCGAGTAACTTCCAACGACGTTACGAAACTGGTTGATGGCCAGGCGCAATACTCCGCGCTGACTACTTCCGAAGGAACTGTGATCGATGACCTCCTCGTCTATCGCTTTGCCGCAGATCGTTTGCTGCTGGTGGTAAACGCCGGAACGACTGAGAAGGATTGGGACTGGATCAAGTCACATCTCGGCGATGAGAACGTCGAGCTGCACAACGTGAGCGCCGACTATTGCCAGATTGCCGTACAGGGGCCGCGCGCGCTTTCAATTTTGCAAACTCTGACAGCGGTGCCGCTCGACGAGATTAAGTATTATCACTTTCGCGAGGGCGAAGTTGACGGAGTGCCGGCGATTGTCTCGCGCACGGGCTATACCGGCGAGGACGGTTTTGAAATTTACGCTGCCGCGGACAAAGCCGAGCAAATCTGGGACAAGCTTCTTGAGGCCGGAAACTTTGGCGCCGACGACGGCGTGCTGCCCTGCGGCCTGGCCGCGCGCAACACGCTGAGACTGGAAGCGGGTATGTGTCTCTATGGGCATGAGATTGACGAGACGACGACGTTGCTAGAAGCCAACCTCGGCTGGATTTGTAAGCTCAATAAAGGTGACTTTATCGGACGCGATCGGTTGGCGCAGCAGAAACAAGAAGGCGTCAGGCGCAAGCTCGTCGGCTTTGAAGTCACTGATCGCGGAATCGCTCGCGATGGCCAGGATGTCTTGATCGGAGGCCAGCGGGTGGGCCAGGTCACCTCCGGGAGTCCCGCGCCTTTCTTAAAAAAGAACATCGGCATGGCTTACGTTCCGGCGGAGTCGGCCGAAGAAGGTGGGACAATTGAAATCGACGTGCGCGGTCGAATTGTCGCGGCCCAAATTGTGCCGCTGCCATTCTATAAGCGGTCAAAGACATGATTTCTTTGCGCCTTCAGTATTGTTTTTGAGCCTTTGCGCGAAACCAAAGTTGCACTAAACAATTTCGCGCAAGGGCGCGAAGAGAAATCGAAAGCCGCTAAGCCGGATTAGGGCGGGGTTGATTGGACGCATCCGGAACCTATAGGTTATAAACAACGAGCGAACTCGCAAAAAGCAATCCGAAAAACTGAAACTTTTTTAGGAGCAAAATGGCAAACGTTCCAGAAAATCTTCACTACAGCAAGGATCACGAATGGGTGCGTGTCGAAGGCGACACCGCCGTTGTCGGGATCACCGATCACGCGCAGGACCAGCTCGGAGATGTAGTTTACGTCGAGCTGCCGAAACCCAACGAAGAATTCGCCGCTCACGAATCATTCGGCTCAGTCGAATCGGTCAAGGCCGT
>JAWVEM010000434.1:0-15566 GCA_033856735.1 Blastocatellia bacterium
GTCCGCCGGCGAATTACCGACGGCACTGGCCATTCATCATGCGCTGAACGCAGCACGCGATCGCCGTCGAATTCTTCGACGAAGACCGTGTTCTTGAAAGTCATGATGATTGCGCGCGCGACACTGACGGTGCCGAGCGGCTCGTAGGTTTGATTAAGCAGCAGAACTCTGCCATTGAGTGCCATTGCTCGGCACCTCCTTTCTGAAAATTTCCGATTTCCAATTGCCGATTGCCGATTGGTCAGATGTGATGGTTGTTGCTTCTGAGGTCAGACGCCAATTGGCAATCGGAAATCGCCAATCGGCAATGTTTGGAGCGCGCGGTGAGACTCGAACTCACGAATACCGGATTTGCAATCCGGTGCCTTAGCCGCTTGGCGACGCGCGCAAATTGGAACGGAAGGAGAGATTCGAACTCTCGAATCGAGTTTGGAAGACTCGCATGTTTCCGGCTACATCACTTCCGCGTATAGCGCGAGTTAGGGTAACCCGCGCCCTTGGTTGTGGGGTGAGATCATTGATCAGTAATGGAACTCCTGGCAGGACTTGAACCCGCAACCTCGACGTACGACCACCCCAGCGCGGATGCCGCGCCGGGGACCCCGGTTTCGAAGCGTCGCGCTCTTCCAGTTGAGCTACAGGAGCGGAGGCATTGCCGATTGGTGATTGCCGATTGCCGATTTGATTCGGTTCGACGGGGAGCCAATTGGCAATTGGAAATTGGAAATCGGCAATGACGTTGGTCGGGGAGGACAGAATTGAACTGTCACCACGAGTTCCCAGGACTCGGATGCTGCGTTAAACCACACCCCGAAATGTTTGTGGAATTAATTAATTGAGTGGCGTGAGGGCCACGCTCGAAAAAGCCTCAGCCCTTCACGCAGACCACTTGTTTGATCTCAGCGACAATTTGAACCAAGTCTTTCTGGTTCTTCATCACCGCTTCGATTGATTTGTAAGCGCCGGGAATTTCATCCAGTACGCCCTGGTCCTTGCGACACTCAACGCCGGCGGTCTGCTTGGCGAGATCTTCACGAGTGAAGTGACGCTTTGCTGCACCACGCGACATCTTGCGCCCGGCACCGTGAGAGCAGGAGTTGAAACTCTCAGCCAGGCCGCGTCCTTTCACAATGAACGATTTCGCGCCCATCGATCCGGGAATGATGCCGTACACGTCTTTGTCGGCGTTGATTGCGCCCTTGCGCGTGACGAAAACTTTTTCGCCATAGTGCTCTTCGAGCGCAACGTAGTTGTGATGACAGTTGACCTGAAGCTCTGGCTTGAAGGCTTCGCGATGATTGAACATCTTGTTGAAGACCTTCACCAGACGCGCCATCATGATGTCGCGGTTCTTCATCGCGTATGTTTGCGCCCACTTCAGATCCTTCCAGTACGCCGCAAACTCCGGCGTGCCCTGAATGAAGTAAGCGAGATCGGGAGCCGGAAGTTCCGACAGTCTCCACAACGACTTTGCAGTCGATATGTGACGTTCGGCGAGTTCCTTGCCAATGTTGCGCGAACCCGAGTGCAGCATCAACCACACGAAGTTCTCTGTATCCAGACAAACCTCAATGAAGTGATTGCCGCCGCCCAGCGTGCCCAATTGCTTCATCGCTTTCGCTTTGCGATCGTGAACGCCCTTGTGAAGCTCACTGAAGTCTCTCCAGCCATCCCAGTACGAGGAGTCGTCAACCGATTCCTTGTATGCGTTAAAGCCGACGGGAATTGCTTCTTCAATCGCCAGGCGCAAGTCCTTCAACTTGCCGTCGAGGATGCCGCTCTTGAATGGCGTCTTCACCGCCATCATGCCGCAGCCGATATCCACACCGACGGTTGCGGGAATTACTGCTTCCTTGGTTGCGATTACCGAACCGACCATGCTGCCTTTTCCAAGGTGAGCGTCGGGCATCAGCGCGACATGCTTGAACAAACATGGCAAGCGCGAGACGTTGCGCAGCATCGATTGCTCTTCAATGCTGAACTCGTGGTTGACCCACGATAGGATTTCGCTGTGTGCGCCACCGATTGGTAGCTTCTTGTAAGGCATCTGCTTCCTCCTTTCTAAGTTTAGTTGAAAATTGGTGCGCCAGGTGAGACTCGAACTCACAGTCCCCTGCTTAAGAGGCAGATGCCTTGATCCGATTTGGCTACTGACGCATGGCGGAACTGAACGGACTCGAACCGTCATCGGCCTGATCGACAATCAGGTGCCTCACCTCTCGGCCACAGTTCCGTTTGAAAATTGGCAGCGCTTGCCGGATTTGAACCGACGATCTCCTGATTGAGAGCGGGTGACTTAAGCCTCTTGGCGATAATTCTTGGCGCGCCATTTTGAATTTGGGGTGACCTGCGGAGTCGAACCGTCATCTCTGCATTCACAGTGCAGTGTGTTAACCAATTACACCAAGGCCACAGCAAAATTGTTGGCGGCGTCGGAGAGACTCGCACTCTCTAACGTTAGTTTGAAAAACTAACTGCGCGACTCTTTGCATTCGACGCCCGGAAATGTTGGTGCGCGTGGAGAGATTCGAACTCATCACAAAGCTGGTCTTAAATCAGCCGCCTCTTCCAATTGGGCTACACGCGCAAAATGATTTTGAATTGGTACTCGCGAGAGGATTCGAACCTCTAAGACGGAAGGTTTGAGCTTCCGATGTCTGCCGGATTGCATCACGCGAGCAGATGCATTGCCGATTTTCGATTGCTGATTGCCAATTTGATTCTCCTTACCAGACGTTCCTGAAAACAGTCAATCGGCAATTGGCAATTGGCAATCGACAATGAATTGAATTGGTACCGGCGGAGGGATTCGAACCCACACTGTCTAGTTCCTAAGACTAGCGCCTCCTCCCGATTGGGCTACGCCGGCATGGTGAACCCGGTAGGACTCGAACCTGCGACTTGTCGTTTAGGAAGAGGACTGTCCTCATTCCATCTGACATTTAACTAAGGGGGTCCTAAGCTTGGTTGCGGAGACAGGACTTGAACCTGCGTCGACGGATTATGAGTCCGTCCCTGGCGGCTTTACGACTCCAGTGTACTCCGCGTCAAATCTTTCAAACTGGCTACGGCGGTAGGATTCGAACCTACGTAAACGAGTTTCAGAAACTCGCGCCTTTCCAACTCGGCCACTCCGTAAAAGCATTTTCGATTTCCAATTGCCGATTGCCGATTTGTTTGTGCTTAGTCGTTCTTTTCATCACGAGGTTTCGAGCGGGTCGTCTGACGATTCCCCGTCATGCCAATCGACAATTGGCAATGGGAAATTGGCAATGAGTTGGTGGACCTGGCACGATTTGAACGTGCGACCTCGACCTTCGCAGAGTCGCGCTCTGATTCCGCTGAGCTACAGGTCCGTGATCTTCCAGCGGTAAGCGAGCTGCGCTGACAGCCACCAGTGCTGTCGCTCGATCTCACCGCCGAAACTTTGGCGGAGGCGGCAGGAGTTGAACCTGCACACGCAATGCGCGGCGATTTAGCAAACCGCTGCCATACCGTTAGGCGACGCCTCCGGAAAGACAGGCCCACCCGCTACCGCCGGTGGTTCTGACAATTTGGCGGAAGGTGAAGGAGTCGAACCCTCGAGACGTATTGCTCGGCCTGGTTTTCAAGACCAGTTGCGCGCCAACGCGCGCCACCTTCCGAATTTGGCTGGGACGCCCGGATTTGAACCGAGAATCTCGGGTTTGGAATCCGATGGTTTGCCGTTAGCCTACGCCCCAAGAATTCCTGGTGCATGTGGTAGGACTCGCACCTACGAAGTCGTTAGACGCCTGATTTACGGTCAAGTGCTTTTGCTGCTCAGCCACACATGCGGATTGAATTTCAGATCTCAAATCTCAGATCTCAAATTTGAGATTTCAGATTCCAGATCCATTCATGCTAAAAAATAGATGAAGGCAGAGAGTAAACGTACCGCGAACACACTTCGAGGCACACTTCTCCTGAGGATGGCGATCTCGCGGACTCTCGCAAAGGTCCGAGATCGTCATCCGTTGAAGGCTCCCTGCCTTCATCTCTCGCAAATAGGTACTTCGATTGTCAAAAAACAAAAAGAGCGGGCTTTAAACCTCCAAGGGAAGCTGCCCGCTCCTTCAATTCTCGCTAAAGTTTGCTTTGAGATTTGGGAGCGGGAGGCCGCTCCCGCTGATTAATGCCTGATTCGACGGCTATCTATGGACGCTTCTTGTCCGAGTCTGCCGCCAAAAATATTGGTTGCTGACAAGGTCAGGCCTAACGAACAGACGACCGTATACATGGCGGCGCACGGCTGCCATTTCGTCGAATGTTGTTTGTTTGTCCTGCTCGTCATCATTGAAAGTTTCTTCCTCGCGGTGCGCGAACCGATCGTCGCGCGAACTCTCTTGTATAAAGTATCAATGGCGATCGTGTCAAGATCTTTTCTACGAGAAAACGATCACCGCTCCTTCGATACGTTTTAGCTCGCCGCAGTTGCCCGTAGCAAGGGCAAGGGTGATTATGTCAGGCCAATGTCGAGTGACCAAGCTCCGGAATCGTGCTGAAGTTGCAAAGGATCGATCATGAGCCGTAACAGGAAATAACGGCGTGCCTGAACCGTTGAAGCTTTCGGCGATGAGTAGCGCCAGTAATCTCTCCTTTGTCGCCTCGTTCTTGGAGAGTGCAAATAAAATTCACAACGAAAAGCGCTCGGCAAATACGTACTAGTCTCTGCACGAGAATACGTGCACCGAAACTTGCGAACGAAAGTAAGCGGGAGCGCTGCTGAGACTCCGACGCCACATTCCCGTGTTTACTAACAGAGTGAACTTTCCAAAGCGATGCCTTCTTGTCCAACTGGAATTCTTTCGATGATGCGGCTGGTGACTGGCGCAAGCATCGTATGAATTCCCTCTTGCGCGGCAGGCAGCTTGCGACGGATCGAAGAGGTTCCGCCAAGAACGAGGCCGGCAACAATCCCAAGTCCCGTGTAAAGCGCGACCAACAAGATCGCCACTATCATTCTCAGCACGATATGCTGATTTACTAGTAACCGTCCTGGGCCGAAATTGTAGACAACCACGCCCGCCAAAAAGAACAACACCCCACCAAGGATAAAGAAAGAGCACATAAGGCACATTGCCCGAGGGCACGCGCGCAATCTTTCCCAGAAACAGACACTCCAAATAGAGTTTGCTTATAACGCACTTTTAGATCGCGCCAGATCATGAAGTAAAGTAGTTTCCGATGGGCCCAAATCTGGGCCTGAAGGCAAAACTTTATTGCTGTTCCATTTATTGTAGGGAACAACTCAGTCCAGAGGGCTAATCCAGCATGCTCAAGCCAGACATTTTGAGTGCTCACAGCGTCTTGAAGGACAACTCTCCAGCCTGTACATTGACCGACCGTGCTAAAGAATCTGACCGATGAAAATTGCAGTTTGGCATAACTTGCCCAGCGGTGGGGGTAAGCGCGCGCTCTATTACCAGGTTCGTGGTTTGGTTGAGGGCGGACACCAGGTTTCCTGTTGGTGCCTGGACTCTGCCGATCAATCATATCTGCCGCTGTCAGAGTTTGCTCGTGAACGAGTTGTCCAGACCGAATTTAGAAAACCACGCTCGGGATTCACCAGTTGGCTGGCTCCACGGTACTCCGAAGCGATCGCGCGCATGAACGCGTTCGACGAGGCATGTAGGCGTTGCGCACAGGAAATTGCAGCGGGGCAATTCGATCTGCTATTTGCGAATGGTTCAGTTAGCTACCCCGTGCCTTTTATCCTGCGGCATCTGGACATGCGAAAAGTGTTGTATCTTCAGGAGCCGTGCCGGTTCCTATATGAGGCAGCCCCCGTTTTGCCGTGGGTTTCCAGCGCCGCGGATGATTTGCGTTCCTCCTTATTCCACCCGCGTACAATACTGGCGGATTATTCTAACCTGCAGACTCTGCGTCTGCAGGCAAAGCAGGAATGGCTCAACGTACAGTCCTGCGATCGCGTTTTAGTTAACTCGTATTTTAGTCGCGAAAGCGTGCTGCGTGCTTACGGCGTTGAGGCGCGTGTTTGCTATCTTGGGGTGGACACGACGCTCTTTTGCAATCTCAATCTGGCGCGTGAGCGCTTCATCGTCGGTGTCGGCTCGGTTGATCCAATCAAACATATTGACCTCGCGATCAATGCTGTCGCTTTGCTTCGGGAACCACGACCGCCGCTCGTTTGGATCGCCAATTCCGGCAGCCAGAGTTACCGCCATACCATCACTGAATTGGCTCGTTCATCCGGCGTGGAGCTTTGTATCAAAAACGCGGTTTCGGATTCTGAACTTGTAAGTATTTTGAACCGCGCGGCACTCCTGCTTTGCACCCCGCGCCTCGAACCATTCGGATTTGGGGTGCTCGAGGCTAATGCCTGCGGGCTGCCGGTCGTTGGTGTGGCCGAAGGCGGCTTACGCGAAACAGTGGATCACGGCAGGAATGGTTTCCTGGTTGATCCTGAACCCGAAGGCATTGCCAGGGCTGTCGAGCAACTGTTGAGCGATCCATCGTTAGCGAGAACAATGGGCGCAAATGGAGTCGCACACGTTACTCAGAATTGGGCGCTTAAGAAAAGTGTCGATCTCCTCGAGAAAAATCTGTTGGAAGTTGCGAATAGCTAACGTCTGAGACAGTTGACCGGGCAGCGCGAATTCGCACAAGTTGCGCCGGATGAATCAGGTTACAAAACACGCCATCGTCGCTCCGGCCCGATTTGTTATCTGCCACCCGCCGATAAGCCAAAACATAACTGTGCGCAGGAGCGAATGCACGCTGTCGGAATACGAGCGCAGATAGTGTAGGTAGTTGGGATTAATATCCGATGCCACATAAAGCTCACGCGGGATGAATTGGTTCGTGAGAGTGGCAATACCGCCGCCAATCTCCAGCACCCGGTTGCCGGCATATGGGCGCAGAGTGTCGCCCATCCAAACATTGAATCGCCTGCGTATGGAATAGCGAGAATGCAAGCCATGCGCTTCATCTGATTAGCATCGCGAACCCGATAACTGCAAAGAGCAATCGATAACGTCGTTGCATCCATACCGCGGTCTCGTATCCCAATCCCCGCTGGAGCGCTCGCAGAGACCACGCGACATGCAAGGGCCACAGGATAGTGCTCCAGAGTAGCAGCCCTGGCAGAATGCCAACTGCGGCTAAACCGGCGAGCATCGCGTAAGCGGCGGTAAAGATGAGTAGGCTCGCAAGAAATGTTCGCCGGCGGCCGAACACTACGGCACTGGTGCAAATTCCGTTGAGAAGATCACCCTCGTAATCACGTACCTCCTGGTTGAGGTGGCCGCCGACAAACACCAAACCAAAGAAGAGACTGATCAAGACACCGCTCGTGTCGAAGGGGCGCGACAAGGTGTAACCAAGCAGGAAGAGCAGTGCGCCTCCGATCAGATGATTGATCGACGCCACGATTGGCGTACCCTTGCCGAAAGTCCGTGAAGACGAGTATAGCAAGCTAAGCGCTGCGATCGCAGCGCCAAGTAATATGGCGCGGACGCCGACAGCAGCGAAGACGACATTGGCAAAGATGAGCAGACCGATCGCGACGCACGCGACCTGTCGGCTGCCTATGCCGCGTCGAGCAAATACTACTGTCGCTCGCCGCGGATCACGAATGTCGCTGCTGTGCCCAGCCCAATCATTGAAGACAAAGACGTGGGCCGTGAGCGCGAGGCTGCCGACGAGGAGTAAACCCAAACGCATCACACTGGACCGTTCGAGGATGACGCCACCGCGCAAGCTACCGAGAAGCGGCGCGGCTTGAAGCACAAGCACCTCCAGCGCTCGAGTGGACGCAAAGTGTTGCATGACTCTCGCGTATTGCCGAAAACTCGACTGAGATGTCATGGCGTTGGTTGACGCTGGCCGTTTTCGACGCGAGTTGTTTCGTAGAGCCGGAGCCACAGAACGTAACCAAAATCCTCGGACCAGTAAAATCGACTTACCGTCGCGCTCAGATCGTTGTGGTAGAGCAGCGGCGGCGAGCGACGAAGCTGAGCAAAGTCGTCGCTGCCAATCCGCACAAGCAGATTCGCAATCGTTTGTCGCGCACCTTTATCCTCTGGCGCCGAGGCTCTTTCGGCGATCAGACGTATCGCCTCACTCCAGATGTCCTGACCAGCAGCGGGTTTCGCCAGCCGGTCTGCCGGCAGCGGAATTACGCAACCGAGCCGCCGCAATTCGCTACTACGGAGGTACGGCACCAGCGGAGCTTTGTCATAGTACACCCAGATATTTTCGTCCCGTAACGAGAGCTTGAGCGCGTGGCAAAGGTTCTGCGCTGCAAGCGGATCAAGTTCGTGCAACATTAGATACACGTGCATCTGAATGGCGATGTCTGTCGGATTTGGATCGCGTCCGGGATTCAGATTCTGATACTCGTTTTGCGGGGCGAGCCAGGTTCGGTATAAGCCCCGTCCGTCGCGATAATGAGCCAGCACTGCCAACATGCGTTGCTCTCGTGGGTCACCCGCGCCAAGGCTAGAGATTCTCCACACAAGAGCAGTATCGTCAGCGTCTGGAGTAATGACAGCCCCGAGAGTGCCAATCGTCGGCCCGTTTGGCAAACCGTGATAACGCACCAATCCATCGCTTTCAATCTGTGCCGCGAGATGCTTTCGCGCACGCTCGACCACATCCTCGAGTCTTCGATGTCGCGCGATCGGCGAAAGCAAATCCACGAGCATTGAAGTCAGGTATGTATTCATCTCTTGTTGCGGAGCTTCATACCGAGGATCTCTTGTGTACGAGGTAAGCCAGTAGCCATAGGCGCTCTGGCGCTCTCGTAACAACGACGTCGCGCGCGTGGCCATCGCATCCAACTCAGTCATCGACGCCGACGGTTGTGGAGTCGTAGCGTTCTCTTCGGAACGTTGTGCGATTACTAATACGCGCTGTTCACGAACAATGCGAATATCGCTTCTTGGCTCAACGCGCACGGCGAGCTGAAGTACGCGCTCCCCCGGTGAGACGCCCAGGGTATTAGCAGTCATGCGCCAGCCCGAGGTCGAATTAGTATGCATCGCTTCACTAACGTCCACTCTCGGTTGAAAGTCAGTGGCCGCGCCGATCACTATTCCATCTATCAACAAAAAAACCTGGGCAGGCTTGCGCCCACAGGTCAGAGCCCATCCTTCGAGCGTCGCTCCGGGTTCCAGGTTAGGTACACCTCCGTTGCCGTGAAGCAATGTCGGCCCCACGCGATCTATTGAGCCGGTCGCGTCGCACTGAAGCTCAGCGCGCGCACGCGGATGAGTTAGTTCGATAAGAAACGGGACGTTGCTGGGATTCCACGCCGCATGCATGGAAGCGGGGTTATCGGCGAAGATGATTTCGTCGCTCGTCTTGGTATACCAGAAGGCTCCGACCGTCTGCACCCCGACCGACGCCGCCATCGCGATTATGAGCAGGCCACGTGCGAGCGGGCGCAGGATGAGCGGAGCGGGCGCCAGCATCCACATCATGATCGGCAAGAGATCTGTTAGCCAACGCGGCCCCCAAGACACTCCGGCGCGCCAGTCTGTCTGCGAGTACAGTACGAACTGGGCGACGGCGGCAAGACTGAGCGCCGCGGCCAGCCCTCGAGTGTTTGGCGCCTGCAGGCGTCGTATCAGCCCCAGGGGAACGAAAATGAGGAACGGCGTAAAGACGAGCAGCCCGCGCGTCGGGCTGACCAGCAATCCCGGCACCCCTGACCAGCCCAGTCGGAAGAAGACTTCATCGGGACGTTTTCCAAGGGCGTATCCACCGGCGACGTGGCCGATAAAGTTGAGGTTGTAATAGAGTAGTGCCGCCAGCGGAACGGCGGCGCCAGCGAGAAGCCACAGAGCGCTGCGTCTGCGACTCCAAAACGTGAATAGCACGATCGCACCGGCAATCAGCGCGTCCGGCGGACGATTCGCCGCCATGAAGACACAGACAGCACCGAGTGCTGCAGTACGTATCGGCGACGCAGGCGCGAGCGCCAGCAGCAATGCCAACGCGATCAGGAGTTCTCCGGTACCATGCTGCCAAAGCGCCTGGCTGGAGATCATCCATGTATTGGTGCCAAAGGCGAACACTAACGCGAGCGGAAGGCTCCACGGATTGCCTTCGCGACGCAGCACGAGATACATAAGGACACTTGCAATCGATGCGAGGAGTGAGGCCGAGACCTTCTCCATCAATTCCGCTACTCGATCGATATTTGGCTGCTCCCAGCCGTGCGCGTCGAGCCACATGACGGCGGGAACATAGAGCGGCGCCACGAGAAGAGGTGTCACCAAGGGGTACAAGGAGGCGAGATGATCATAGCGAGTGCGGATAATCCAATAGGTCGAGGACTCGAAGTAGGTGACCTGACCATCTAACTCAGCCGGCCGATCCCTGGGTGAAATCATTGAATGACCATGCGCCACCATGCGCGCGTTCGCATCGAGTCCGAGCGTGCCTTCATGCCAGAGAATCAGCGGTTGATACCGAGCGGGGAATGTGTCGCCCGCGCCGATCTGCCGCAGGTTAGCGTTGTAGATTAAAAAACAGAACAATCCCAAAAGGAGCGGCGCTCTCAAAGAGAGCAAGTAAAAACGGATCGATCCTTTGGACGATAGTGAAAGGCGAGCGGTCATGTTCAATCCCTAATGGTCAGTACAGTCTCGCGCCTCAACGCCTCTGAATAATCTGAAAAACAAGTCTTACAGTTTACCTCAGGTGCGGCGCGAGCATGCCTTTACCTTTTCGGCATTCGATTGTTCTGTTAAAGATCGTTTGATTAAGATTCGCCGGCGTACAACCCCGAGCCTGACATTGCGATTCCTCAAACGATTCCCTGGGCACTCTGAATTCGGTGTAAATTTCGGAATACATTTTAATGCGAGGTGAGGAAATGGTGGCTGATATAAACGCGCAGGAGACGACAGATGTGGACGTCGAGATCCTAATGGATCTGATCCGGCGGCGGGTCTACGACCTGCCCGACGCCAGGTACATCATGGGTGAGATCGAGCGGGCCAGGCTGAAAGCCGACGGCATCGTCACGTGCAGGATCGGGGAGGCAGGGCCGACGGCCCACGGCAATGTGCAGCCCCGAAGCAGGTGGTTGAAGTTCGGGGTGAAGGCACGCGTTGCCGGCCTCATCGTGCGCGCCGTCAGGATACACTTTCGCTACCAGCAGATTTTCAACAACTCGGTCATCGGCGTGCTTCAACTTGTGGCGCAAGACCTCTACGCCTACGAAAGAAGACTCGACGCAGTCGGTCGACCTGGTGGCGACGAGTCTGTTTCTCTTCCGCGAGCTTCTGCTCGAGCACGACGTCGCGCTCGAACTCCTTTACGGACGCGGCGAACTACCCGCGGCTTTCGGCGAAGGTATTAGGGCCGAGGCCGTGAGCGCGCAGTCAACCGACCTCGCGCAGCCGGCTGATAATCTTTTCGGCGCTGTGTCGCCACGTCCACCTGCCCAGCACCTCCGCAGAGGCTCGTGCGCCCTTCAGTCTCGCCTCCTCACGGTTCTCATAAACGTGGCGCATCAGCACGCGCAGCTGATCATAGGACGGCTCAGCCCAGTTGAAACCGTGGTAGTAGGGGCACTTGGCCTCGGCGGGAATGAGCCCCTCGATGCTAAGCGGATAAGCTATCTCGTCGTGAATAAAGTCGGTCTGGGCGCTCCATGCGGTGGCGATGACGGGGAGTCCGCAGGCCATCGCTTCGAGGATGGGCAGCCCCCAACCTTCGCCGCGTGAAGGGAGCACGAAGCAATCCGCCGAGCGGTAGAGCACTCCGAGCTGGTGTACAGGCACTATCTCGTTGATCGAGAAGATGACCCTCCCGCCGGTCTCCTTCAACCCCAGTTGCCGCACCTCGCGGGGAACATTTACCACGGGGTCCTGGTTATAGACTTTGCAGACGAGCACGGCTTGCTCGTCCGAGCGGAATTCGTCGTTGAAGGCACGGAGCAACACCTCGGGCGCCTTCCTCTCTCCCCACTCGAACGCAGAGAGGAAGGTGAAGACGCCACCAACGGGATAGCCTTCGATGTTCGGGTTGAAGTACGCCGGATTCACGCCGAGCGGCATGACGTGCACGGGTCTTTCGACGCCGCTGGCCCTGAAGGTGTCGGCGTTGAATGACGAGGGCGTCCAGACTTCGTCCATCTTGTTCGCGCGCCTGACCCACTCGCGCGGCAACCCGTCCACCTCAAGCATGGTATAGCCGATCTTGTACGAGCCGCAGTTCGTCTTAAAGCAGTCCCCCTGGCCGTAGGAGACGTGGACGCCCGCGGGGTTGACCCGTCGGCCCCGGATAACGTTGATCATGTACGAAGAGGAATCGTCCGGCTCCGGTCGCCCGACAGCCGTGCCCGGCCCGTACAGGTATCGGTAGTTGACCCTGCTCCCCAGTCGGTCCAGTTCGAGTACCAGCTCGCGGGAGCTGTTGGCGTAGCCGTTGGGAAAGTTGAGCAACGAATGCCAATTGACCTCCGAGGTGTACCGCGAGTCCTCAAGTGCGGCCTGCCACTTCCGTTTGAAGGTGTTCTGCGACTCAAGGAACATTCCTTCTTGCGAGATCCTGTTGACCTTAGTCGAGGCGTGCTCGTGGTGGACGACTGTAGCCGAGCCACAGCAGACGACCTCGAAGCCTTGAGTCCGGGCCTTGAGGCAGTAGTCGCTGTCCTCGAAGTAGCTGAAATAATCTTCGTCGAGCGGCCCGACTCGCTCGTAGACCTCGCGCCTGATGTAGACACACGCGAAGACGACACCTTCGACCTCCGCATCGGCGTTAAACTGATTGACATCCTTTTCGCCGGCGCCGACTTGCTGCCCCCAGAAGGTCTCGATAGGCATGTACGTGCCCGCGTGCTGGAACATGCCGTCGGGCCGCCTCAGCCGCGCGCCGACGATCCCGACCTCGGGCGCGCTGTAAGCGGTGGCCTGTAGCCGCGACAACCACTTGGACTGGATGATCTCGGTGTCGTTGTTCAGGAGGACGAAGTCGGAGTCGCCGCCGCACTCGGCCATAGCCCTGTTGTTGCCCCTTACGAAGCCGAGATTTTCGCGATTCTCAAACAGTCGCAGCCATGGGATCGACCTCAGGTATTCAACCGTGCCGTCTGTGCTGCCATTATCCACTACGACGACTTCGTAATCTGGAAAGGCCGTCCGCGCGCGCAGTGTCTCAAGGCAGCGCTTCGTGTAGGCAAGCCCGTTCCAGGTGAGGATGATGATAGTTACCTTTTTCCCTTCCAACCCTGCCGGCGCAAGAGAACGCTGTTGGTTGTCTATTGCTTCTGGCACTGTATAATCCCTCGTCTCTTCCCTTTCACGACGGTCGAGACGGCTCAGTGGAGGCGACACCAGGATGATCGTCTCCCAGCCGCGTGACGCTTCCTCTACGTCCCGCTCCCGTCGGACGTATTCGGACGCCGTCTCCCCAGTCACCTTGCCAGCCCGAGATCATGCAGGATACTTTCGACAGCGTAGGCGATACTCTCCGGCTCAGGATCGACCAAACACCGTTGACCCCATCCACTTGAAGGACTCAGGGAACGCCTCTTGGACCTTAAGGATCCGCGTCTTTCGTCAGTTTGAATCTTCTTCGGCTGCTCCTCAGTTACATTTATCTTGCACGATTTCCTGGTTAACTTAACAATACCCGCAGAAGCCACAACGTCCAACCGGTAGGATGAGTTCGTTGCCAGCTCTTCCCCGCCGACTCGGAGCCGCTTAGCCGCCAACCGCAAGGCGGTTGCGTCTTTCTTTCCCAAAAAATCCCACAACCGCTTTGCGGTTGTGATCTCAAAGGCACTTCTTACTTCGAAAAATTGAGGAGCGGGATCAGGACTCACCAGGATCAAGCCCCAAAAACAATTGAGCCCCCGAAGCGGGCGACAGCGTTACAGAACCCCGAGCGATAGCGAGGGGATCCAACACGCAACATCAGCCAATAGATCGATCGCCGTCTCTGCCGCTGTCGCCCGCTCGATTCTATTCCGCACCGTCAGGATTGAACCGGCAGAGGGCCGAAGTTTGAACCCAAGACCGATTTGGCCGTAGTCAAAGCGTTGGGGTCAGTCCTTCTATTCCGGATAAATATTTACTTTTGCATTTCGGGAATGGTAATAACCTATGAGAAAGGATTCGACTGGAAGTCCGGCCAACTCTGAGGTTCAGGCGGGCGCCGAAACGGTGGGGAAGCGGAATGACAATCGGCACCATCGACAAATCACAACGCAAAGCAGCGACAGTCGTTGGATTCTCATATCTGCTTGCGCTGCCGCCGGCGATCTTCAGCGAGTTCTATGTGCTCGGCAAACTACTTGTCTACAACAACGCCGTGGAAACCGCTCGCAATATCATGGCGCACGAGAGACTCTTTCGTCTGGGCACCGCCAGCAACCTCACCGTCTTCGCGATCGATATAGTCCTAATCACGGCTCTTTACGCAGTGCTCAAGCCAGTCAATCGGAACCTGGCCTTGCTCGCGGCGTTCTGGGGTTGATCGAGACGTCGATTTTTGTTGTCACCCTGCTCAATGACCTCGAGGTTCTGCGTCTATTAAGCGGCGCCGATTACTTGCGAGTATTTGAGCCGGATCGATTGCAAGCATTGGCCAGGGCTTCGATGAGCGCACATGGCGCGGGATATGGTGTGGGCCTGGTCTTTGCTGGACTTCGAAGCACGCTGTTTTGTTATTTGTGGTTCAAGTCGAATTATATCCCAAGAGCATTGGCGGCATGGGGAATGTTGGCGTCCTTTCTGATGGGAGCGTGCGCCTTCTCGTTCATCATTTTTCCCGAGCTTCAGAAGGTCGTCGGCGTTGGGATTTATGGAGCTCCGATCTTCTTCTTCGAACTGACAATGGGCTTTTGGCTCCTGCTGAGGGGATTGAGATTTTCCGAAGCTGCGCCAGATCAAGAAAGCGGGCCCGCACAGGCGGGCGCCGTCTAACCATGTCGTCCACTCAGAGCTCTGGCGCTGACCCAACAAGAACCAGAGCGGCAATTCCTGCAGGAGCGGATTCGGCAGTTGAAATAAGAAAAGCTTGTCGAGGACGGGAACTGCCCTTCACCGGTCCCCCCCGCTCATCTCAAGGCATAGGATGCTGCTTGAAGAAATCCCAGATGACGACGCCCGCGTCAAAGTCGCGGCTAAGGTTGCCCCTGCCCCTCAGCGGCTGATCCCCGCCTGGCCAGTGGTGGCCGCCGCCTTCGATCGCGTAGAGCGCGACATCCGCACCATCCTTGCAGTTACCGTAGTTTTCGACGCGAGTGCGCGCGCCATCGGTGGGGTCGACGTCTGGCAAGCGCGTCACCACCGGGGTCAACATGCAACCATTCCGCCGGATCCAGTACTGAACGTTGCCTTCGAGCTCGCCACTGTCGAACGGCACGATCGGGTCGGCGGTCCCATGCATTACCAGAAGTGGAATAGGCCGGCGAGACGCTTCGGCGCAGCTCCGCATGAGGCCCTCGGAGAGACCGCCGGCGACCGGAGCGATGGCGGTGATCTTGTTCGGCCGCTCGCACGCGAGTCGATAGGTCATGGCCGCGCCTTTCGATAGTCCGGTCACGTAGACGCGTTTCGGGTCGA
>JAWVEM010000435.1:0-14305 GCA_033856735.1 Blastocatellia bacterium
TTCCGTTTGTCGGATTAACCCGTAGTCATTTTCAGCAAACAGCGGTCGGGCTTGAGCGGTGACAACGAGCGGTGCGCGAATTGCATCTTAGACCCGCGGCGCGTGAGCGCCACGCAACTCACCGACAAGTTGCGCGAGACACGTCACAGAAGGAACTAAACAATGAAACGAACTATTAAACTATTGGCACTCGCTGCGACGTTCGCAGTTATGGCTGCTCCGGCGTTGGCTCAGACCAAAGAATGCAACGATGAGTTCAAGTCGGCGACCTATCAAAAGTGGTACGACAACCGAAAAGATCATCAGGATATCGCGTATCAGGCAGCTAAAGATTATTTGGCGACCTGTACAACTGAAGATCAGTATTCGAAGGCGCTGAAAAACTTCGCGGATGCCTACGATAAGCTGACTGCTACCAACTCGGTCAATAAACAATTCGAAGATGCCTACAAAAATAAGAACTACGCGGAACAGATGAGACTGGGTAAGGAAATCGTAGCTACCGACCCGGAGAATTCGTCAGTCTACATAATTATGGGACTTGCGGGTTTGGGTGATCCGGCCCTGCTCAACGATTCCAGCCAGTACGCCAAAAAAGCGATCGAAATGATCGAAGCGGGAAAGCCTTTTAAGCCTTATCAAACAAAGGATCAGCCGCTTGCCTATCTTAATTACGAGTTGGGAAAAGCCACTTTCAAGAACTCGCCCGGAGACGCCATTCCCTATTTCTTGAAAGCCGCCAAGGCGGACAGCGAACTGAAAAAGAATGCGCAGCTTTATCTCGATCTGGCCGCGGCCTACAACGACGGCCCGCGCGCCAAGCAGTCCGAAGACTACAAGGTATATCTGGGCAAACCAGAATCGTCTGAAAGTAAGCTCGCCCTCGCTAACATTAATCAGATCATCGATAGGCAAATCGATGCGATGGCGCGGGCTGCGGCTCTCGCGGACGCGGCCAACAAGAAGGCGATTATGGATGCTCTGACTGAGCTATATAAAGACCGCAACAAGTCAGAAGCCGGACTGAATGAATTGGTGGCGAACGTTCTATCGAAGCCCTTGCCCGATGTTCCGACGCCGCTGACTTCTCTGCCGGCCTCGACGCCGGGTTCAACTCCAGCCACGGGCGGAAGTCCAAACAGCGGGGGCGCCCAATCGACTACGGGAGGCGCGAAGACAGGTGGCGCAACCGGGGCCTCGACTACGAGTCAAAAGACCACGGGTTCCGTCACGGCTAGCGGGACGGGCACCGCAAAGCCGGCCGCGAGTCCGACGCCTTCAAACAGGAAGCCGCGCTTAAATCATCGTCGCGGATAATGCCGGGCCGCTTTGGTCGGTCTTATCTTAACTAGTGCTCTGATTTTTTACGCCGAATGCATCGTCTGTGTGACGCTGCGTTCGGCGTTTTGTTAGAATCTACCATCCGTGGAAACTACCGAACTGCAACAGCCCGATCAGCTTGAGGAAATCCTGGGCTATCAATTTCGCAACAGTGCTTTGCTGGCGCAAGCGATGACACATCGCTCATGGGCGCACGAACAGGTTTCGCCCCGGGCGCAGCAGGACGCGCGCAATCTGCACAACGAGGCCCTTGAATTCCTCGGCGATTCGGTTCTCGGCCTGGTGGTCGCTGACTATCTTTTCAAAGCCTATCCCGGCGCCACCGAGGGCGAACTGTCGCGCATGAAGCATCGACTGGTCAGCGAGCCGTCCCTGGCGAAGGCCTCCGATGACTTGCGTCTGGGTCAGTTCGTGCGGTTCGGTCGCGGAGAAGAGAAGAGCGGCGGACGACAAAAGCATGCCCTTTTGGCTGATGTATTCGAGGCGGTAACGGGGGCGATCTTTCTCGATGGCGGTCTGGCGGCGGCGAAAGATTTTGTGGTCCTGGCCCTCGGCGAAGACTTGCGCTCCGCCGATCCGGTCGCTGCGGCTGCAGCCGATCCCAAGACTACTTTACAAGAGAAGCTACAGGCTATTCATCAACCCGGACCTCAGTACTCTGTTATCGAAACCCTCGGCCCGCCCCACCGGCGCATGTTTCATGTCGAGCTAAAGTGGAACGGCGGTGCAGCGCGTGGTGAAGGTCCAACCATCAAAGCGGCCGAAGCCGCAGCCGCTCAGGCGGCATTGAAGCAAATGCAAAGCGAGTAATCCAGCTCGAAACCCAGCTTGACCACGACGCTGGGCAACCTCTACGATGTCCGCAATGAGCGAATCAACCATCACGACTGAAGAAAAGACAACTGAGAAGACCGGGGCATTCACCGCTCGCTCGGTTAAGTCCAACGGTCGTGAGCCGGACACGAAGGTCCAGGTGGAACCAATTGGACCACCGCGAAGTGTAATCCGCGAATACTTCGAATCAGCGGTAGTCACCGTTATCATGGCTTTGTTCGGGATGACGTTCATAGTCCAGGCGGTCAAAGTTCCCACCGGCTCGATGCAAAACACGATCGTAGTCGGCGATCATCTGTTGGTTAACAAGTTCATCTTTGCGCCCGGCCCGCGTCTGCCCGTGCTGCCTCAGCGCGAAATCAGGCGTGGCGATATAATCGTTTTCAAGTATCCCGGCAATCCCTTTGATCAGGAACGCGACCGGCAGGAAGACAATATTCCCTTCAAGGTTAATTACGTCAAGCGCGTGATCGGCTTGCCCGGAGACGTGGTCGAAGTGAAGGGGCTGCGGGTTTTCGTCAACGGCCAACCGTTGCCCGAGCACATAATCGTCGCGCGCAATCTGAATGACAAGGCGCCGCTCGAAATCGTCGAGGATACGCCGCGACAGGGCAACGAGTTGTACAATGTATATTACTTTCCCGAGAAAGTAGCCGCCGTGCGCCAGGGTCAGGACGTCACCGCCAGCCCTGATTTTCACTTTGCGGTCAACGGCAAGCCCGCGAAGGTTCCTGCTGACTCTTACTTTGTGATGGGCGATGATCGCGACAACAGTCTGGACAGCCGGGCGTGGGGTTTTGTCCCGCGCGAACTGGTCATCGGGCGCGCCATGTTTGTTTACTGGTCCTATGACGAAACCAAACAATTTACGAGCCCCTTCGATTTCTTCACTAACTCGCGCTGGAGCCGCACCGGCACAATGGTGAAGTAGATCTGCGCGTCACACTTCCGTGTTCCGTCGATTGTTCTCAAAAGATTTTCTCTGGCGTGTTTGGGCTCGAGCTGAAGAAGATGAAATCCTCGGCCGCGCCGCGCAGTTGTCATACTACTTTCTGCTTGCGCTCTTTCCCCTCCTGCTTTTCCTGCTTACTCTTTTCGGCTACATGGCAGGCGCGGGTTCACATCTGCGTCAGAAGCTGATTACTTATCTCGGCAGTGTCATGCCCAGCGCCGCGCTTCAGTTGGTGGTGGCAACTATCGATCAAGTCGCCGGCGCTCGAGGCGGCGGCAAGTTGTGGTTCGGGTTGCTCGCATCGTTGTGGGCCGCCTCGAGTGGTCTTAACGCACTCGCGCAGGCGCTTAACTCTGCTTACGATGTAGTTGAAACTCGTCCCTGGTGGAAGGTGCGTTTAGTTTCCATCGGGCTCACGGTGGCCATAGCGTTTCTGATTGTCTCCGCGTTGCTCATCGTGCTTTACGGAGGCCAGCTCGGTCATTTCCTCGCCACGTTCGTCGACGAAGAATACGCTTTCGTGGTGATCTGGAAGATTTTGCAGTGGCCGATTGCGCTGGCGTTCGTTTTCACGGCCTTCTCGTTTATTTATCAGTTCGGTCCCAACGTGGGCGCCCGGCGCCGTGGTAAACGTTTACCCGCTTCCGATTTCCGCCGCCGCTGGTTGTCTCCCGGAGTGGTGATTGCGGTAGTTCTCTGGTTCCTGGTCTCGTTAGGTTTCCGTTTCTATCTGCACTTTTTCGATTCGTATAGCGCCACCTACGGCTCGCTGGGCGCGCTGATCATCCTGATGTTGTGGTTTTATCTGACTGGAGCTGCAATTCTTCTGGGCGGTGAGATCAACTGCGAATTGGAAGCCGGCGAGCAGGCCTCGCCTTAGCCGCTACGCTCAACCTAGAACTCGCTGTCCCTCGAATCTCAATCGATTTCCTCAAACAAAGGTCCGAGATCAATGCATTCCTTCGTTCCGTTTTGGTTCAAGAGATCCCAAGTGGGAGCGCTGGAAACCAAGCAGGACTTACGGCACGAGCATTGCTCCTTACACTGCGACAATCGCACAGTGTTCTAAGAAAGGACGGTCAATGACATGCTTTGGACAATTCTGTTGGTATTACTGATTTTGTGGTTACTCGGTTTGATTGGCGGAATCGGCGGTAGCTTGATCCACCTGTTGCTGGTAGTTGCTTTGGTGGTGCTGATTCTGCAGTTGATCACGGGTCGCAGAGCCGCAGTGTAACCAGGCAAGACTTGAATGTTTCCCGACAGAGCGCGCCTTGGTTCAAGGGAGAGTTCGAACGAAGGGTGGAAGTATGCGATACGAAGACGAAGTCAAAGGCAAAGGGAAACAAGTTGTCGGCAAAGCGAAAGAACATCTTGGTAAGCTTGCCGGCGATCAGGACCTGGAAGATAGAGGAAAGCAGGAACGGTTCGAAGGATCCGTTCAATCGACAGTAGGCAAGGTCCGGAGGAAAGTCGGGGAGGCTGTTGAGGATCTCGGCGATAGAATCGCCAGCAAACGGTGATGCTGGCGATTCTCCCTCTGAGCTTTGTTTTCAGGAAGACATGAGGCAAAAGCATGAGAAGGAAGCTATTGTTTGCAACGGCGATCGCCGGCTTGGCATTGGCGTTTACAGCTTGCAACGATGCTACGACCAATACAAACGAGCGCGCCAACACGAACGCTAACACGAGCATGATCCTGCCGGCGACACCGGCGCCCACAGCTACTCCTAAATACACCGAAGAGCAGGCACGCGACGAACGGGCTCGAGCTAAGGAAAACAAGGAAACAGTCGGGCAGTCGCTGGATGACGCATGGATTCATACCAAGATCGTGGCCAAGCTCATCGGTGATTCACAGACACCAGAACGAAAAATCAACGTTGACGTAGTTAATGGCGAGGTTACCCTGCGCGGTACCGTCGATACGGCCGAGGCAAAAGCTGAGACTGAGCGCGTTGCCAAGGAAACGGATGGCGTTAAGAAGGTCACCAGCCAACTAAAGGTCACGCCTGGTTCAGCGAAGCCGGCTAACACAAATAAACCAACCAACACGGGCAAGAGTAAGACGAGCCCATAACGCGAGTTTACGGATTCCTTTCTTGACCAGAGCGGCCCGCTAGTGGCCGCTCTTTTATGTGAGGCTGGATTACCATGAGGAAGAAGAGCCCTGATTTGCACGGGAATGCCCCTGACAATTCAGAAGTAGCGCTGTTGCTAATCGATGTAATTAACGATTTGGAATTCGAGGGCGCTGAACGACTGGGCGAGCACGTCCTCCCCGCGGCACAAAACATAAAAGCACTGAAGCAGCGCGCCAAAGCTGCCGGCATCCCGGCGATCTATGTGAACGACAATTTTGGGAAGTGGCGATCGGATTTCAAGAAACTGGTGGCTCACGTCATTGAGGACGGAACTCGCGGTCAAGAGATGGCCGAATTGTTGAGGCCTGAGGACGATGATTACTTTGTTTTGAAACCAAAGCAGTCCGGCTTCTACTCAACCAGCCTCGATATTCTCTTGAAGCACTTGGGAACCGAGACTCTAATCCTAACGGGCGTGGCGGGAGATATCTGCGTTCTCTTTACGGCCAGCGATGCACACATACGAGACTATCAATTGGTTGTACCCAGCGACTGTGTAGCGTCGCAGGATGCTGGCGAGAATCAGCGCGTGCTCAAATACATGAGAAGAGTTCTTGAAGCAAACATCCAGCCAGCCAGTGAATTGAATTTCCAAAAGCTCAAACGCAGCGACGCGGAGACGGCTCCCTCAGACTGAGTGCGACCCAACAACGTGGCTCGGAATCGCCCTGGTTCACGGGCCTTCCTCATCTCACGAGCGTCTCAAGAAAAAGCTCAAGAAAAACCTCTTGACAACTCACATGACTCGATATAGAGTGCGCGCCATCATAAAGCAACGCTCGTTGCTAGCAATGTTAGGCATCCGTTCCTGCAAGGCCGTAGGGTTTCACAAGCACTCGGTAATACCACCTAAGGTTCGTTAGGGTAACAACGCAATTTCAAAATGCTCGTTAAGCCGACTCGGGCCGAAGGTCTGTCTTATTTCTGCAAAAAAATAGGAGGAGTCCCCAGTGGCACATTTTTCAAAGCGAAACCGAAGAAAAGAAAAGGAAGTCCAACAAGCTTTAGATAACCGGCTCGAACTGGTCAAAGAAGGTTTCAGTCGGCGCGACCTGATAAGGATGGGTCTAATGACCGGCGCCGGCGTCTTGATCCCTAAGTTGGGGTTGACCCACGCTTACGGACAGGATCCATTGGCTCCTTTATCGGCGGATTCCTTCTCCCGTGGTAGTGGTTGCTATTCGGGTAATTGCGACGTCGGATGTAGCCCGCAACCCGCCCAGATCTTTGTGGACCCGATGCCTATTCCGCCTGAGTTGCCCGCGCGGCCGTTGACCGATCCCGGATTAACCTTCGGCGCGCCACCGCAGCTATTCCCTTTCAACACCACTAATCCGGCAACGGGGTTGCCCTATGAAGGCCGTGGACAATACAACGGCAGCTTGCGACCGGGCACGGATTCTTTTCAGTTTTTCAATCAGTACCCGCCGCAGAAGTATTTTGTTCAGCGCATCAGGGCCAATCCCAATTTCCGGATCACTTCAGACACAAACATTCCGGCGCAGACCATCTGGGGCTTCAACCTGGGAGGATCAGCCGCGAGCGATGTAGGGACATTTCCTGGGCCAACGATTGTTAGTCGTTATCAGGAGCCGTGGGTGATTCGCCGCTATAACGAGTTGCCGACGCAGAGTCAAAATGGCGGCTTTGGCGTCCCGGAGATGTCGACGCACTTGCACAATTTCCACTCAGCCCCGGAAAGCGATGGTGGTCCGTGCCGTTGGTTTTTCCGTGGGCAATATTTCGATTATTACTTCACCGGACAACAGGCGGGATTTGCATCGACGAATCAGCCGAACGGTGATATCAACGAATCCCTGAGCACCTTGTGGTATCACGATCACCGCATCGATCATACTGCGGAGAACACTTACAAAGGACTGGAGGGCTTCCACCTCATCTTCAACCAGTTCGATACGGGGAATGAGACGACAGGCTTTCGCCTGCCTACTTACCCGCAATACGACGTGCCCATCATCCTGACTGACAAACTGATTGATCCAAGCACGGGAAAGATTTGCTTCGACACTTTCAATTTCAAGGGACTGCTCGGCGACGTCCAGTTGGCTAATGGAATCGTCCAGCCCTTCTTTAACGTTAGTAAGCGGCGCTATCGCTTCCGCGTTCTGAACGGTGGGCCATCGCGCTTCTACGAATTGTTCCTCACCGATCCGTTGAGCCCCAGCACCGTGATTCCGTTCTGGGTGGTCGCCGACGATGGAAACCTTCTGCCTACGCCGTTGCAAGTCACCAGCTTCCGGCTCGGGGTCGCGGAACGTTATGACATCATTGTCGACTTCAACCAGGTCAAGAATCTGATTGGCAGTCACACCAAAGTCCGGCTGGAGAACCGCCTGGAACAGGACGATGGTCAGGGACCGAGCTGCAACATCTTTTCCGGCGGCCAGGGAACATCGTGTGTTGAGTTTCGCATCGGCTCTGCGGTCGCTGACGCAAGTGTTGACCCGGCAACCCACCCCGTGTTCTATCAACTGCCGAGCGTCATCACGCCACGCATTACGCGCACGTTCAAGTTTGACCGCGACAATGGCCAATGGACCATCAATGATCGGTTCGCAGACTGCAATGAACTCCGCTTCACGGTAACGCAGAACAGCGCGGAGAACTGGATTTTCCAAAACCCGCGGAACGACTGGCAACACCCAATTCACGTACACTTTGAAGAACATCAGATCTTGAGTCGATCGGGTAACGGTGATCGCTACAGTAGTCGAAGCGGCTCCACCTACGGCGACGACCGCAACCACGGCGACTGTGCGTTTGGCGGCGGTGGCGCCGGCATTAGTACCACTCGCCCCAACGTTCCCAATGTAGAGGTGTCGCGCAAGGACGTCACCCGGCTCCAGGGCGATGAAGACGTTAAGGTCTTCTTCCGTTTCCGGGACTTTCGGGGAGACTATCCCATGCACTGCCACAACACAGTCCATGAAGATCACGCCATGATGCTGCTCTTCCAGATGCAACCCGGCGTGACCGACAACAACCAGAATCCTTAACCTGGCAGCCAACTGAGAACACAAGGAAGGAGCTAAGATTATGAAAAAAATGACGAGGAGAAATCTGTTGGTGGCTGCCGGCGCGGCAACAGCCGCGGTGGGTGCGAGCAGGTTGTTCGCACAGGAGTCTACTCCGGCGAGTAAACACAACTACAACTTCAAGGACATTTCGCCGCGCGAATCAATTCAGCGGCGGCACTTACCGAACGTTGAATTGGTTACCCAGGATGGTAAGAAGGTCCGCTTCTATGACGATTTGGTCAAAGATAGGCGGGTGGTGATCCAGTTTATGTTCGCCCAGTGCAAAGACATCTGCCCGATCATTACGCATCATCTGGTCGAGGTGCAGAAAATCCTGAAAGACCGCGTGGGTTCCGACATTTTCTTTTATTCCATCACGCTCAGTCCGGAAGAAGATTCGCCGCGTGCTCTCAAGGCCTACGCGAAAATGCATGGAGTAGGCCCGGGTTGGACGTTCCTGACCGGCAAGCCGGCGGATATTCTGTTGTTACGAAAGTCGCTCGGCTTTTTTTACGACAACCCCAAAGAGGACGCCGACAGAAATAACCATTCCGGTATGTTGGTGGTCGGCACGGAGCCTCTGATGCGTTGGGCGATGTGCCAGGGTGGCGCCAAGCCTGAATGGATCGCTACCGTTATTCGGACTGAAGCCGACGCTCCCTTCCAGGGATCTGTCGACGGAGTTAAGCAGATGGATGCAGGGGTGCGTTTGAAGCCCGCGCCGCAATCCCAGAGCCGCTCGCCGCAAGGTGCGATGCACCGGCATTAGTTCTGCTTCGTACTGAGTCGCTTCAGAAGCGGGCTACCGCCCTCCTTTCTTCTCGCGAGTCTCTGAATAAGAAAGCAAGGCGGGCGGTAGACACCGCTAAACGACGAACAACATGATCGATGCGATCATCAGCCCGCGGTGGTCTCGCCACCGAGCAAGGTAAGCACTTCTCCCGTTACATAACTGGAATCCACTTCCGAGGCAAAGTAGACGTAGGCCGGCGCGATTTCTTCCGGTTGTGCCGGCCGTTTCATGGGCGTGTCCGCCCCGAATTTCGCTACATCCTTTGCCGGTTTGTCCGAAGGATTGAGAGGCGTCCATACGGGGCCGGGACTGACGCAGTTAACGCGGATTCCGCGCTCAACCAGATTCTGCGCGAGCGATTTGGTAAACGCGTGAATGGCGCCCTTCGTGGCTGAATAATCCACAAGTTCCTTACTGCCTTCGAGCCCCGTGATCGATCCGGTATTCACGATCGCGCTGCCCTTTTTCAAATGGGGCAAAGCCGCTCGCGCCATGTAGAAGTAGCCGTAGATATTCGTTTTGAAGGTCGTGTCCCACTGCTCATCAGAAATGTCTGTCAAAGATTCCTGATGCTGTTGGAATGCCGCGTTGTTGACCAGCAAATCAAGTTGGCCGAACTCAGCCACCGTTGTCGCGACGGCGCGATTACAAAACTCAGCGTGGCGCACATCGCCCGGGACTAACAAGGCTCGGCGTTCTTCTTTCTCAATAGCGCGTTGTGTCTCTTCGGCGTCGCTTTGTTCTTCAGGCAAGTAAACAATTGCGACATCAGCGCCCTCACGCGCGAACAGCACGGCCACCGCCCGCCCGATACCGGAGTCGCCTCCGGTGATGAGTGCGACTTTATCCAATAGTTTCTCCGCCCCTTTGTAATGTCGCGCCTGGTAACGCGGGCGTGGAGTCACTTTCGATTCCAGCCCGGGCTTCTCTTGATGTTGCGCGGGCATTGGTGACTTTGGTTCTTTGATAGCGGTTACTTTTCGGGTCGTGCGCGAACTCCTGGCAGCACTGCGCCGAACCGCCGTGCTGGTGTTTCGCGCCTTCTTACTTGAAGAGCTATGCCGGCTGGCTTCTTTGCGCTTCGTTTGGTTTGCCACATTCCTCCTGCTGCGATTAAGCATTCGCGCGATGGTGGTTACTTCTTACTTTTCTTGCTGCTCTTCTTTTTACTGCTCTTCTTGCCGGCTTTCTTTCCACCTTTCTTGCCGCCCTTCTTGGATGAGGCATGGCTCTCTTTCTTGCCGCGTCCTGATCCACTCTTCTTTCCGCCGCCTGAATCCTTATTCACCGTGGCCCAGGCGCGGGACTCGGCTTCCTTCTTCGAAACTCCGCGATCTTCGTATCCCTCTTCGATGTGTTCCGCTTTGCGCTTTTGCTTGTCGGTATATTTTCCTTTGTCTCCTCTTGGCATCGCTGGCCCTCCTTCTGATCTCCATCCAGCAAATGCCGCTCCGAAATTGCGCGTGAGGGCAAACTCGATCAGCGATCCTTTTCTTAAGCCGGCAACAACAAATAACGCCCCTTCGATCGGGACTTGGCATCTCGTTTGCTGCCCACGCTCAAGCAACTGCGAAAGTTGTTCGGTAAGAATGCAGCGAGTGAACTTCGACCAGACAGGATGGGATTCGCGTCGACCTGCGAAGTTCTGGAAAACTAAGGAGGGTTTATTATGGAAGGTCCTTTACGAGGATGTCTGGCGGGGGCGGCAGCATGGAAGTGGGGCGGCGGCTGCCTCTCCACCATTGTGATTTTCATAATTGTTTACTTGCTGCTCGGGCATGTGAAGTGTTGAAGTGCGGGCTGGGAAGGGACTTGGTATTCAGTATGGGAAAGTTTTTTAGCCGAACTATTCCCAAATCTATTGGTTTTCGTGTAGGCTTATAAGCCGCGCATGACCGAAAAGATTCGCAAGGTCCTCTCGTTCCCGTCACCCGTTCCAGCCAAGGCGGACTATCAACGTGTCAAATCCAGTTACTCGGTCCGCGAAATCAAACAACTGTTTGGCTTAAGCGAGCGCACCGTGCGGCGCTGGACCGAAGCTGGAATCATTCACGGCACGCCCGCCGCTGACGGCGGAGACTTTACCTACGACTTTCAGGCGCTCACTCTTTTCCGGCGCGTGCGTGAAATGCGCACGCAGGGCCTGACCATCAAGCAGATCGAAGCTGAGCTGCAGGGCCAGATGAGTTTGTTCCGGCCCGTAGGTGGACAGGTCGCCCGGCTGTTGACGCCGTTTGAGGAAGCTCTGCTACTGCACGAGCAAGGCGACGATAAGGCGAGCGAGTTTTACGTCGAAGCGATCACCGCGGGCGACAACGTTGCGGAAGCTTTCTGCAACCTGGGAATTATCGAGTTAGATCGCGGTAACATGATTGGCGCGCTCGAGAATTTCACCCAGTCTTTGAAAAACGATCCACGCCACGTTGAGGCCCATTACAACCTGGCCAATCTTTATTACGACGCCGGCGACTTTCCGCTGGCGCGTCTACACTACGAAGCAGCCATCCAAATCGAGCCGAACTTTTCACTCGTCTACTACAACCTCGCCCTGGTTTATCACCGGCTGAACAATGTCTCTGCGGCCACGCAGTCGCTAAACAAGTACAAGGAACTTGAGCCGAGTGACGAAGAGATTGAGTTGGTGGATCAGCTTTTGAAGGCTCTGGCCAACGGTCGCCCGGGCGACTGATTCTCACGATACATCGGCAACAGAGATTTTCTCAGGCGCGTCTTGTCAGAGTAATTTGGTGAAGAAGAAGACAGGTGCTTACGAATGGGGCGGTCAGGCTCTCGTGCGCCTGGGTTTCATGACGAGGAGTCATGAATAAGACATACGACTACTCGAGAATGATAGCGCGCTCTATCCTTCGCCCATCTCGTCGTTTATCGACTTCAAAGCGCTCTCGAGCATAGTTCGGTGCGCCGGATTCGTGGCCCGGCTAAGTTGGCCCATGATCTTAGATCGCGACAGCCGCAACGTTTCGAATCTGGCGCTGCGAGCTCGTTCCTCGACGGTTGAAGTCCCCCGGTGGGCCCGGGCATCCGCCGCTGCCTGCTGCCGTTCAAAGACTTCTTCCGCCTGGCCGGCCAGGTCATCTCCATCCCATGTCATTGGTTTACCTCCCGCAAATTGTTCGGCCATAGTAGCACCTATTCCCCTCTCCACGCACTGCTGGCTTGCTCTTTGGGTGTTCTGCTGAGACGATTGGTTCATTCTCATTAGTGACGAGCTTTAGCAAGGTGATGATCCGGAGCAATCGACCCGTTAACCGTTCCTGCGGTTTTCAAATAAAGTTATGTAAGGTCCAGCCGTGATCATGGGAGAGGCGCATGCGCTTTTCCCGGAGCCACCTCTGCAAGAGGGAGCGGAGACGAACGATAATGGCCGAAGACAGACTCAAAGCATTGCTTGCGATAGCCGAAGCGCAGCCCGAAGAGGTGATGATCTGGTACGGTCTCGCTAATGAGTACGTAAAGCTCGAACGCTGGCAGGAAGCGGTGGGGGCGTTGCGCCGGACCATTACGCTCAACCCCGATTTCACGGCGGCTTATAAAATGCTCGGGACAGCATTGGTCGGTCACGGCCAGCGCGACGTGGCACGACTTGTCTGGACCAAAGGTGTCGAGGTCGCCGAGCGCACTGGAGCATGGAAGGCGCGCGAGCATATGGAACGTTTGCTGTCGGACACGGCGGCCGAGGGAAACGGTCTTTGCGCGGAGTGAAGGGAAGCGTGAGGTCAGATCCTGGAGAGGGCCTTCCATTAGCACCGCGGCTTTAGCCCGGTGATCCAGCGGTTAGGTTTGGAAAGGGAAACCGTTGAAACGGCAGCGACATACTTGACTCCGCGCGGGCTTCTGTCGAACTTCGATGCGGCCGCTGCGATGGCTCTGCCACTCTGATGCGCGGCAAGTCTCGGACTTGCCGAAACGTGACCCAATAATCTGAACGGTCTCTGACCGTGACGGGTCGAAGACCCGAATGAAAAAGAAGGTTCGCCGCCGGCAAGTCGCAGACTTGCCGGCGCATCAGAGTGGCAGAGCCATTGCCGTAATGAGTCAAGTATATTAGTGCCGTTTACGACATCCACTGGGCTAAAGCCGCGGTGCTAATGAGAAAAGCACGGTTTACTACCTGAGCAATTATGAGTGCGACGATTACCAAGCCGATTACTGAGCCTAAGAAAAAACGGGTGGACCCGAAGGACGCCTGGCAAGACGCACGCGATCTAATCTGGTCGCATCGCTATCGCCTCTCGCTGGGGATGCTGCTGATGATCGTTAACCGGCTGGTCGGCCTGGTGTTGCCGGCGAGTTCGAAATATCTCATCGACGACGTGATCATCAGACATCGTGGCGAACTGCTCGTGCCTTTGGCTTTGGCCGTTGGCGCCGCGACACTGGTTCAGGCGCTGACTTCCTTCGCTCTCACGCAGATCCTCGGCGTTGCCGCGCAGCGGGCCATCACTGAAATGCGCAAGAGCGTGCAGGAACACGTGTCTCGCCTGCCCATCAGATACTTTGACTCGACGCAGACGGGCGTACTTATCTCGCGCATCATGACTGACGCTGAAGGCATTCGAAACCTCGTGGGCACGGGGCTAGTGCAACTGATTGGCGGACTGGTGACGGCCACGCTGGCGCTCGGTTACCTTTTCTATTTGAACTGGAGCATGACGTCGATCACGTTGCTGGCGCTGGCCGCGTTTGGCGGCGCCATGGCGACTGCCTTCAAAAAACTCCGGCCTTTGTTTCGTGAACGTGGTGAAATCAACGCGGAAGTTACCGGACGCTTGACTGAATCATTGGGCGGCATTCGCATTGTCAAGGCCTACGCCGCTGAGAAGCGCGAGGAAATCGTCTTTGCGCGGGGCGCGCACCGCCTCTTTCGCAACGTCGCGCGATCGATGACGGGAGTCTCTGCCATCACCGCCTTTTCCACTGTGATCATCGGCATTATCGGCGTGATTCTGATTCTTTTTGGCGGGCGCGCCATCCTGAACGGGCAAATGACTCCTGGGGATCTGGTTACCTACATCTTCTTTACCATGATGGTGGCCGCGCCGCTCGTTGAGATCGCTTCCATCAGCACACAGATCACCGAAGCTTTCGCCGGGCTCGATCGCATCCGCGAAATCAAACGGATGACGACTGAGGACGCAGACGAGGCCGATCGGGATCGCTGTCCGGACATGGCGGGTGAGAT
>JAWVEM010000436.1:0-16120 GCA_033856735.1 Blastocatellia bacterium
ACGAAAGTGCTTTCGCACACGATCTTTTTGCCGCGGCCGGAGATCCAATCACAAAAGATTTACCGGCTCGAGGGTGATCAACTGGTCGCGATGAAACGCATCCCGGTGCGAATTCCGCTGGACGAAACCAGTCAGAAGGACTATCGCGCGCTGCTAAGCGGCGACGTGGATACCAACGACCTTGGATCTTTCCCCAGCGATCACGCCGGATTTTTCATCGCAATTTCGCTTGGCATCTGGCTGGCGTCCCGGCGCCTGGGATGGCTCGCACTCGCTTGGACTTTTCTGGTGATAATCTTCGCCGGAAAATTGATCGGCGCACACCATACGCCGCTGGACATTGTCGCCGGCGCCGCCGTCGCGGTCGGTGAGTTAGCGGTCATTCAATACGTCGTTAGAAAAAGATTCAGTGGCTGGCTCGACAAACTTTCCGGATTGACCGTTAGGTACGGAGCGCTCTCGAGCGCCCTGGTGTTCCTGGTGGCCTTCGAGGTTTCCAGCACGATGATTCACATCCGAGCTTTTCTCGGATTGCTCGCCGCGATGAGACGGCACGTACTTCTGGGAATGGGCTGATCCGATGTTGAGGCGTCTTTTATCGGACGAATGAATTTATGAAGCGACTAAGCATTGCACTAATAATTTTTGGCCTCGTCTTTCTCACGTCATGCAAGCTGCAGAAAGAAGGCCTGGTGATCATGACGGACAGCTCGTACAAGGCGAGCATGTTTGCCACCAACAGGACTGGCTTTGGCTCACCCGATGGGCTCGTGTGGCGCAACGGCAAGCTCTACCTGGCTAATGAGGGTAGCAATGCTCTCGAAGTCTGGAGCAAAACAGACGGACTGAAGCGGCTGGCGGATTCGCGCCTCGGCATTCTGTCGCCGGAAGATCTGGTCATTGACGCCAATAACAATATCTTCTTTACTGACGACGATGCTGGCGGACTTTGGGAGTACACGGCTGATGGCACGCCGCGCCAGGTAGCCGGCAAGGACAAAGGACTTATCTCGACCGAAGGTCTGGCGCTCGCTCCGGATGGCTCTCTCCTGATCGGTGACGGAGAGCAACACGAAGTCTTCCGCGTCACTCGCGACGGCAAGGTCTCGGAGTTTTTGGGCAAAGAGTTTGGAATCACCAAGCCCGAGAGCATGGTCTTTGACGACAAGGGCAATCTTTACATCGCCGATAATGAAGACAACATTCTCTATCTGCTGGATACAAACCACACGCTCCACCGCTTGATCGAGCGCCGTGATTCGTTTTCGCCGGAGACGATTTTCTATTTGAAAGGTTCGCTCTATATCACCGATAGCAAGGACGGCAAGCTTTACGTCTACAACCCGAGCGAAGAGTTAAAGACGATCGCGGCCTTCGGCGGCCAGCTCAAGAACGTGCAAGGCATCACCGTGGACGACGGTGGAAATATCTATCTCACCGTGCAGACCGACCTGAAGCACAATGCCGGCGACATCATCGAAATCAGCAAAGAAAGTTCTGCAATAGCTCAAAGATAGGCGCCGCTATCTCTGGCGGCCACACTTCAAAAAATGTCCCAAGCATTCGTCGAGAAGCCAAGTCTCGAATCCGGAGCCTTTGCTGAACTGCCAGATCGGGAGCGGTGGGCCCGGTCTCACGGCGTCCAAATGAATCATTTCAGTGAGCGGGCGTTTCCCGCGCTGTTTGAAGATCAGGTGGCGAAGACTGCGGACAAAATCGCGGTCACCTGTGAAGACGACCGGCTCACATTTGGAGAACTAAACGCGCGGGCCAATCAACTCGCACGCCATCTTTGCGGGCTGGGTGTCGGACGTGAGTCGCTGGTGGGAATTTGCATCGACCGTTCGCTGGAGATGGCAGTAGGCATTCTCGGCATCCTCAAGGCCGGCGCAGCTTACCTGCCGCTCGATCCGGATTATCCGCAAGAGCGCTTAGCGTTCATGCTTGACGACGCACGTCCCGCGCTGGTGCTCGCAAAATCAAAACTCCTTGCTCAACTTCCTCAGAGCGCTCAGAGAGATCGCCGCGTTTTGTTACTCGATAACGATTGGCCGGCGATTGCTGGAAACGCCGACGACAATCTGCCGGAAACCCTGCGCGCCAACGACCTCGCTTATGTGATTTACACCTCGGGTTCAACCGGCGCGCCGAAGGGCGTGATGATCGAGCACGGCAATCTGGCGAACTATCTGCTCGCTCTCAATTACGAGCTCGAAATTACCGGCGATGATTTGTATCTTCACACCGCCTCAATAGCGTTCTCGTCATCGCGCAGGCAATTGCTGCTGCCGTTATCGCAAGGCGCCACAGTCGTGATCGCGACCTCCGATCAGCGCAAAGATCCGCTGGCGCTGTTTGAAATGATCAAGAACCGCGGAGTGACGGTGATGGATGCGGTGCCGTCATTCTGGCGCAGTTGCACTTCGATGCTGGAAGCGCTGGATGAAAAACAGCGTCAGAGCCTGCTGGATAACCGTCTGCGCCTGATGCTTTCAGCCAGCGAGCCCTTGATGTCCGACATCCCGCACACCTGGATGTCGCGGTTCCACCACCCGGCGCGGCACGTTCATATGTTTGGCCAGACCGAAACAGCCGGCATCGTGTCGCTCTATCGCGTCCCGGCCGACATCGACGGGGAGTTGAACGTTCTGCCGATTGGAAATCCAATTGCCAACACCGAAATATACATTCTCGATAAGGAACAGCAGCTCTGCCCGGTCGATGTCTCCGGCGAGCTTTACATCGGCGGCGCCGGCGTGGGCCGCGGTTACTTAAACCGCCCTGAACTCACGGCTGAAAAATTTATTCCGCATCCATTCGAGGGACAAGAGGGCGCGCGGCTTTATCGCACCGGCGACTGGGCGAGGTATCGAGCGAACGGTCAGATCGAATTTGCCGGCCGGCGTGATCAGCAAGTGAAGTTACGGGGTTTTCGGATCGAGCTGGGCGAAGTTGAAACCGCTCTGGCGAGACATCCTTCGATCGGTGAAAGTATAGTCATTACCCGACCGGATGACCGCGCCGGCACGAGACTGCTTGCCTATTTTGTCTCGAATGGTCCCGCTGATGCCGTGCCGAACGCAGGTGAGTTGCGCAGCTTTCTCATTGACCATTTGCCCGATTATGCAATTCCGTCGGTGTTTGTGCGGATGGATGCGTTGCCCTTGTCGGCGAATGGGAAAGTGAATCGCCTCGCGTTACCCGATCCTGAAAAGGCCCGACCGAACCTTTCAAGTGACTACGTTCCGCCGCACACATCAGCCGAAGAAAGGCTGGCCGAGATTTGGAGTGAAGTGTTGAGGGTGGACGGCGTCGGAGTGGACGACAACTTCTTAGAGTTGGGTGGGCACTCTTTGCTGGCCGCGCAGATCGTCGCGCGTGTCCGCGCTGAGTTCAAAATCGAGATTGCGTTGCGCGTGCTGTTCGAGTCGCCAACGGTCGCGCAAATGGCCGGCCGCTTTGGAGCCATGGTTTCGTCGGACGACGATTCGCTATTCCGCACAATCGACCCTCGTAGGCAAGAAGGTAACGCGCCGCTTTCATTCACGCAGCAACAGTTTTGGTTGCTTGACCAGACGGAGCCAGGCTCGTCTTACAACGTTTGCACGGCGGTCAAAATTGCAGGGCCGCTTGAAGTCGCACGTTTACAACAGGTGCTGGCCACGATTGTTGGGCGTCATGAAATTCTGCGCACCAACGTGGTGATGATTGACGGCGGTCCGATTCAAGTGATTGCGCCGTCGATGCGCGTGCCGTTCGAAGTTTTGGATCTACAGAGACTTTCACAAGCTGAGCTCGAAACGGAAATCCGGAATGTATTTGCCGCCGAGTCCGAAGCGCATTTCGATCTCAGCAGCGATCCCCTGTTGCGCGCCAAAGTGGTGAAGGTTTCTCCTGACGAGAGTGTTTTGCTTTTGACGATGCATCACATCGTCTGTGATGGGTGGTCGGTCAGCGTCCTGCTGCGGGAACTGGCGACGCTTTACGCGGATTCGGTCGCCGGTCGCCCGGCGTCTTTGTCGGAATTGAGAATCCAGTACGCGGACTTTGCCTCGTGGCAGCGCCGTCGGCTCCAGGGCCCCTGGCTCGATTGTCAGTTGGAATATTGGAAGAATCAGCTTGCGGGCGCGACGCCAACGTTGGATCTTTCGACCGACTATTCACGGCCCGAACGACAACTTCTCAGAGGCGCCCAGGACTCAATCCTGCTGCCAACAGAGTTGAGCGACGCCATCAGAAGGCTCGGACGGCAGCAAGGCGCTACGTTGTTCATGACGCTGCTCGCCGCCTTCCAAACCCTGTTGTTTCGTTACAGTGGCCAGGAAGACATCGTCGTAGGATCGCCCGTCGCCGGACGCTCGTTGCTGGAAACGGAAGACCTGATCGGGGCGTTTGTAAATACTGTGGTCCTCCGCGCAGACTTCGCGGGCAATCCCTCCTTCCGTGACTTCCTCGGTCGGGTGCGTGAAGCAACGCTGGGTGCTTTTTCGAATCAGGATGTGCCTTTCGAAAAGTTGGTTGAAGAGCTGAACCCGGAACGCAAGACAAACCGCACGCCTTTGTTCCAGGTGATGTTTGCACTTCAGAACAGTCCCATTCCCGACATTGCGGTTGATGGACTGACGTTCACGCCCATGAAACTTCCTGATGCGAAGGCAAAGTTCGACCTGACCCTGGAAGCCGAAGAAGAACTGCACGGAATCCGCCTGTGCTTTGAATACGACGCCGCCCTGTTCGCGCCTGAGACAATCCGGCGCATGCTGGGCCATCTTCAGAATTTGCTGGATGCGATAGTCACCGATCCCGCTCGAGGCGTTAGGGACCTGCCGCTGCTGGCGGATTCAGAGCGCCATCAACTCCTGAATGAATGGAGCGGCGAGCGGATGGCGTTTCCTGATCAAAGTTGTATCCATACTTTGTTTGAGGCGCAGGTAGAGAAAGCGCCGGACGCGATTGCCTCAGAGTTTCAGGGCGAGCAAGTCACATATCGCGAACTCAACAGCCGCGCTAATCAACTGGCCCACTTCTTAAGAGACAACGGAGTTGGCCCGGACGTCCTGGTTGGAATTTGTGTGCATCGCTCGCTCGATATGCTCGTCGGCATGCTTGGCGTGCTGAAAGCCGGCGGAGCATATGTGCCGCTCGATCCAGCGTATCCGGCCGAACGTCTGGCGTTCATGATTGAGGATGCAGGGTTGTCGCTGGTACTAACCCAGGGTCGTCTGGCAGGCGATATTCCGGTTGGCCGCGACAGGCTCTTTTGCCTCGATAGAGATTGGCAGACTATTGCGCGGCAAAGCGAGGCGAACCCGTCTCTGAATGTTTCGTCCACGAATCTCGCGTATGTGATTTACACCTCAGGCTCAACCGGAAATCCCAAAGGGGTAATGATCGAACACCGTTCGCTGGTGAACTTTTCCTTCACTGCGGCGGATGCTTACGAGATCAGTCCGGCCGATCGGGTCTTGCAGTTCGCTTCGCTTTCTTTCGACCTCAGCGTCGAGGAGATCTACCCAGCCCTTACGCGCGGCGCCACAGTTGTTTTGCGAACCGATGAAATGATCAGCTCGGCCCGCGACTTTCTGCATTACTGCGACCAGTGGCAGGTGACGATTCTGGATCTACCCACCGCTTATTGGCATGAACTTACGGACGCCTTGAGCGCTGGAAATCTCAAGCTGCCGGCAGCGGTGCGGTTAGTCATCATCGGCGGTGAGAAAGCGACGTTTGATCGGGTCATGGCATGGCACAGGTTCGCCGGCGAACGCGTGCGGCTGGTCAATACGTATGGCCCAACCGAAACAACGGTCGCCGTCACGATGTGTGACTTGCGCCCACCAGATGACAGCTCCTTCAATACGGTACCGATTGGTAGGCCGCTGGCAAATGCGAAGGTGTACGTGCTGGATGAATCACAGCGCCCGGTACCCATCGGCGCGCCCGGCGAGCTGCACATCGGCGGCCCCGGAGTAGCGCGCGGATACGTAAACCGTCCTGATCTCACCAGCGAAAAATTTATTCCAGATTCTTTCGGCGGCGATAGGCACGCCCGGTTGTACAAGACCGGCGACCTGGTCCGTTACCGCTCGGATGGAAACATTGAATTTCTCGGACGCATCGACAACCAGATTAAGATTCGCGGGTTTCGCGTCGAACTGGAAGAGATCGAACAGGCCTTGCGAAGTCTGGCCGGTGTAACCGATTGCGTGGTCGTGTTGCGCGAAGACAGCGACGGTGACAAGCGCTTGATCGCTTATGTAGTCCTGCATCCCCACAACAAGCTAACGACCGCCGAGCTGCGCAATCATCTGAAAGCCAAGCTTCCGTCTTACATGGTGCCGGCTCTGTTCGAAGTAATCCACGCGCTGCCGTTGTTGCCCAACGGGAAGATCAACCGCCGAGCGCTGCCTGATCCGCAGCCCGCGCGCTTCGAGTCCCGCGATAGTTTTGTGGCGCCCCGGACACCGATCGAACAGCTTCTGGCCGTTGAGTGGTGCGACGTCTTGAAGCTGGAGCGAGTCGGGATACACGACAATTTCTTTGAGTTAGGCGGACATTCTTTGCTCGCGGCAAAGGTGGTCTCGAAAGTGCGAAACCATTTGGAGATCGAAATGGGCATGGTCGATTTGTTTCAAGCGCCGACGATCGCCAGTCTGGCCGCGCTGCTATTTCCCCGCGGAGCGAAGACTGAACCCGAAGCCGATTTGGCCACTCTGCTGGGAGAATTGGCAAACCTAAGTGACGAGGAAGCTCAGCTTCGCTTTGATAGTGAAATCCTGGGCAACGAAGCTACGGTGGCATAAGGATCGAAGTTTGAGCATGGAAACCACAACGCCATACAGCGAGGCAATCGCGCAACAACTGGCCGGGCTGTCGCCGGCAAAGCGGGCGCTGCTCGAATTGCGTCTGATGAAGAAGCGCCCCGCGGGGGCCGCCAGGCAGGTGATCCCGCGACACGCCACCGACGAGCCGGCGCCGCTTTCATATAACCAGCAGGGGTTTTGGTTACTAAACCAATTAATGCCGGAGACGTCTCTATACCACACTCCGTTAGCGGTCCGATTAACCGGTTTCCTCGACGTGACCGCACTCAAGCAGGCGCTGAACTTTATTGTCGCTCGGCACGCCGCGCTGCGGACGACCTTCACTACGGTAGAGGGCACGCCGTCCCAGTTCGTCGCCGGCGAAGTAGTGCTCGACTTACCGGTTATCGATTTAAGTCGCGAACCTGAGACCGCGCGGGAGCTCTCAGTGCCCAACGTTCTTCAGGACGAAGTTCGCCGGCCGTTCGATCTTTCGCGCGGCCCTTTGATCAGATCTCTGCTGGTGCGGCTAAGCGAGCGGGAACACACTCTGCTGATCACGATGCATCACATAGTCACTGACGGGTGGTCCGTCGGGATTTTTCAGCGCGAGCTGTCCGAGTTGTACAAGACTTTTACGGCCGGAGAGCGGCCCGCACTTCCTGAATTACCAATCCAATATCCCGACTACTCGTACTGGCAGCGGCAATGGTTCGCGGGCGAGTTGTATGAATCGCAACTGTCTTATTGGAAGAAGGAGTTCGAGACGCTGCCGTCCGTGCTGGAGTTGCCGACGGACTATCCGCGTCAAAGCGTTCAGGCGTACCGAGCTTTCCGCGGCGCCCATCACACGATTCGCTTATCTAAGCAGCTAACATCCGATCTGAAAATGCTTTCCCAGAACCAGGGCGTGACTCTCTTCATGACGCTCCTGGCTGCATACGAAATCCTTCTTCATCGCCACACCGGCGAAGAAGACATCGTGGTGGGAACCCCGATTGCCGGCCGCCAAATGCCTGAGACCGAAAGCCTGATCGGTTTGTTCATCAACACGCTGCCGATGCGGACGAACCTCGCCGGCGACCCGTCGTGCGGCGAAGTTTTGAGCCGAATCAAAGCCACTGCGCTGGGGGCTTACGCGCATCAGGACCTGCCGTTCGAGCGTTTGGTGAAAGAGCTTCAGCCGGAAAGGAAGCTCGCGCATAACCCGCTCTTCCAGATGATGTTCGTGCTGCAGAGCGAAGAGACCGAGCCGTTGCAACTACCGGGGCTGGTCACCGAACCCTTTCGGGTTGGTCACATCATGGCGAATTTCGATCTGACTCTGGACATCGTGGAAAAAGATGGACAACTAACTTGCCTGTTCGAATCGAATGCCGATCTTTTCGCATCGGCTACGATCGAACGGCTCATGGGTCACTTCCAAACTTTGCTCGAGGGCATCGTCGCGGATCCGGAACAGAGAATTTCTGCGCTGCCACTTCTGACTGAAGCTGAGCGCCTACAGTTGCTGGTTGAATGGAACGACACGAAGACAAACTATCCGACTCAGGCATGCATTCAGGAACTGTTCGAGGAGCAGGTAAGAAACTCGCCTGACGTTCCCGCACTGCTCTGCGATGACCGGCAGGTCACTTACCGGGAGCTCAATCGGCAAGCCAACCAACTCGGTCACTATCTAAACAAGCGCGGCGTTGGCCCGGATACCCGCGTGGGTGTGTGCTTGCAGCGCTCGCCCGAAATGATCGTCGTACTGCTTGGCATTTTGAAAGCCGGTGGCGCCTATGTGCCGCTTGACCCGGAATATCCCAGCACGCGTCTTCGGTTCATGCTTGAAGACGCCCAGGTGCCCTTGCTGATCACGCAAAAGTCGCTGCTCGAAAACCTGCCACGCAATACCGCAGAGATAATTTGCCTCGATGAGTTACCTGGGAAAATCGCTAACGAGAGTGAGAGCGATCCGGAGATTACAACTACGCCCGACCGCCTTGCTTATGTCATGTACACGTCGGGTTCGACAGGCAAGCCGAAGGGGGTGGCGGTCACGCATCGCAACGTTGTACGGCTCGTTCGGGATACAAACTACGCCTCATTCTCGGCCGATGAAATCTTTTTGCAGTCAGCCACAATCTCCTTTGACGCTTCCACTTTCGAGATTTGGGGCAGCTTGCTTAACGGCGCGCGGCTGGCGCTGATGCCACCCGGAGCTTATTCGTTGGGAGATCTCGGCCAAGCCTTGAAACGATATCAGGTGACTACGCTCTGGCTGACGGCCGGTTTGTTTCATCTGATGGTTGATAATCATCTCGATGACTTGAGAGGCGTGCGGCAATTGCTCGCCGGCGGCGACGTTCTGTCGGTGCCAGACGTGCAGAAAGTTCTCGCTGAGCTTAAGGACACTCGTCTGATCAACGGTTATGGTCCGACCGAGAGCACGACCTTCGCCTGCTGCCATCCCATTACCGATCTTACTAACGTCAACGGCTCAGTGCCTATCGGACGTCCTATATCAAACACGTCGGTTTACATTCTCGACCGCAGCCGGAATCCTGTCCCGATCGGTGTGCAGGGCGAACTCTACATTGGCGGCGACGGAGTTGCGCGCGGTTACCTTGACCGGCCTGAATTGAATGCCGAGCGCTTCGTGCCTGATCCGTTTTCGCCAGTGCCAGGCGCGCGTCTATATCGGACCGGCGACCTGGTTCGTTACCGGCCAAACGGCGAGATCGAGTTCATCGGACGGCTGGACAATCAGGTGAAAGTCCGCGGGTTCCGGATCGAGTTGGGCGAGATTGAATCGGCTTTGGCCGAGCATCCGTCGCTGCGCGAAGCAGTAGTCGTGGCTCGAAAGGATAACGGCGACAAGCATCTGGCCGCGTATCTCGTGCCGCAGTTCGGCCTGACTCCGTCGATCGACGAAATCCGCGAATTCCTAAAAGATAAGTTGCCGGATCACATGGTGCCTTCCGTTTTTGTAGTGCTCGAATCGTTGCCGCTGTCGCCTAGCGGAAAGGTCGATCGCCGCGCTTTGCCGCCTGCGAACGGTGCGGACACCACGAGAATCTTTGCGCCGCCCACGGACGAACTGGAACTGAAGCTGACAAAAATTTGGGAGCGGGTGCTGGGAATTCGTTCAATAGGCGTCAACGACAACTTCTTTGAGCTCGGCGGACATTCATTACTGGCGGTGCGCCTATTCGCTCAGATTGAAAATGCATTCGGCCGCAATCTTCCGCTGGCCACCTTGTTCCAGGCGCCCACCGTGAAGCGACTTGCGCGCATGCTCCGTGAAGAAGGTTGGCCGGCTTCGTGGTCTTCGCTCGTGATGATTAAGGGAGGCGGCAAGCGCACCCCGTTCTTCTGCATCCATGCGGCCGGTGGCAACGTGCTCGAGTATCACGATCTCGCGCGGCTACTCGGACCCGATCAGCCATTTTATGGATTGCAGGCGAAAGGATTGAATGGAGCAGAAGAGCCTCACACCGGGATTAAAGAGATGGCCGCGCATTACTTGAAAGAGATGCGCGAGGTGCAGCCTGAGGGGCCTTATCAACTCGGCGGCCGCTCATCAGGAGGCACCATCGCGTTCGAAATGGCTTGCCAGCTCGCGGCCGAAGGACAGCAGGTTTCATTATTGGCGCTGCTTGATACGTACCCGGCCGGCTACTTCAAGCTGCTGCCCGATTCCGGATCTTTGCGCCAGCGTGCCGGTCGTTACGCGCGCAAGCTTCGATCGCATGCTGAGAACCTGCGTCAGTTGAGCACCGCGGAAAAATTGGCATATGTGCTGGGCAAACTCAAATACGCTCCCGAAAAAGCGAAACACAAACTCTATCGGCGCGCTTACAAACTCTACCAGCAGATCGGCAGGCCTTTGCCGTCCGCTCTAAAAAATATCGAGCAGATTAACTTTGCCGCTGTGAAAGACTATGTACCGCAAACCTATGCGGGAGACGTCACGCTCTTTTTGGCCGCGGATCTGACCGCGGACTATGATCTTCACGAGGGCTGGCGCGAACTCGTAGAGGGTTGCGTTGAAGTGCATGAAATTACCGGCAACCACATCAACATCATCAAAGAACCGCACGTCCACTTGCTGGCGGAAAAGCTGAGAGGCTGCCTGGAAAAGGCAGAGGAAGATCACTCAACGGCCTGTCGCGCCGCTTAACTCATCACGTTTTCTACAACCCCCCCCAAACGACTTAATTGGAATGCACAGCTGTTTGTCCGTTTATCCTGTGTATAGCGCTCGACCTGTTTTTTTGAGCTTAGCGAGTTCCGGTCACATGCATCCGAGATTGAAGAAAACAATGAAACGATTCCTTTGGCTGTCATCGCTCTGCATCGTAGTGCTGGTCTTCCTGCCCGGCCGGACTTTTGCCCAGTGCAGCGGCGAGCGTTGGCCGGTTAAGATCGGCGCCGACCCGGACGCAAGCCTGGTAAACCTCACCTCGACCACGGCGACGACCATTGCCGCGCTATCAGGTATTGCCACCCCGAGTCCGCTGCCCGACAATGGGCGAGTCCAACCCACGGAAACCAAGGTCTGGGTCTTGAATGTCACCCTCGTGAAATATGCGAAATCGTTTGATTCGGATTATCACATGGTGTTTAGCGACGGCGCCGGCCACACGATGATCGCCGAAATCCCATCTCCGAGTTGTGTTGGTCCAAACAGTCCTTTCGCGGCCGGCATTGCGCATGCGCGCGCGCAGTTCGACGCAATGCTTACCGCGACCACGACTTTTCAAGACGCTAATGTTCCCGTGCAGATTACCGGCGTTGGCTTCTTTGATTATTTTGAAGGGCAGGAGGGCATCGCACCGAACGGCATTGAGCTGCACCCGGTCATAGACATCAGCTTTGGGCCAAACTTTTCGCTCGTGTCATCAGCGTCGTCACTAACGATTCCGCAGAGCGGCGCGGGATCGTCAACCATAACCTCCTCTCTTTCAGGCAACTTCAATTCTTTCATTTCGCTTTCTGCTTCAGGCCTGCCCGCGGGTGCAACGGCGAACTTCAGCCCTGTTGCGATCGCGGCCCCCGGCTCCGGCGCCTCAACTTTAACGATCGCTGCCGGCGCGACCACTCCGCTGGGCACCTACAACGTTGTCATCAACGGATCGGGCGGTGGACAGACCCATTCCGTGACGATCAATTTGACGGTCAGCACCGGCGGCAGCACGACACAGCAGTTGTTAAGCAATCCCGGCTTTGAAAACGGATCCGGAAATCCGGCGCCGTGGACGGTTTCAGCAGGAGTGATTGATAACAGCAGTTTCGAAGCGCCGCACACGGGTTCATGGAAAGCTTGGCTTAACGGTTACGGCTCGGCTCATACCGACACCCTTCTACAGACCGTCAGCATTCCCTCGACAGCCACCAGCGCCGGCCTCTCGTTCTGGCGGCACATCGATACGGCTGAAACGACGAACACGAAAGCGAACGACACGCTCAAGGTCCAGGTGCGCAATTCAACCGGCGCGGTCCTGGCGACGTTGGCCACTTACTCTAATCTGAACGCTGCTGCCGGTTATACACCGGTCGCTTTCGACCTTATCGCTTACAAGGGCCAGACGATTCAAATTTATCTGGTGGGGGCGGAGAACTCGAACCTGAAGACTTCTTTCGTGGTGGATGACTTTGCCTTGAATGCCACGACTTCTGGTGCGGCCGCAGCCGACTTCACCATAAGTTCGGCGCCGTCGAGCCTGGCAGTCACGGCTGGTGGTTCCGGGGCGACAACGATCACGACGACGGTATCAGGAAGTTTCAACTCGGCCGTCTCGGTTTCCACTTCGGGCTTGCTGGCAGGTGCGACAGCGAGCTTCAGTCCCGCATCGATTGCCGCGCCGGGTTCGGGCGCCTCTACTTTGACAATCTCGGTTGGCGCGACCGCTGCGCCGGGCACGTACAGTGTTGTTGTCAACGGTTCTGGCGGCGGCAAGACCCATTCTGCGACGATCAATTTGACCGTGGGCGCCACAGCCGATTTCGCGATCGCTTCCGCGCCGTCGAGCCTCGCAGTTACGGCCGGTGGTTCCGGGGCGACAACGATTACGACGACGATATCAGGGAGTTTCAGCTCGGTCGTGTCGCTTTCTGCTTCGGGTTTGCCGGCAGGTGCCACAGCGAGCTTCAGTCCCGCATCGATCGCCGCACCTGGTTCGGGCTCTTCCACTTTGACGATCACAACGGGCGCTTCCACTGTGCCGGGCACATACAGTGTTGTCGTCAACGGTTCTGGCGGCGGCAACACGCATGCGGCGACGATCCCACTGACCGTTAATGCGGCCGGCGCCGGCACGACGCTGCAGTTGTTAGGGAACCCCGGCTTTGAAAATGGCTCATCCAATGCGTCGCCGTGGACCGTCTCAGCAGGGGTGATCGATAACAGCAGTTTCCAGGCGCCGCACAGCGGGTCCTGGAAAGCCTGGCTCAACGGTTATGGCTCAGTTCACACCGACACGCTCTTACAACAGGTCAGCATTCCGGCCACTGCCACCAGCGTCAACGTTTCGTTCTGGCGACACATCGATACTGCTGAGACCACGACTACAACCGCGTATGACACCTTGAAAGTGCAGATTCGAAACTCTGCGGGCACGGTCCTGGCGACTCTGGCGACATACTCGAACCTGAATGCCGGCGCGGGCTATACGCAGATCTCGTTTGACCTGTCTGCTTACAAGGGACAGACGATACAGATTTATTTAGTAGGCACGGAAGATTCGAGCCTGAAAACTTCTTTCGTCGTGGACGACTTTCTTCTGAACGTGACGACGCCCTAGCCGGGGAACGAACTGGCTTCGCAAAAAGGGAACTATGAAACTCAAATTGATTTTCGTGCTGATGATCGCAGTTGCCGGCGCCGCACAGGCGCAGGAAACGAAACCTCGCGACAGTTCCGACAACCAGGCGCAGTCCGTTATTAACGATGATCGGGGGCGGGCCTTCATTATCACCGGAGAGGCGCAACCCCTTGCCGCCTACTCGCCGCACGGCAAAATTATTTCGGAGCCACAGCAGAACAGCATTTTTCTGGGAAGAGGTTGGGAGGCACCATCGCAGCGCGCGCGTGAGCAGAGGCTGGCGAACCTTCTGGCCAATATAAATGATCAGGCGGAGCTTAGCATCCTGGATGAATTCGGCATGAAGAATTTCTTCGCCGCAACCTCGAGCCAGGAAAAGCTCGATGAAGTTGCCGGTGACAGCAGCATCTCTGACCTGGAGATCCAAAGCGTGCTGGAGGGAATGCTGAAAGGCGGCTCGCTTCAGCGGCCGAATCCCAGCACGATCTACGTTGTGTTCTTGGATCAGGGAATGCGCTCGACTCTGGGATCATCGATTGCGGGCAAGCACTATCTCGCTTATCACAATTTTTTCAACGCGTCGGGCACGAAGATTCATTACGTCGTCGCACCGTTTGAGGCGAATCAAACCTCGGCTTACCAGATCGCCCTGCGCGCATTTTTGGCGGCTGCCCTCAATCCTAACGGCGCCGGTTCATAGAACGGCCTTCTCCTCCGGGAAGTTGTGAAGCGATCGAATTCTCATGGTCTGCTAATGATTCTGCCGCTGGTCTTTCTGCTCACCACCCTCGGCGGTTGCATCGCTGATTCCGATTGCAAGTTCGGCAGTACTCCGGCCCCGGCTTCCGCGATCCCGCAAGGCCTCGGCGTCAATATTCATTTCACTAATCCACAGCCAGGCGAAGTCAAAATGATCGCCGACGCCGGCTTTCGTACGGTAAGAATGGATTTCGTATGGGAAGTCACCGAGCGTGAGCGCGACCGGTATGATTTCTCGGAATACGATCGGTTGATGAAGGCGCTGGATGAATACAAGATTCAGGCGCTATTCATTCTTGACTATGGGAATCAACTCTACGACCACGGCGCGCCCCCGCGAACCGCAGAGACGCGCGCGGCGTTTGCGCGCTGGGCAGTGGCGGCGGCCAAACACTTTTCCAATCGCGGTGTGATTTGGGAAATCTACAACGAGCCGAACAACCCCATGTTCTGGCGCCCGCGGCCGAACGTGAACGAATACGTCGAGTTAGTTCAGGCCGTGGGCCGTGCGTTCCGTGCGGAAGTGCCCAACGAAAAGCTGGTTGGCCCAGCGGTTTCAGAAAGTGACTTTTCGTTTCTTGAGGAATGCTTCAAATCAGGCTTGCTCGATTATTGGTGGGCCGTGTCCGTTCATCCTTACCGTCAAACCGGTCCGGAAACCGCGGCGCTTGATTATTGCCGGCTGCGAAAACTGATTCAACGTTACCGTCGCGGCAGCGGGCAAAGTTCGACAAACTCGAGTTTGCCGGAGAGGCCGATCGCCATCATCTCCGGCGAATGGGGCTACTCCTCCACGTGGCGCAACCTGACGGAAGAAACCCAGGGCGCGCTTCTCGCTCGCCAGATGCTTACCAATGTCGCCAACGATATTCCTATTTCGATCTGGTATGACTGGCGTGACGATGGATCAGATCCAAACGAAGCCGAGCATCACTTTGGACTCGTAAGGAATACCTATCAGCCAGGTCGCGCGCAGGTGTACGAGCCGAAACCTGCTTACCTTGCCGCAAAGACATTCAGCGAGTTCTTCAACGGTTATGTCTTCCAGGAGCGGCTCACCCTCGGCCGGGACGACGACTATGTTCTAGTCTTCACTAAGAACGGAGATCGTCGGTGGGCGGCCTGGACCACTTCAGCCTCGACGCACCGCCTCGAGATTCAGATGAACCAGGGTGAGTTCAAAATCATTCGGCACACAGGCGAAAGCGCCGGGTCAGTTTCAGCCGGCCAGACAGGTATTTCAATCGATGTGACAAACCAACCCGTTTATCTCAGCCGAGCTAAATGATTTGAAATTCTGCAAGTTTGCGTCTTCTTATTAACGCCGTGGCTTCAGCCCCGTGATTAGAAGTGTTCGGAGTGGAAACCGTTTCAAACGGGTTTCGCTTTGTGCCGGGCACTCGAGTCCCCGGGCTAAAGAGTGTGTGTTAAGACGGCGGATGCGCGATTGTCAAAAAGGATTTCAACGCGGAGGACGCAAAGGCTTTCGCAAAGTAACGCAGAGGAAGACCTCCTTTGCGTACCTTGCGAATCCCTTCGCGCCCCTTCCGTTTAAGCCCGCGACGACGAGGATTTCATCCGCTGTATCGTTTGGTTTTCGTGCTCTTATGGACTCTCTTCTGAAAGCCCAGCCTGCGCGTGTTTCTCTCCCACGCTGAAGAATCCGGCAAAAGGGCGCATAATGCTTGCGCTTGCCACAAGTTTGACAGCCCGCATTAGCTGGCATATCACTTGCGAATCAGATCA
>JAWVEM010000437.1:0-6840 GCA_033856735.1 Blastocatellia bacterium
AAGCCGGTCGAGAAGACATTGCCCAACGGTTTACGTGTGGTGGTAGTGCAGAGATCGGAGATGCCCCTGTTGAATGCTCAGCTCTTGATTAAGAGCGGCGGCGAAGTTGATCCTGCTGATCTCTCAGGCGCCGCTGACATGACCGCCGCGTTGCTCACCAGGGGCACGACGACGCGCAGTGCGACCCAGATAGCCGAAGCCATCGAAGCCCTGGGAGGTTCTATTAATTCAGGCGCGCGCTGGGACTCATCGGCGGTGAGTGTCGATGTGATGTCTGCGCGGATTGGTCCGGCGATGGAGATACTCGCCGATGTGGTTCGCAATCCGGCTTTCAAAGACGAAGAGATCGACCGGCTGCGCCGTCAGTACCTCAACAACTTGAAAGTGGCTTTGGGTCAGCCGGGAGCCATCGCTCGTTTTGCGGCGGCGCGCGTCGTCTATCGCGATACCCCGTATGGACATCCCCTTTCGGGAACACCCGAATCGTTGCCGCGGATCAAGCGCGACGATATTACCGCGCTGCACCGGACGTTCTATCGACCCGACAATGCCATCCTCGTAATCGGCGGCGACATCAGTCCGGATAACGGGTTCGCCATCGCCCAGAAATACTTTGGTGACTGGCAAAAGCCCGCCAACGAATTGCGCGGCGCAGCGCAAACGACTCCGGACGGCGCGCCGGGCAACCGGCGAGTTTTGGTTATCGACATGCCGGATGCGGGACAGGCCGCGGTGCTGGCGGTGCGCAGCTCGATCAATCGTGGTAGTCCGGATTACTTTCGCGGTATCGTTTCGAACTCGATCCTGAGTGGTTACTCGGGTCGTCTGAACTGGGAGATTCGCGTGAAGCGCGGCTTGAGTTATGGCGCGGGCAGTTCGCTCGACACGCGCCGCTGGGCCGGTTCGTTCAGCGCGTCAGCCCAGACTAAGAATGAATCCGGCGCGCAGGTGGCGTCGCTCACGTTGGCTGAGATTTCCAAATTGGCGACCGGCGATTTGCCGGACACCGAATTGACTACGCGCAAGGCAAGCTTGAATGGAGGCTTTGCCCGTGGGTTGGAAACGACCGGGGGCCTGGTTAGCCAGATTAGTTCGCTGGCAATCTATGGCGTCAACTTTGATCAGATCAACCAGTTCGTCGGCAGCGTGCAAGCGGTCAAGGCGGAGGATGTTAAGAGCTTTGCCGCAACCCACCTCAACGCCGACAGCACCAGCGTGATCGTAGTCGGCGATGCAAAGAAGTTCCTGCCGGAACTGCAGAAACAGTTTCCGCAGGTTGAAGTGATCAAGGTGAGTGAACTCGATCTGAATAGCGCTAGTCTGCGGCGCCCTAAAAGCTAGAAACTAGTATTTCTCCGTGAGGCTCTGTGGCTCTCTATGTCTCTGTGGTGAGTTGTCGATCTTAACCACACTGACGCAGTGACGACAGAGGCTCACGGAGAATTAAACGTTTGCAATGCACACAAATCTTCGCTCCTTCCTCGCCCTCCTGCGCCGCGAAAAAGATCTCGTCAGCATCGACACCGAAGTAGATCCATATCTGGAACTCGCCGAAGTTCATCGCCGGGTGATCGAACGCGGTGGACCGGCCCTCCTTTTCACCAGAGTGAAGGGAAGCCGTTATCCCGTCGTCACTAATCTCTTCGGCACCACTAAACGAATTGATCTCGCCTTTGGGCCAAAGCCCGAGCGGTTCATCAAAGAACTGGTCAGCGTCGCTGAAGCCTTGCTGCCTCCCCAACGCTCCGAGCTTTGGAAGCATCGATCGCTGGTGGGTGACTTTCTCAAGCTCGGTACTAAAACAGTTTCGCGCGGGCCTGTGACAGAGGTCATCGATCGACCTGGCCGCCTCGACGAATTGCCGGTGCTGACAACCTGGCAGGAAGACGGTGGGCCGTTCATTACTCTGCCGCTGGTTTACACCGAGAATCCGATTACAAAGAAGCACAATCTCGGCATTTATCGCATGCAGGTCTACGACGCAGAGAGCGCGGGATTGCATTGGCAAATCCAAAAAGGCGGCGGCTTCCATTATCGAGCCGCGGAAGAGTTGAACCAGCCTCTGCCGGTCACTGTGTTTCTCGGCGGGCCGCCGGCGCTGATGATTTCCGCAATCGCGCCGCTGCCTGAGGACGTGCCTGAGCTTGTTTTGGCCTCGCTTCTCCAGGGACAAAAATTGAAGGTGGCGAAGAATCCCGCGGGCGAACATCGCCTGGTGGCCGAAGCTGAATTCGCACTTGTCGGACATGCGCAACCGCATGAACGCAGGCCGGAAGGACCGTTCGGTGATCATTATGGCTATTACTCACTCAAACATGACTATCCGGTTTTTCATTGCGAGGCGATCGCTCACCGTCGCGATGCGATTTACCCGGCGACAGTAGTCGGCAAGCCTCGGCAGGAAGATTTTTTCATAGGGGACTATCTACAGTCGCTCTTGTCGCCGCTGTTTCCGCTGGTAATGCCGAGCGTGCGGGATTTGTGGAGCTATGGTGAAACCGGTTTTCACTCGCTGGCTGCGGCGGTCGTCCGTGAGCGTTACGCGCGCGAGGGCCTGGTGGCAGGTTTCCGTATTCTCGGTGAGGGCCAACTCGCACTCACGAAGTTCTTGTTACTCACTGACTCTCAGATCGACCTGCATGATTTCGCCGGCGTGCTGGAACACGTCTTGGCACGCGTGCGTTGGGAGAGCGACTTCTTCATTTTCGCTAATACGTCGATGGACACTTTGGATTACACAAGCGGCAAAGTGAACGAAGGCAGCAAAGCGATCCTGATGGGTCTGGGCGATCCGATTCGTGATTTGCCGCGCGAGTTTCGCGGTGAGTTGCCAAACGGCATTACCCGCGCGGAAGTCTTCTGTGGCGGCTGTCTGGTTATCGAAGGCGCGCTGTACTTAGATGAGCCCGATCAGGGTGCGCGCCTGGCGAATGACAAGGCATTCGCTGGATGGCCGCTGGTGATTTTGCACGACGATGCCGGCGTCGCGCGTTCGTCTACCGACTTCCTATGGTCCACGTGGACGCGCTTTGAACCGGCGGGTGACATCTATGCGGCCGAAACCAAGGTCGTGCGACATCATCTCGCTTATCGCGCGCCTGTCGTAATCGACGCGCGCAAGAAACCAAGCCTGCCGGATGAGTTAATCGTGCGCGATGACATTGCGGCTCTGGTCGATCGTCGATGGCGTGAATATTTTCCTGAAGGGGAATCGCGGAGGAATCTCTAGAGGCGGCCTCTAATTGTCTGCGGCCCGAACGTAGTCGTCTGAGGAGGTGTAGGCTTCGGTTACCACCTGCGGGCAGCGGAAGCAGGCTGAGCGTCCCTCCTGGTACCACCAACGGCACTCAGAGCGGATGGAGCAGGTTGGCAAATCGCTGGTCACCCTGGGAAGAATTTGCACAATGCGCCCCACCAGGCTGCAGTCCTGACCGTCGAAATGCTTACAGGCGTCGCCGGCGCATGGGGCGGCAAAGCGGAACACCTCCGTCGGCTTTACCGGCCCCGAGAGTGCCAGCAACTCGTCCGTTACCGGCACTGGTCGCTCAAGATGCACCATGCGCGGCTCTTCCGGGCTTCCGAGGATCACACCGAGTGCGACCGGATCATCCATCTCCAGTTGGGCACTCGGACAGAGAAGGCTGCTCTTATCGCGGTCCTTCATTGTCAGTTCCCCCGTAATGTTTGAAACCACTGCGACGCTTAATTTGCGGCGCGGAGCTTATCTCTCTTCGAAAAACGGAGTGAAAGTTCCAGTGTTAGGGCGATAAATAATACCGCACAGAATGGGCCCACGGATTCCCGAAAGGTCCTGCCTGGCCAGGGCGCGATTGACCGCCGCCCCAACTGTCTTGCTCAACTGTTCAATCTTGACACGCTTCTTCGCGTCGGCGATTGTCAGCGGGCGAGTTGCGGCCTTCTTGGCTGCTTTCTTCTTTGCAGTTTTCTTGGTTGCCATAATCGTTTACTCCTTCGAATCGGTGAAAACCGATTGATGATGGATTTGATGCCGGACCCAAGTCCTGGCTGATCTGGTTGACCGACCGCGCGCTCGTTTGCATGAGTCTTGCAAAAAATCGACGCAGTTTAGTCAAACGAGTGGCTGGATCTTGACGAGTGTGCGAGGACGCAGGCTCGGGAGCGCCAGCCTCTCAACCTAAGCGCGCACAAGGTAATACCACTTCCAGCAAAAGTCAATACTTCTTTTGCGGAAAGTCCAATCACTGTTTGACGTAAACTACTAGAACGACCCAGCGTGGACGAAAAGAGATCTACTCGTGATCGTTGGGAGGCCTTAGGTTGCGATTATACCGCCGGCGTTCGCGACGGGCGCGGGTGGGATTTGGTATGTTCTGAATCTGACTATGCGTCAATCCTGGAAAAAGAAAATTCAAATTTCGCTCTTAGGTATTTTTCTGTTCGTCGCCAGCCTGGCGATCTGGTCCTTCCTCATCGAACCCAATCGCTTGATCGTTCACTCGGAAACAATCCAGATCGACAATTGGCCGAAAGAGCTGAGCGGATTACGCATTGCAGTTATCGCAGATATTCACACCGGAGGCCCGTTCATCGACGATGAAAAGCTGAGAAAGATTGTCGCCACCACGAACGAACTCAATGCCGATTTAATCGTGCTGCTCGGTGATTATATGTCGCCCAACAGTTGGCACAGTCATCGGGTCGAGCCCGAAGTAACCGCAGCGAGCTTGAAAGATCTGAAAGCCCCTTTAGGCGTCTACGCGATTCTGGGCAATCACGATTGGTGGTACGACGGCGAGAAGGTGCGGCGCGCTTTTGAACAGAACGGCATCCGCGTCCTGGAAGACGAAGTGGCGGAGATCAAGTGGCACGAGAGATCCTTTTGGCTGGTTGGCTTGGCTGATCTGTGGACGCGCAGTCAACACATCGATGAGACAATCGCGAAGGCGCCGCCAGGCTCAACCATCGTCGCTTTGACGCACAATCCCGATATCTTTCCGCGGCTGCCGCCGAGTGTGCCGCTATTGCTGGCGGGGCACACTCACGGTGGGCAGGTGAATCTTCCGCTGATCGGAACACCGGTCGTCTCTTCCCGGTTTGGTCCAAGGTATAGCGCCGGTCACGTGTTTGAGAACGGTCATCACCTTTTTGTAACGACCGGAATCGGCACGAGCATTCTGCCGGTTCGCTTTCGCGTCCCGCCCGAGATTGTAATTTTGACGATAAACTAACGAACCTACCTCGCAGCCTGCGACCATAAATAGTGAGTCAGAACCTGCGGTAGCGGCACCGCAGAGTTATGAAACCATGAAACCATCACATCGTTTGCAGAAATTCTTGAATGTGACGAGCCATTCGTAAGTTGCCGAGTAGAGATTGATGGCATCAATGTCGTCCGGCTGAGTGTCCGGGCCAAACACCTGAGACACCTTTGGAATTGCGGTGACAGTAAGGTCGACGCGCATGCGCTCGCCGGGCTTCATTGTCGAGAGCTGGTTTTCCACCGCCACAGCCATTCGGCCTGCCAAATCACTATCAACGCGAGCACCACATCCGTTCGAGCCAAGAAGCTCGGCGGCGGCAGCCGTGATCAGGTTTTCGGAGCGTAGGAATTCAAGAGTCGGACGCCAATTCCAAGCATTGACCTTAACGTCTTCGCCTTTGTTTGGGATGAGAATGAACGTCAGAGTTGATGCTTACGATTTGCTACGCCCACCGGTTGAGTTGACCGGGCGGCGCGAATCAAACCACCCTCCGCCGCACCAGGTTAGTTACGAAACACGCTCCCGCCGCTCGCGTCCAACGATTTGTTGGGCCGCGGTCACATTTGCCGAGCAAGTTCCTGTAAGGCGCGAAGATGTTTCGCATCCAGGCGAAACGTCAAAGAACCGATGCGAACGTCAACGTTATGTGCATTCGCGATCTTGAGAAAAGTTTCCTTGTGAAGATGCACCCACAAAGATTCCACGCAACCGTTTTCAGGCTCGCTGAAGGTTGACGCAATTTCACCAGATTTCGCGAGTCGTGAATCAGAGCCAACCTGGATAGTCTGGTCGTCCGCGCGCACCCGCACGACAAATTTGGTCGTTGGGTATCTACACGCGCGCGATGTGGAATGAAACCAAAGGGTAAAGAAGTTCGATACGAAAGGTGCCTTCGACGATTTGATAAAGCTAGCTTGGAAAATCGCGTGATCTTTAGGTGACGATTGCCCGTTTGCCGAATAGTCGATAACCATCGGATTAAACTGAATCATGCTGGCGTCATCAGTCAGCCTGGTGACAACGATTTCGTCGGACGAGCGCACAGTAGAGTTGGTTTGCGGCGACGCCGATTCCCCACACGATAAAATCACGGCGACGATGATGATTCGAATCAGCACGTTGTTTGAAAGTAGCCGCATAACGGTTGAGTTGACGCGGCGGCGCGAATTGATTCAAGCACCGCCGGACGAGTCATGATGCGAAACACGCTCCCGCCGCTCGCGTCCAACGATTTGTTATGCCGCGGACGTTTATTTTAAGGTCACCGCCAAGTCACGTTTTTCAAGGTGTTGCACGTCCAACGAAAACTCTTCGCTACAAAAGAGCTTGTCGCGCATTTTCTTCGCTTCCTCGCGCGTACGACCGAGTGGTAGAAGCCCACGCGTTTGACCGGCGTGCGCGCAAACATGGTAGAGGTCAGAAACGCGAGAGAATTCTATGACGAAGGTGCCATCGCTGTTGGCGTGAGCCCAAGGGATTCGACCATTGACTGGTCCACGCCACATCACATATACGGTCGCTCCACGCTGCGATTGATGGTTCTTGAAAACGACACTGCCGGTCACGCGGAAAGAATATGACTGCGCGTTGGGTTGGG
>JAWVEM010000438.1:0-6586 GCA_033856735.1 Blastocatellia bacterium
AGCGACCGTCGAAACAGTTCAGTTTCAAAGCAAGCAGGTCAACACGACGCTTCCTTATAACGTGATCTTGCCGCCCGGTTATCGCGCCGCCAGCACGACGCGGTATCCGGTCCTTTATTTATTGCACGGTTGGGCCGGGCACTACACCGACTGGTTGACGCGTACCAACGTCGCCGATTACGCCGCCCAGTACCGCATGATCGTGGTGATGCCGGAAGGAAACGATAGTTGGTATGTCGATAGCGGCGGTGTGCCGACCGACAAGTACGAAAGTTATATCCTCAAAGAATTGGTTCCCGACGTCGACCAGAGATACCGGACAATTCAGGCGCGCTATGGCCGCGCCGTCGCCGGTCTTTCGATGGGCGGCTATGGCGCGATCAAGTACGGTTTGAAGTATCCGGCGTCGTTTGTCTTTGCTGGTTCAATGAGCGGCGCATTCGGCGTTACGCGCTATACGCAGAATGAAATGGGTGGGAGTAACTGGGAACCGTTTCTGAAAATCTTTGGCCCGGTGGGCAGCGAGACACGCAAAGCGAACGATGTGTTTGAAATTGCTCGCGGCTTAGCGACCGCACGGGTGGCGTCGTTGCCTTACTTTTACTTTGATTGCGGCACCGAAGACGCTGGCCAACACTTCAATCCGAATCGCGAGCTATCGGAACTCTTCATCGAAAAGAAAATTCCGCACGAGTATCGCGAGCTGCCGGGCGGTCATAATTGGGCGTACTGGGATCAGCAGGTGCAGGAGGTTTTGAAGATCGCGGCAGAAAAGATGCGCGTGCCGCATGCGAATCATCGCCGCGTGAACGCATTAAAGCGCGCTCGTTTAGACGGCGGACTTGTCCACCGGCATTAACGTCAGCCGGACAAGTCCGGCTTCTAAACAACGAATCAACGCCGCGGAACGAAAAACGTCGGGCAGTAGCCCGACTCTAAACGACCAACCTTAACTACCGCAGCACGAATTGAAAATTATTTTGAGCGCGGCGATTGTTGAAGTTCGTTGCGGGCTGTACGCCCAGGATATTCTGCACGATCAGAAGCCTGGCGTTCAGGCGCGGCTCAGATAACTGGAACCGATCGGCAGTCATGCGAGCGCGGTCAAAATCGATTTTGGCCAGGGTCGCCAGCTCTTGTCCATAACGGGCCACCATCGCGACCAGATCGTTATCCGTCCTGAGCGAGAGCTCGCCTTCCTTATAAATATCCATCTCAAAACCGTTCAGCACGGCCGCCGCGGTCAGCAGCTCATTAAGTTGTCCAATTCCCATCTCCAACAACTCAAAACTTCGCTTCGAATCGAGCGCTGCGAAAGCATCCGCAACCTTCAGCTGATCCTCGAACTCTTTGTAAGTTGTGACCCGCTTGTACACCAGGCTGCGAGCGTCTTCCAGGAAACGCAGCGCCAGTTTCGGATTATCTTTCTGCGTCGCAGTCGACAAGTCGATCAAGTACTTGACGCGGTCTGAATCGGACGGCAACGCTGCCAGCTTCTGTTTGATCTCGTTGAGTTTTTCCGGGGAGGCCGTCGTGGCCATTCGTTTGAAATCCACCGCCTGCATGATCGAATTGCGTCCCGATTCATCCAGATGATCGTTGGCGATTTGCAGCGCGCGATCCGGGTTGCCTTCGTCCACGGCTTTCTGCGCGGCCTGCTGATAAAGACGCGGTTGCATCTGTGCCGGAGCGGTGCCGGCCGCAGTCGCCAGGCTCTCGCTGGTGCCCTGTTGCATGGCGGTGCGTAGGTTTCCGAAATTGAGATTGGCATTGTTCCCGAGGCCCAGTTCGGTCAACTTCTGGCGCACGGCCTGGGCGCGTTCAGGCAGGTACTGATCGATTTGCGACAGCATTGTTTGCAGTGAGAAAAGCATAATGCGGGCGTTGTTCTGTCGCACCTGTGCTTCGTCGGGCGGATTTTGTTGACCCGGCTGAGCGCGCCGCGCACCGCCACCCCGAACATTGTTACCGCCGCCGCCGCCGAGCGACGTGACGCTGAGCCCGGCCGTGACTGCATTATCCAATAAGTCGTGATAGGCCGACTCGCTCAGTACCTGGCCGGCGCCGACGCGATAGTTCGTAGCACTTGTTTCCGTAGGCGTCGCGGTTGAAGTAGTGGCAACCCGTGGTCCCGGCATCAGCAAACTCATCGCCAGGGTGGCGGCTTCGCGAGTGGCGACAAGGTTGTCCGAGCCCAAACGGCTGAGCGTTTTCTCTGACAACTTTTTGAAGCTTTCGGGATCTTTCTTCTGCAACTGCCAGAGTATGCTGCTGACCGCCGTCGGGTACTCACCTTTATCGAGCGCCTCTGACGCTTTTTGATAAGCGACCTTGGGATCGTTGGCAGCAATTACCGCGAGGAGGCTTTGCTCCAGGTTGCCTTGCTGATCGGGAATGGCGCGTCGCCCACCTCCGGCATTACCTGCCGCCGATGGTTGCTGTTGGGTCGAGCGCAGAAGTTGGTAGCCGAGTTCGGCATCATGGCGTCCCGCGGTCAAGACCAGGTCTTGCCGCAACTGATTCAAGCTTTGAACCTCGCTGCGGTCAGTGCGATCAGCGTCGATCATCATCTGGCCCAGGATCGCGGCGGCGTCGACCAGCAGTCCGCGCGCGCGTGCCGCGCTACGGTCCCAAAGCATATCGCCCGCGGCGATCTGCACGCGCACGCGATTCTCAGGCAGCTTCAAAGACTGAGCTTCGGTTACTACCTGATCGAGCAACGCAGTCGCTTTACTCTCCAGCTTGAGTTTCTCTTCCTGCTGTTGTTGCGCGTCAGGTGTGGCTTGCGCGGTCGCTGTCTGAGAGGTCGCGTCCTGCGCCCCGGCGAAACCGGCACTCATTATGATCAGGGCTGTGGGGAAGAGAAACGCCGTAATCTTCTTTAGAAACATTATATTTACCTCGAAAAATTAACGTGTGCGGGAAAGTGGACGATACTAGTCTGCATCCTTAGACGGTTGAACCGCGGATTTGGTTACCTGAAGGCGCGGGCCAAGTTTGCAAATCATAGCATGGCTGCACAACCTTTTCGGATTTACTTGGCAATGACCATGGGGTAAGTTTGGCAGGCTTGAAACGATCTCGCCCTTTGGATTCGGAGACAAACAGATGGATCATAGAAGCGTAACGCATCATCGCTGGGAGGACATTCCGAAAGAGGCCCTCTCGGACGTTTTAGAGCGGCGGCTAATCACCGGGGATCGGATGATGCTGGCGCACGTCTATCTCAAGAAGGGCGCCATCGTGCCGCGGCATTCGCATGAGAACGAACAAATAACTTACATCCTGGAAGGCGGCCTGCGTTTCTGGATTGGCAGCGACGAAGCGGAAGTAATTGATGTGCTGGCGGGCGAGGTGCTGCACATTCCGTCTCACGTGCCGCACAAAGCCGAAGCTTTGGAAGATACGCTCGATGTCGATATTTTTAGTCCGCCCAGACAGGACTGGCTGGACAAGACGGATGATTACCTAAGACAGAAGTAGCTGTAGCGCAAGTTGGTAACTTGGGGTCGCCTCGCCGTTGCAATAGAGGCGGAGACAAAACCTAAATGGATCTTGGTCTCAAAGGAAAAATCGCACTCGTCGCCGCAGCCAGTCGCGGCCTGGGGCGGGCGGTCGCCGAAGAGCTCGCAGCGGAAAGCGCGACGCTCGTGCTCTGTTCGCGCAAAGCGGAGACAATCCAGCGGACCGCGAATGAGATCGCGGCAGCGACCGGCGCCGACATTCTCGCTTTGCCGTGCGACGTTTCCCGCGCTGACGAAGTAGCGCGCCTGGTGCAATCCGCTGTCGAGCGATTCGGACGCCTCGACATTCTGGTAACCAACGGCGGCGGGCCGCCGGCCGGCCCGTTCGACAGTTTCAGCGCCGATGCCTGGGAAGCCGCGACTCGTCTGACGCTGTTCAGCGCCATCGAGCTGGCGCGTCAGGTCCTGCCGGGAATGAAAGAGCGTCGTTGGGGACGGATCCTGAATATCACGTCGATCGCGGTCAAGCAGCCGATCGATAATCTGATCCTCTCGAACAGTTTGCGCGCGGCGGTGACGGGATTCGCGCGCACCCTCGCCAATGAAGTTGCGACCTTTGGAATCACGGTTAACAACATCATGCCTGGCTATACGCGCACCGAGCGCGTTGAAGAGTTGGCGAAGATGATGGCTGACAAAGAAGGAATCACTCCGGCGGAATTCGTGGCGCGTTGGGAGCAAGAAATTCCGATGCGCCGCTTGGGCGAGCCGCGCGAGTTCGCCGCGCTGGCCGCTTTCATGGTATCGGAACGCGCCAGTTACATCACCGGGACCTCAATTCCCGTCGATGGTGGATGGATCCGATCTCTGTTGTAGTGAGTAATGAGGTCAGTACCGTGATCTATCAGTACGGTGATCGAGCAGCGTATTTTGAGATTAGTCCGTGAAACGGACGGTTGAAATAATCTAGGCCCCGGACGATAACCAAGCGCGTCCTTACGTATAATCTGTCGCCCGCTTCGCGGGCTTGAATCTCTTTTCGTCCCCTAACCCAGCGCTAAAGCGCTGGGCTATTTTCGAATCGTCCGCTTTGGGGACTCATCCATCACTTATCTCCAACTCGCTTCGCCGCTGAAACAATCGCCAGCTTCCAACCATCTATCGGAGTTTTTTCGACGTTAAGATGACTGGCGAGATACGCCAGCCTTTGGGTCTCGGCTCCTCTTCCGATCGTGAGGCGGTCCCTGAGATACGACGGCGGAATCGACTGGTAGTTCAGCGTGACGCGCACGGAAACAGCAGTGCGGATGCGGTCGTCAAGTGGAATGCGATAGATGATTCGATCAGCGCCGGTCGCCCCTGACTTGTTGATGTATTCCGGATCGCGTTCGGCGTCTCCATGCGGCCGCGTGAATTCACCGAAGGGTCCGTCGGCGCGCCAGCCTTTCGGCAACAGGCGATTATTTTTTAGCACCTGATCCAAACCTACGAAACTCGTCGTGATCTTTCCCTGGCTGTCCGCGATCACTTCTTCATAAATCTGTACCTGGCTCTCGTCGGTAATGACTTCGTAATGCGGCTGAAAAACCTGTTTACGTTTTGCCTCGTCGTAAAAGAATTCAGTCGGGAGGACTTCCGCAGTCAAACCTCTGACGATCGCGCCGACGTTGTTGGTGCGGCCTGAGGCCCAGATGACTTTGCCTGCAACATCCAGGACTTCAAAGGTCAGGAAGGCGCGGCGAAATCCGACGCCGGAGGGAAAACCGTGTCCGGCAAGATTCTGCACCGAGACGTTGGCCTCGAGAGAAACAGCGGTCTTGGTTACTGAGGCCACCTCAATTGTCGCTGTTTCTCTTCGCGCGAGATCGTAACCCGAGCTTTGCGCCGTTAGCAGACCGGGAACCGCTTCACCGTACATATAATCGGCTGTTCGTATTCCCAGGATGTCCGGGAACTGCTCAAAAAACATCAGGCCGAACTGGTTGATTCCGGTCAGAGTGTGCCGGGAGTATTGGTCGCGCACGCGCACCGTGATGTCTTTGTCGGGGAGACGATAATCCGTGTAGGGATAGTTAACGTCTTCAATGTTGGCCATGCGAAAAATGAGCGGCTGACCCAGGAACTTTTTCTGCATGTGGCAATCCTGGCAGGTGCGCACGGATTCCTGTCTGATCGGCGCGCGCTCGTTCTGATAGACACTGTTCTGCCATTCCGGATAAGTCATCTGCTCGTGAAACTCTTTGGGTTTGCCGTTTGGGTCCAGGACTGGGCGGCCTTTGTTGTCAAAGACCGGGAGGATCACCGTGTGGCAACTGCCGCACAACGCGGCTGACTTAATGTGCGCGCCGAAAGCGGCAGTAATACCCGTCGCGTTTTTCATTGGCAGAGTGATCAACTGATCGGAAGGACCGTTAACCACATTCGGGGGATCCACTTTGAACTTGCCCGTGAACGTGGCCGGCGTTCCCAGTCCTTCTTTTGATATCCGGTGACAGACGGCGCACGAGACGCCGTCGCGAGCCAACGCGCCGTACTCGGCGTCGGTGTCGCCGGGCAGCGCATAGACCATGCTGTGTTCGAACGGCCGCTGCTTATCCGACTCGATCTGCCGCTGGCCCATCACGCCGTGACATCGATAACAAGTGTTATCGAGAAAGCCGGCCTGCGACGGGCGCATGGTCTTTTCCGATTCAAGTTGCGCGTGGAAGATTGGATCGCGTCCCGCCAATCCCATCATCGACGCGCGCCATTCCGTATAGGGGGAAAGGTTGATGGGCGGCTGCGGTCCATCGGCAAATGAAAAAGCCATGTTTTCCTTTGAGGCGGAATGGCAACCGAGACATTGGCTGGAGGTGAGAAATCCCGCGGGCCCCGAGTGGCCGGCTACAACATGATCGAGTGACTCACCGGGAAAGTGCTTCACCTTCGGCAATGTCACTAGCGGAAGACCCTTGAAGAGATTCAGAAAGTTCGGGTCGGGAGTTTTTCGCGCGGACCCGAATGGGCCTCCTCTGATTTCCTTCGTGCTGGCGACCTGCTGATGCTCGTCTTTGGTGGCGGGCGGCAGCGGCTGCATCGTGGGCGCTGAGATGAAAAAAGAAATCGGATCGCCTTCCACGTTC
>JAWVEM010000439.1:0-8683 GCA_033856735.1 Blastocatellia bacterium
CTCGACGAAGGTCGTCCACGTTCGCTGCCATCGTATCCACGCCGGCGGCGCCATGAATATGGATGTCGATAAATCCAGGGAAGAGCGTGAGGCCGTTAAGATCAAGGACAGAATCAACTGACGGTAGCTGATCTGTTTTCGAATCGAAGACCTTGACGATGCGGCCTGCTTCGACGAGCAGGCTGGAGTTCTCGGCGACTTGGTCCGGTAGGACCAGGCGGGCATTGCGAAGGAGCACGGGCTGGCCGTCGGGATGTGTCACTGCTTTCCGTTGCGACCTTCGCTGATTTGGCGTTCGACGACATTGATCAGCGCGTTTAGACGTTCATCTGTGGTGCGCGTTTGCTCACCTAAGCTCAAAATCTGCTGCGTATTGGCTTGAATTTCTCGTTCGTGCAGTTCGGCAATGGAAAGCAATGCGCGAATACTTTCTTCGGTCCGCGCCCACCTTTCATCCGCCCGCGCCCATCGTTCGTCGGCTGCGGCCCGTCGTTCGTCGGCTTCCTTCTGCCCTTGCTTCTGCGCTTCGGTCATCGCGTCAATCTTGGCGCTCGACTTCGCCTCCATCTCGACGATGAATTCCATCGCCCTCTGCATTTCTTCGTTTGTCATGACTCACCTCTGCTTTGCGGTGCCGGTGGCTTGGGAGCGACATTGTAGCATTTTCGATCTCGGATGCCAGACGGTTTCCGGGGTTGAAAAATAAGAATGCCCGCAGCGCCATCGCCGCGGGCATTCGGGTAATACGATGTGGCTGGCCTAGAAGATGAACTTCGCGCCCAGTTGAATCGTGCGTGGATCGCGAACGACTGTAATCGTGCCATACAGCGACGAGGTGACATTCGTGCTACCAAACGTTTGGAAGTTAGTGTGGTTCAGAATATTGAAGGCTTCCGCCCGAAGCTGGACCTTCATCGACTCGCCCAGGCGAATGTTCTTGGCCAGGGTAAAGTCGAAGCGCGTAGTTGTGGGACCGTTGATAGTGCCACGACCTGCATTGCCGATGACATTCGGTACGCCGGTGGTGGTTACCGTGGGATTAAGCGAAAAACAAGCCGTGTTGAAATATTGCTGGATCGTATGCGGCGCACCGCTGTTCGGGTCGCACAGTGTGTTCGGCCTGGCCCCAGCCACCAAAGCCGGGACGAACCCGAGACCGCCCGCGTCGAACGACGAAGTTGTCGCAGTGAAGGGTAAGCCGCTGCGATAGAGCGCCAGGCCCGAAACCTGCCACCCACCCAGAAGCTTGCCGGCTAAATCGTGTTGGCCGCGATAGAACGGCAGCTCATAGATATAGCTGATCGTCAAGACATGTCGACGGTCAAGTGTGGCCCGGCCATAGTCACCGTGATTGTTATAGGAGTTCTGCGACGCGGTCGAGCGATCGGTTTGGTTGTCGGTCAGATTTTTCGACCAGGTATAAGCCAGGCCGATTTGCGAAGAGCCAGTGAACCGTCGCTGTGCGCTAACCTGCAGACTGTGATAATTCGAGTTGAATTGCGGAGTGATAATCGCGATTGAGCGATAGCCTCGGTACGGACGAATCTGATCGAGAATGGCCGAGTTTGCGGTTGAAGTGAACGCCGCGCCCGGGTTCTGACAGGGAACCGTAGGGGTCGTCGAAGTTCCGACGGCGCAGAGCGAAGCCAGAGCCTTACCGGGAGCTACCTCGTTCAATTCGTAGGTGCCAATTAAGTGCGTACCCTTTGAACCGAAATAGCCGGCGGTCATTACGGTCTTGCCGTCTTTCCCAAACTGATGCTGCAGATCCAAAGACCAATGCTGCATGTAGGGATCTTTCCAGTCGGGTTGCACTGCGCGGATGCTCAGCGCCGTGAGCGCAGCGCCCGGAGTTACGGCGATGCCTGAGGGGACTGGCTGATCGAGACGGGGTGTGGTCGCTGCGGTGCCCGACGGCAAAGCACTGACAGTAAACGTTTCCTGGTAGGGAACATTCTGTCCGATATTCTGCTCGTAAGTTCCGTTCAGCACCTGGTCGTAGTAAATGCCATAGCCGAGTCGAACCGACGAAGTGCCTTTGCCAAACGGATCCCAGGCGATGCCGAACCGTGGACCGAAATCCTTCCAGGGGGCTTTCACAACGTATTTACCCCAGGGCGATGCCGTCGGGGTGCAGTTGTTAGCCGCGGTTTGATAGTTCTGTGAGTTCACGATCATGCCGTCGCAGAAATTGCCGGTGCCCACGACGCGATTGCCGGCGCCGTTGACCAGCGGGGCAGTGGCCGGATTGAAGAGTCGGGGATCGAAGGTCGACAGCCGGCCATTCTTGTCGTACGGCGATCCGAAATAAGAATGCCTGACGCCGTAATAGATGGTGAGATTCTTGCGGAACCTCCATTCATCCTGGATATAGCTCTCAATGGCTTTCTGCCGCAAGTCCGCGGTGTAATCAAAATGCGCCTGGGTAAAGGTCACATTGTTTCCGACTAGGAAGTTCGCGAAGTTCTGAAAGTTGGTGCGGCGGGTCGCGTTTGCTTCTCCGGCCGCGGCGTTCGGCGCCAGCACACTGGTTTGTTGGGCGCTGTTAGGCGTGGTGTTCAAGAAGCCGCTGAATGTTCCCTCGTTGCTGCCGGCGAGCGCGTTTTCATTCTTGCGATAGAGCGAATACTGCGCGCCGAATTTGATTGCGTGGGTGCCTCTAGTCCAGGCCACGTCGCCGGCGAAATTCGCCTTGTAGGAAAAGTTATCGTACGGACCAAAGCTGGCGAGATTACTAAAACCATTTCCCGTTATTGTCGGGACGCGATCGCGCGTGTTGGCATACGCCAACGGTGGAGTAATCGGCGAGCGGGACAACGCCAGGGTTCCGACGTTATGGCTAAGAATTGCGCCATAGCCGTAGGTGAACCGGCCTACGATGACCAGATTGGGCCTGGCTACGTAAGTCGATTGGAACGTATGCGCCCTGCCGGGAGAATCGGTTAAGGTCGTCGAGACGCCAGGCAATCCTGAACCCGAAGAGAACAACGCGTTCACATCGAGGGTCGGAATCTTGTCGTGCTCGTATCGATAATACATCGACCATTTGTCGCTAAAGCTGTGGTCGATCTTCAAAATCTCCTGACGGAAGTCCGAGGTATTCAATGACGGATACAACAGCGCGCGCGTCACCGGGTCGGTCGGCAACGGCAGGCTGTTGTAGATTGAGCTCAAGTACTGTTGCGCGATGGGATTGATCGCTACCTTAGAGGACAACGGCTGCCCAGCCGGCAGAATATTTGTACAAGGGACAGCTCCCGTTGTTGCGGCCGTAAAAGCGCTCAAGCAGATATCCATTGGGAAAATTCCCTGGCGCATGTTCAGGTCGGGAACGGTGGAAGACAAAGTCGGGTAACGAATGTCCCGGCGTTGCTCTTCCGAAAAGAAGAAGAACGTACGGTTCAATCTCTTAACTGAGTGGCCACCCTCGCCGAAAAGCGGAAGATAGATGGGACCGCCAAGCGTCCCGCCAAAGTTATTGTATTTGAAGGGTGACCGCTTGGCCTTGCCGTTCGACTCTCGGCCGAAAGCCGGGTTGGAGACAGTGTTAGACAAGAAATCGTTAGCGTTCAGTTTCTCACTTCGATGAAATTCAAATATCGAGCCGTGAAAATGATCTCCGCCTGACTTGGTAACCACGTTGATTTGTCCACCGCCGCTGCGTCCAGTCTCAGCCGGATACATTGATCGCAAAACGACGAACTCACCAATCGAGTCAACACTGGGATAGGCCTGGATGGTGATGTTCGAGCCGCGGTCAGTGATGTCCGCGCCGTCAACCGTGTAAGTATTTTGGGCGCTGCGGCCGCCATTGACTGAGATATTAATCGTGTTGGCCTGGCCGGTGGGATTGGTTGTTCCCACATATACCTGGTCCGAAAGATTATCGGATACGCCGGGAGCGAGGGTGACCAGCTGAACCCAATTGCGATTGTTCAAGGAGAGCTCGCGGGCCTGATCGCCGCTGATCACTGTGGACGCCGTCGGCGTTCTCAATTCAACCGCGAGGGGGTTGGCTTCAACAGTTACCACCTCGCTGATGGCGCCGGGTTCGAGAGACATCTCCAAATTGCGTTTTTGTCCGACTTCGATCTTGAGTTTTGTTTCGACATGCTTCTTGAAGTTTGGCGCCTCAACGGAAATGTCGTAGATCCCCGTCGCCAGGTCGGGCGCGGAGAAGGCGCCGCCGCCGTCCGTGGTGACGGTGCGAGCCACGACTTTCTTTTCAGAGTCGGTAATCGTGACGGTGGCGCCGGCGACCGCCGCGCCGTTCGGATCTTTGACTGAGCCGGATATCGAGCCGGTAATTTCCTGGGCCGCGACAACGGCCGCAAAGCTGAAGAGAGCTAATGCTACAAACACAACGCGGATAAACTGAAGGTGATGTCTCATTGATTTTTCCTCTTTACTGGAAGACGATTTAGATCAACTGCTGGACCGTTGTCCACGGCCTTGCCGAAAACTTGCGGGAAGGCCGGTAATTCTAGTGGCGCGACACTGACAATCAAAACTAAAAGAACTTATCAAGCTGATAACCGAGTCTGATGGATCAGAGATGACTAAGACGAGCGTCGAATTGTTGGTAAGACCGCGGGGCGCGACTTTTCAGAATAATGGATGCTTTCTTCAGATTTTCGGACGAACGCTTTCTGATCCATCATGCCGTCAATTGGATTCCTTGCGCTGAGTACTGCTCGGTAAAGGAATAATGGCGCGAGACTCTGAAATCAAAGGGTAGCCCCCAACGTGGACGCTAAGATACGCGCAGAGCATTTATTGTAGGCAATTACCGTGCTGCCAAACACAACTGGCTTTTTACCGTAGCTCGACGCGGCGAGACGGATGGACCGCTATTTTCGATCGAATAAAAGATGCGCCGGTCGCAATTGCTAAAGCGAGAAGATGCAAGGGACCCCGCAAGGCTGACATAGCGTCGCTAGTCGCCGCGAACACATTCGCTAACGCGCAAGACCTAGGGCTAAATGACAGCGCTTTGATCAATGACAGGTCATCGGCTGCGCATAACTGATAACGATTTCTTGGTTGGGTCGGTAGGGCGAGGTAATAGATCCGATTTACTGAAGAAGCCCGAACGGACAGCGCAGATTAATCGATCCAACGCATTGACTGATCTGACAACGAGCGCTCTGCGAGCTCAACAAACGTAAGCTTCCTGCACACCGGTTAAGAAATCCCAGAGAGATCGTGCTGCCTGGCCCGCAGCGGCAACGGTTTCTTCACGCAGGCTCACAGTGTCGCAGCGGTCGCTAAGAATCTTCATCTCGATCTGACGATGAACCTGATCGGCAACTTCATGGGCGGTGAAGAACGAAACCGTTCTTGGGTCGTCGATGCCATAGAAAGCCTTTAAGCCGGCGCGCTTCGTGGTAGCAACTTCCGGAATTTGGGATTCGTAGGCGTACAGCGCGGCTACGCCGAGTCGGTAATCAGCGCTCGTCGTCAGAGACTTCAGCCGCGCCACGGTATCCATCGTCGAGGGCAGCAACTCCGCGCTTCTAACTTCATCGCGAGCAACGCCCAGACCTTCGGCAAAGCGCAGCCACAACTCCGGATGATTGTCCGCGCCGCGCTCTTCTTCGATTAAGTTTTCAAGCAGCAACTGTCGGACTTCCAGATCATCGCAGCGAGAATGGACCGCGCTAACATAAGTAGGAAACGCAGCCACGTGCGCGTAATATTGTTTGGCGTACTCGGAGAGCGTCGCCTGAGTCAACTTTCCTTCCGCCCACAATTGATAGAAAGGATGCCTGAGCATTGCGTACTCGCCAATTGATTTATCGATTTCCTGCTGCAATAAATGTTGTCGCGCCATCATTCACTCCTATTTTGAGAAAGCCGCACTAAGATCAAACGAGCGGGCCGGATTATAGAACATTCGGTTCCCCGTTGTGGAATTCTTTTTCGCCGCCTTATTCATAAAGCAGGTATTTCAGCCGAACTGCGCGAAAGCTTTCCAGCTTACTTGTCCACGATTTCATGATCTCTTCGGTGGAATCACCCCGCCGCAAACGTTCCAGCGTGTCCGCGTTGACCAGCAGGCGGGAATAGCTCTCGATCTTCCAGTCAGATGGAAACAAACGGTGCAGCGCTACCGCGATCTCAAGGCCGGTAAGCACGGATTGAAACTGAGCCCGATTCGTGATCAAGAGATTGACTCCGCCGCACTCTTCGTTCTTGAAGACCGATGACCTGGGTGTGAACCGCACCGGAACGAAGCGCACGCCGGCAATTCTTTTCGCGTTCAAATAGGTTGCCAGCTTCTGCCCGTCCAGCCAGGGTGCGCCGATCAGTTCGAAGGGCGTGTCGGTGCCGCGTCCGACCGAGAGGTTCGTCGTTTCCAGCAAACCAATACCAGGATACAGAGCCGCCTCAGTCAAGCTGCGCATGTTGGGCGAAGGATTGATCCAAGTCTGCCCAGTCGCGTCGAACCACATCGCGCGCCGCCAGCCTTCCATCTTTATTACCCGCAGGTCGGCGTTGATGTGTCGCTCTTCATTATAGAGACGAGCCAACTCGCCCATCGTCAATCCGTGCCGCACCGGCAGAGTGTGATAGGCCGTGAAAGAAAGTTTATCGGCATCGGCGATTGGTCCTTCGATATCATTGCCGTTAATCGGATTCGGACGATCGAGCACAAAGATTGGCAGCTTCGCTTTGCCGGCTTCCTCCATCACGTAACCCAACGTCGTGATGTAGGTGTAGAAACGCACGCCCACGTCCTGAATGTCATAGACGAGCGCGTCGAGGTCTTTCAACTGAGCGGCGTTCGGCCGGCGCGATTCGCCGTAAAGCGAAAAGATCGGCAAGCCCGTCTGCTCGTCTTTGGTGTCTGAAACTTTTTCGTCGGCGAGTCCGCGAATGCCGTGTTCAGGTGAAAAGAGCGCAACCAGTTTCACGCCCGGCGCCTTGAAAAGAATATCGATCGTCGAGCGGCCGGCGCGATCGCGTCCGGTTTGATTGGTGACCAAACCAATTCGCAGCCCGGAAAGTTGTTTGAAACCGTCGCGCTCGAGCACATCGATACCAGTCAACACCTGCGCGTCAGCCACAGGCACCGCGTTGCTCGCTCGCGCTCTTTCTGAGCTCAAACGCGCAATGTCGGCGAGCAGTTCAGCCGCGGCGTGCGCCGATTCTTCACGCGCATTGGTAACGGTCGTGTCCACGATCGAACCGGCGACTATCGACGCCAGGCGGCCGCGTAATGGTCCGACGTCGCCTTTCCCGTCAGGATGCACACGATTGCTGAGGAAAATTACAAAGGAATCGCTGGCGGGATCAATCCACATCGACGTCCCGGTGAAGCCGGTGTGGCCGAATGAGCCGAGCGGAAACAGATCGCCCTTGTTGCTTGAGAAGCTGGTGGCAATGTCCCAACCCAGTCCTCGGGCCGATCCGTTTTCAGCGATTGCCCGCGGCCGCGTCATGGTTGCAACGCCCATCGGGCTAAGGATTCGCGCGCCGTGGTAGGTGCCGCCGTTCAAGATCATCTGGCAGAAGATTGCCAGATCATCCGCTGTGGAAAACAAGCCGGCATGCCCGGCAACTCCGCTCATGCGGAACGACGTGGGGTCATGCACCTGCCCGCGCAGCCATTGCTCGCCCTGCGCTCCTGCGTTCGCGCCGCTATCACCGAGATAGTTCATTTGGCCGCGCCGCTTTTCGGTCGGCGCGATTCTTGGTATCAGGGTGGCGCCGGGATTAAAGCCCGTGTCGCGCATGCCGAGCGGCACAAAAATATTTCGCCGGGCGAACTCATCCAGCATTTGTCCGCTTACTCGATGCACGACCTCACCCAGCGCGATGTAGTTAATGTCGCTGTAGATAAAGCGCGCGCCGGGTTGATTGCGCAGGGGCTCGCGGTACAGCCTCTTGATCGCTTCGTCATAGCCGATCCAACGCTCTCGCAAATCGAAATCAGGGGCGAAGCCGGCGGTGTGGGTCAGCAACTGCTCGATAGTGATCGCGTCACGCCCCCCGCCTTTCATCTCGGGAATAAATTGCACCACTGGATCGCCGAGCCGCACTTTGCCTTGCTCGACCAGAATCATGGTGCTGGTGGCGGTGGCGACGATCTTGGTGAGACTGGCGAGATCAAAAATCGTATCGGTCGTCATGGCTTCGCGCTCCGGTTCGACAGCCCGCGAGCCGTAAGCCTTGCGCCAGACGACCCGGCCGTGTCGAGCTACCAGGACCACGGCGCCGGGCAGTTCTTTCTTAGCAAGCGAGGCCTGAATGACTTGATCCATTCGGCCCAGGCGTTCCGCAGACATGCCGACGGCGGCGGGCAGAGCTGACGGTAACTGGATCGAAATTGCCTGGGACGCAAAGGTGAGAATCGCGAGAAAGACAAAAATTCGGCGGCGAAAAGTGACAGCAGTCATTGTGTGAATAATGGCTTTGCGCCTTTCGATTTCCTCTGCGCCTTTGCGCGAAATCCATTTTAGTTCAACTTAGTTTCACGCAAAGGCGCAGAGCGCTACTGGAGGCGGAAAGGGAAAACAATTAAGACGCTATTTATTGCTACCTGCCAACTGGATCCCAGTGCCGCGAGGATACAGACCGGGGAGCGAAATCGGCAAGCGGCCGGTGATATTACTCTGTCCCAATAAAGCCTGGGCCGCGGCTTCCTGCAGGCTCGGCATGTCGCCGTATGCCACCAGAT
>JAWVEM010000440.1:0-10703 GCA_033856735.1 Blastocatellia bacterium
CGACCGTCTACACTCTGCTGAGACGTACGCCATCGTAACCGCAAACCAAGGGGAGTCTTAACATGGGGAGTAACAGAATATCGAAGTGCCTCTTCGGCATGGTCTTTTCCGCAATTCTTTTTTCCGCTTCACTCAGCAGCCAGGCACAAACACCAAGTCCTTCACCGACGCCGCAACCTTCGGCGACGCCGACGTTGGAGAGGCAATTTTTCAAAAACGTCCTAAGTGATCAGAAAGCGATCTGGACTTCGCCATTTCATCTGCACGCCGGCGACGCCCGTTGGCTGGCGCCGCTGGGTCTGGGGACCGCGGCCTTAATCGCCACTGATCGACGCACGGGCGACGCGGTTGGCACGTCAACCAAACAATTGAATATTAGCCGCATTGTGAGCTACGCGGGCTCAGGCTATGGCGCAGGCGGAGTTGCCGCGACGTTTTATTTGTTGGGACGAGTCACGAATAACCGGCGAGCTCGAGAGACGGGCATTCTCGGCGCAGAAGCATTGATTGATAGCGCGATTGTCGTGACCGCGCTGAAAGAAATCACGCAGCGTCGTCGCCCGACAGCCGTTAAGGGACGCGGCGATTTCTTTGACGGAGGATCTTCCTTTCCGTCCGGACACAGCATCGAGGCATGGTCACTCGCGACCGTTGTCGCCAACGAATATCACGACCGTCGTCTGGTGCAGGTGGCCGCGTATGGAATTGCCAGCGCCGTTAGTGTCGCTCGGTTCACGGGGCGCAACCATTATCTTTCCGACGTGCTGGTCGGCAGCGCGTTGGGATATGGCATTGGGCGGTATGTCTATCACGCGCATCACCGCAAAGAGTCTGTAGCAGGCTCCGGCTCGGGCGGTGAAGAGGAGTCGAGCGGACGCTCGCGGGCGTGGCCGCTGATTGCTCCTGAATACGAGCGCCATGCGCGCGAGTACGGTGTCGCTCTCGCCTGGAGTTTTTAATTAGAAATCACAGGCAAAGTAGCGCAAGTTGTTAACTTGCGTCCCTCCGTCGAACTCGCACGCAAGTTAACAACTTGCGCTACAAACAATGTTCGATTCGGTTCGCACACGATTGACGCTCTGGTACGCCGGCGTGCTCGCGCTGTCGCTGATCGCTTTCGCGGTCCTCGTTTATTACGCGGCCGCGGGTATTTTTTACGCCCGCCAGGACGAGTCGTTGCGCTCGACGGCCGAAACGGTTGCGAGCGCATACGTACAGGAATTGGAAGAAGAACAATCCGTGGCGAAAGCCAACGAGGTCGTCCTGGCCCAGATGGTCTTTCCCAATCGCTACGTGGAAGTTGTCGGCGCCGATGGCCGCGTAGCCGCGTGGTCGAGCAACCTCGTCGGTCATCAGTTGACGATTCCCGGACCGGCGCTCAGCGAAGCGCGCCTGCGCGGCGGCAGTTTTGTAGTGCTGAATGGTTTGCGCGTCGCGGTCGTGCCCTTATCACGAGATAGCAACAAGCAACTCGGCTTCGCGATCGTGGCTGAGCCTCTGAGCGTTATCGAGGAAGGCTTGCGGCGTTTGCGCCGCGATTTTCTTTTCGGCGTTCCCTTAATTCTGCTGTTTGCTTCACTGGCCGGATATTTCCTGGCGCGCAAAAGCCTTTCGCCAATCGCTCTGATGAATCAGCAGACCCAGCGGATCACGGCGGAAAATCTTTCGGCGCAGCTTGATGTCGCGAACCCGCGCGATGAAGTAGGGCAGTTGGGCCTGACCGTCAACGCGCTGCTGGCGCGACTGAGCGCGGCTTTCCAGGAGCAGAAACGTTTTATCGCTGATGCTTCGCACGAGTTGAGGACGCCGCTTGCCGTACTGCGTGGCGAAACTGAAGTCGCCTTGGAAAGGGAGCGCGCTCCGGACGAATACCAGGAATCTTTGGCGTTGATCAAGGAGGAAGCTGAGCGCCTGTCGCGGATCGTTGAAAATCTTTTCCTGTTGGCGCGCGAGCCCGTCGATGCGCGTTCGATGATGAAAGAGCCGTTGCGGCTGGATGAACTGGTCGCTGACTGCGTCCGGGCGGCGCAGGTCCTGGCGGCACAAAAGGGATTGCAGCTAAAGATTGATGGCGGCATGCCGGTGATAACTTTGAGCGGAGACGATGAACTGCTGAAACGAATGCTGCTCAACCTTCTGGATAACGCAGTGAAGTACACGCCGCCCGGCGGCGAGATCAGCATCGCGTTGGAATCGCAGAACGGCGATGCACGCATCGTCGTGACCGATACCGGCATCGGCATACCGCCGGCGGATCAGCCGCGCATCTTCGATCGTTTTTATCGAGTCGACAAGGCGCGCTCTCGCGCTTTGGGCGGCGCGGGTCTGGGTCTCTCAATCGCCCTTTGGATCGTAGAGGGGCACGGCGGATCGCTTTCAGTTGAGAGCACGCCGGGTCGTGGCAGCGCTTTTACGGTGCAGTTGCCTTTGAAGGAGTAAGCTGAAGACAATTCATTGGCATTTGATGTGAACTGACGAGCTTCCTACCGTGATTCGTGAGCAATACTTGGGGCTCTAGAAGATGTCTAAAGGAGTTCACGACTCCTAATTTCAAATTTGAATCTGGAATTTTGAATCCCACCTGATCCTCTCATGCCTCCCGCTGTCGTTGCGCTGACTCTTGGGCGCTTCGCAGACTGTCAATAAATTTCTTCTCGCTGAACCTCACGGCTCCTGCTTTAGTCAGGCTGGCCAACTCCTTGAACAACTTCTCATCCACCTCTTTGAAGTTAAAGCATGACTTGCCCTGCATTCGCTTCTTCAAAGCGGGTGACATGCCCTGCAACAGATCCGGGCTGGCATAGACCGACATCAGGTAGAAACTGACATATGCTTTGCCCAGCCGCACGCCGCCAAAGCAGAGCGGCTGTTTGTTCTTCATGACGTGCCGCGTATTTAGCAGGTAGTAAGTCTTGCTGTCTTGGGCGACGTCCATCTTCTTTGCATAGGGCTGAAAAATCGCCTTCAGCCTGGCAAAGATTCTCTCGAAATTGTTGCTGTCCGGCATGTTGGTTTCTCCGTCGCGCGATATTAACAAATACCGGCCCTCCCAGAGCAATTAATTAACCCGACAGCGGATAATTAGTTCCCGCTGAATGCGCTACACAAGAATCGTTTTCCTGTATTGTTTTGATATTCCTGCACGCCAATCCTTTCCACACATCACGATTATTATCGCCGGCGTATTAGCTTCAGCGGGCCCGTTTCCTGTCTCGTGAAAGCTTGTTCACTCTGGATGGCCTAATGGTATGGGCATTGCTTAAGACCTGCACGAGCCAAGTGCAGATTGAAAAGTTTCATGGGGACACTTGGCTGTCTTAATTAAATCAAAGGAGTGAATTATGGACGACTATAAACAGGGAACAGCACCGCAACGCTCGCCGATGGTGACGGGCCTTTTTAGAGATCCGGAGAGCGCCGAAAGGGCGTATCGATCTTTAAGCGATCGCGGTTATGGGAAGGACGACGTCAATCTCTTGATGTCAGACGATACGAGGAAAAAGCATTTCACCAAAGGCGAGACGGAACTCGGCACCAAGGCGTGGGAGGATGCCGGCAAGGGCGCGGCAATCGGCGGCGGCGTCGGCGCTACACTCGCGGCGCTGGCTGCGATAGGTACTACGCTCGCGCTGCCCGGACTGGGCTTACTTGTCGCGGGTCCAATTGCAGCGGCGTTAGCGGGCGGCGGCGCGGGCGCGTTGACCGGCGGCGTGATCGGGGCACTGGTTGGCAACGGCATTCCGGAAGAGCGCGCGAAGATTTATGATAAGGGCATCCGTGAGGGTGGCATCGTCATGGGCGTCACGCCTCGCAGCACCGAAGACGCTGACTATCTCGAAAATGATTGGCGTACGAACCGCGGCGAAGCGGTATACCGCTGAGAGGGCGCGGAAAGGAAGGACGAAAACTATGCGAAGCAATTTGGTGCTGGCGTTGGCGCTGACTGGCGCGGCTGCCCTGACGGGCTGCAGTACAACAGACAACACGAACGGCAGAGCGAACACCAATGCCGGCAACCCACCGCGCGAGGGCGTCGTTGAGACAAATGCGAACATCGCGCCGAATACCAATAGCAAGACGGTCTCTTCGAACACCGGCGTTCTGACTAACAACAACGGAAATAAGAATACGGCGGGGGTTAATTCCATTAATGGTAACCGCAATCGCAATCGGCCCTAATCCGTCATTCTAAGAGGACGGCCACGACAGAGGCTTTCACTCGAAAGGTGGAGGCCTCTTTTTCTATGTTGGCCCTTGAAGTAAGGAAGGATTTGAACGGGACTCACTCTGCTATCTGCCAACCTTTCGCGCCCACGTGAGTGAATTGGATGCAACGATAATCACGTAAGCATCGCGTTTCGCTTCCGTCTAGATGAGCGTATCATCCCTTCGCATGACCTCGCCCGTGAACATCCAGGAATTATTCGGCGGCATCGATATTTACTTATTCGATCAACTCCTGAAAGGACGAATTGTTCCGGGGATGCGGGTGCTCGATGCGGGTTGCGGCGCCGGCCGGAATCTGGTCTATCTGCTTAAGAGCGGCTTTGAAGTTTTCGGTGTCGATGAAGCCAGCGGATCGGTAGCTCAGACTCGACGGCTGGTGACTGAGTTGGGTCCGCATTTGCCGCTGGAGAACTTTCGGGTAGAGCCAGTCGAGCGAATGTCGTTCGCGGACGTCGGCTTTGATGTTGTCTTAAGCAGCGCCGTGCTTCACTTTGCTCGCGATGAAGAACAATGGCAGTCGATGGTCAGGGAAATGTGGCGCGTCCTGAGGCCCGGCGGGATCTTCTTTGCGCGTTTGGCCTCCAGCATCGGAATTGAAGACAAGATCACGCAGATTGACGGGCGGCGGTATCATCTTCCCGACGGCAGCGAACGCTTTCTGGTGGATGAGGCGATGTTGGTCAGCGTCACCGCGGCGCTGGGCGGAGAGTTTATTGAGCCGATCAAGACTACGGTCGTGCAAAACATGCGGGCCATGACTACCTGGTGTTTGAAGAAGCGGTAGGCGAAAGACCGGGGGTGTTCAATCAGCAAAACGGTTAGCACGATATTCGGAATTGTGCTCGCTCTGTTGAGCGCGTTCTTTGTTTTCTACACAGCGCGGCTCCTGTATGTGACGCACGGGCTGACGGCGATCCGCACCGGCGGCCAGGGCGCGTACGTGGGCGCAGTAGTTTTTCCGTTGCTGGCGATGCTGTTTGGCTGGGGCGCGTGGAGACTCTGGCGATTGAAAAAATAGACCGGCGCGGAATCACGCCATATGCGTTTCGTCGAGTCGAGCAGGCTGTTGAATGGACCACGGGACCCGGGACGTCTGATCCGAATACCAGAAAACCCCGCTGGTGGCGGGGTTTTCGTCTAACGTATGCGTAGCTCCAAGCTACCGGTTCGCGTTCCCGCGACCTCGGCGAGTTCGGCGATGCCTCCGACGTGCGGCCCGACGGCTATGGCGGCGACGGGATGGTTTCGACATCGTGTTTGGGCTCATCGTCGTGCTGCTGTTTGAGTTTTGGCCGGCCGACGCCCTCTCGAACACGATCCCGCCCAGTCCCAACATTGCCAGAAGCACCAACACTAAAACGATCTTCTTTCTCATGTGAGTAATATCTCCTTTTAACGTAAGTCGTTTACGAACGAGGCGGGAGCCAATCTATGCCCAGAGATGTCTTAAGTCAATACTCTTAATGCACCCTGGCGCCTCAGGTCGTGATTTTTTCAATCCCACCCATGGACGAACGCAACACTTCGGGAATAGTCACTGAGCCATCCGCCTGCTGAAAGTTTTCCAGCACGGCAACCCAGGTGCGGCCGATCGCCAGGCCAGAGCCGTTCAGGGTGTGTACAAATTCCGGCTTGGCTCCACCGGCGCGGCGAAACCGAATGTTGGCGCGGCGCGCCTGAAACGCTTCGTAGTTCGAGCAGGAGGAAATTTCGCGGAAAGCATTCTGCGAAGGCAGCCAGACTTCGATGTCGTAAGTCTTGGCGTTGCTGAAACCGAGATCACCGGTCGAGAGCGCGACCACTCGGTAATGAATCCCGAGCCGTTGCAGGACCGTTTCCGCGTTGCGGGTCATCGCTTCGAGTTCATCGTAAGAATTTTCCGGCAGCGCATATTTCACCAACTCAACTTTTTCAAACTGGTGCTGGCGAATAACGCCGCGAGTGTCCTTGCCATAACTGCCGGCTTCGGAACGAAAGCAAGGCGAATACGCGGCCCACTTCATCGGCAATCGGGACGCGTCGAGAATCTCTTCGCGATAGTAATTGGTCACCGGAACTTCGGCCGTGGGGATGAGATAAAATCCGCGCTCGTCTTCGATTTTGAAGAGGTCCTGTTCGAACTTTGGCAATTGACCGGTGCCGAATAGTGATTCGCGATTGACGATGAATGGCGGCAGGGTTTCCTGATAACCATGTTCGCGCGTGTGCAGGTCGAGCATGAAATCAATCAGGGCGCGGCTGAGACGGGCTCCGGCGCCATTAAGTATCGCGAAGCGCGCACCCGTGATTTTGGTCGCGCGCTCGAGATCGAGAATGCCGAGCGCGTTACCCAGATCGACGTGATCTTTGGGCTCGAAATCAAACTCAGGTTTAGTCCCCCAGCGGCGAACCTCGATGTTCGCGGATTCGTCTTTGCCGACCGGGACGCTCTCGTGCGGGATGTTCGGCAGCGTCGAAAGCAGCTCGCGCATGCGCGTTTCCGACAGTTCACGCTGCTGATCGAGTTGAGCTATGCGTTCTTTCAATTCGTTAACTGCTTTGCGACGGGCATCGGCTTCTTCGCGCTTTCCGTCCTTCATCAGCGTACCAATCTCGCGGCTGGCCGTGTTGCGTTCCGCATTGAGCTGATCGGATTCGGCAATCACTCGCCGGCGCTCGGCATCGGTTTGGGCAAAATCTTCAAGCGCCGTCGCAGGCATGCTCCGTTTGACGAGCGCTTCGCGCACGCTCTCCAGATTTTCCCGCACATAGTTGAGATCGAGCATTTGCTGCTGGCCTTTTGCGTGTGGTAGAAGTTTATGCCGTTTGGCTAACTCTGTTCGAAGTTTCTGACGCTAACTGAGCGTCGGCGATGTGTCAAGAAGCGGGCTTCCGCGAAGTGTCGCGCCCAGGAGATAGGACGCTAATTGGAAAATCTCAGATCTTGAATCTGAAATTTCAAATTTGAGATTGAAGGCTTGCAGGTTGAAATTCTGCGATTGAAGTCCGAAATGGCAAAGAGAGTACGCAAAGCAGTTTTTCCCGCCGCCGGTCTGGGCACGCGTTTTCTGCCGGCGACGAAAGCGTCACCGAAAGAGATGCTGCCCCTCGTCGACAAGCCGCTGATTCAATACGTCGTCGAGGAAGCAGTGGGCTCCGGCATTGAGTCGGTGATCATCATCACCGGCCGCGGCAAGAGCGCCATCGAAGATCACTTTGACGTTTCCTTTGAACTGGAAGCGCTGCTTCGCGAACGCGGCAGGGAAACGGACCTGCGTCTGGTCCGTGAAATTTCAGACATGGTGCGTGTGAGTTACGTGCGCCAGCGCGAGGCCCTCGGCCTCGGTCATGCGATTCTGCAGGCCCGCGATCTGGTCGGCGACGAGCCGTTTGCGGTGCTGTTGAGCGACGACATCATCGATTCCCGGACGCCCGCGCTCCGGCAACTGCTCGACGTTTACGAGAAGTATGACGCGCCGGTGCTGGCCACGATGGTAGTCGAGGGCGAAGCGATTTCGCGGTTTGGCGCGCTCGAGGTGGAAGAAGTCGGCGACGGCGTTTATCGAATCAAGGACATGGTTGAAAAGCCGCTGCTGGCGAACGCGCCTTCGAACCTGGCAATAATCGGCCGCTATGTTTTGACGCCGGATATCTTCGACGAAATTGCGACGACAAAGCCCGGAGCGATTGGCGAGATTCAAATTACCGACGCGATGCGCGCGCTTTTGCGAAAGCGAGACTTTTACGCCGTGCGGTTTGAAGGGACGCGCTACGATGCCGGCGACAAGCTTGGATTTCTGATCGCAACCGTAGAATTTGGCTTGAAGCACACGGATCTTGCTGACAGCTTCCGGGCGTATCTAGAGTCCATAAAGGTTCATTGATTCATTCACTATCCCTATGTCTGATCACAAACAATTCACTGGCCGCAGCGCAATCGTTACCGGCGCCACGCGGGGCATCGGGCGAGCGATCGCGTTGGAGCTGGCGCGACGCGGTGCGGATGTCGCGTTCAATTATGCGAAGAGCGCCGAAGCTGCCGAGACCTTGCAGGCCGAAATTGAAGCGCTGGGCGTGCGGGCGCTGGCATCGCAGGGTGACGTGGCCAATACCAATGCGGCCGCGGAAATGATCAAGCAGGTAAAAGATACTTTCGGCCGCATCGATTTTTTGGTGAACAATGCCGGCATCGTTCGCGACACTCTGATTCTAAGAATGAAGGAAGAGGACTGGGACGCGGTCGTCGATACGAATTTGAAAGGCGCATGGAACTTCGCCAAAGCGGCGCTGCGGGTGATGTTGAGACAGGATGATGGGGCTTCAATTCTCAACATTACTTCGATCAGCGGTGTCGTCGGAATGGCCGGCCAGTCCAACTACTCCGCCTCGAAAGCCGGCATGATCGGTTTGACCAAAGCGCTGGCCCGTGAAGTCGCGAGCCGCAAAGTCACCGTGAATGCGCTAGCGCTCGGTATGGTCGCGACCGACATGGCGATGACGCTCAACGAAGGGTACCGAGAGAAGGTCCTGGCACAGATTCCCCTTGGCCGCTTTGCCGAAAGTGACGAAGTTGCGCGTATCGCTTGTTTTCTATTGTCAGACGATGCTCGGTATATCACCGGTCAGGTGATTCAGGTTGATGGCGGGCTGGCTATGTAGAATCACTGTCGATTGCGAATTGCCGATTTCTCACACTCCGGACGGATGAGGTCGGTACCGGGAGCCGTAGCGACCGGTTTCACTCATGCCTGTCTGGATTGTCGCGCGATGACCCGGTCGCTACCGCTCCCGGTACTGACTCAATGCTGATGCGCCGCACAATCACCCAGCGTCCGAAGGCTAGTTCAGACAACACGCCGACTGCTCGATTCAAATCATTAATCCGGTAACTGGCAAATGAACAGAGAAGCGCCCCGCCGTTCTTTCGAAAGGCGGGGCGAAAACTTCAGGGTAGGTTCGGGTAATTCAGGGGGTGGCTAGGCAAAGACTTGAGAATCGTCACATATGGCCGATTCTGTACTTCAAAGGTGGTGCTTTATGGACGGCGGTATAAAGTCAGCGGCGAAAATATGAAAAGCTGCCGCGCGCGCTTCTAAGACTCGGCTCCGTCTAAAGGCTCTACCTTGCATGCCCCTCATTCAAATAACTTGGTGTGCAAACCTGAAACTACACTCGTTCCAGGTTGACGTCAAGTTGAATTTGACAAATTCGTAACAGGTCTGTGACAAACGCCTCCCCCGCTTCACGGTGCGCGCATTTCAGATAGCCGATAGGCCTGCCGCCTTACCGCTTCCGAAACGTTACGATTGATGGCAACGGATTTCAAATCCTTCGTCCGAAGTCGCGGAAGAATATGAACCGCGGTGGCCATCGGAGTGCGCGGATTCCGAGCCAGGTTATGGATGATCGGATATGAGCGGGCCCACGCGCGATTCATGCCAATCAGCCGTAGAACTTCTTCAGGCACGGTACGCATTGTCGCGATATTTTCAACCTCCTGATCGGTAAGGCGCGGGTTATGAATCACTCCCGCAGCGACGATCCGGTTGGGGTCACGAACCAGGATACTGCGCGCCTCGCGGTCTCCCTTGACGGCGAGTTTGACGCGGTCCTTAACGGTCATAAACATGATGCGCCGAATCAGCGAGATGCGTTCGGGCGAAGCATTGCCCTCCAGTCGCTCGGCATTAATCACCGCTTGGGCGTTGGCGGCGAGCTGCTCGGGCGACTCAGTCATCAGCTCCTCGATAAACTCGCGCGCCAGCCACGAATCATCGATGTCGGCATCTGACACTTCGATATGCTGGGCGATCACCCAGGCATCGTCGAGGGACAGTTGACCGCTGACGTTGGCCAACTCCGCGGATTCAAAGAATTCCGCCGCTGCGGTGTTTCCGCGCGCACGCAGTTCCTGGGCAATCTGGCGCGCGCCTCTTTCTTTCTCAAAAAACTCTCGTCGCGTTTCCTTTGCGCGGCGTTCGGCTTCCGCCGTTCGCGCCGGGTTCAGCAGGATCGCGTCGATAATTTGCGGCGTCCGAATCAGACGCTGTTGGTTTAAGGTGATGAACTCAAGCAGGGAAGCATCCGCGGTGATGCGAGCCAGCATGGCAATCGCTTCGTCCGGAGTGTTGCTGTTCGCGGCGACGGCTTCGTGCAGGTCACGGCCGCCGTTGGAAATGGAAGCAAGGTGTCCCAGCACGGCGGGCGCGGCATCATCTGATTTCGCGACGCTCAACAAATCGTGCGGCTGCTGTGTCCCCAGCGTTGATTGCGCGGCGTGGGCCACTGCCGGGTCATTGTCGGTACTTAGATGGACCAACGCTTCGAGCAGATCAGTTTGCGATAACGGCAGCAGCCCTCGCGCCGCGGCCAGACGCGCCGCCGCCGGCGCTTTGCGCGAGATGATTGACTTAACGACGGGGTTGGTTGATGTGACTTCAGTGCTCACCAGGAACAGTGTAGCTCAAACGTAGAGTGGAATTCGAAGAGGACTAATA
>JAWVEM010000441.1:0-5211 GCA_033856735.1 Blastocatellia bacterium
CCCTGGCAAAGATGAACGAATTGGGGCTGACTCAAATTCCCGTGCTTGAAGACGGCGAGTCAGTAGGATCTCTGCGAGAGAACCATCTGCTTTCCAAGGTCTTCAACGAGCGCGATTTGCTGGAAGCTCCGGTGAGTAAATTAATGGACAAAGGTTTCCCGACCGTCAGCGTTGACGACGACGTAAATGTGGTCTCGCGCAAGCTGCGCACGAGTCCCGCTGTTTTGATCGAAGAGTACGGCCGAATTACCGGCATCATTACGCGGCACGACGTTTTGGATACGACGGGGAGCGACGGGAATTGAGAATGCTCGTCCCGGGCTAACCCCGGTTTGGCTTAATAGGGAGTAAGTTTTCCTGATCCCGATGAAAATGCAACCAACCTTACGGCGGGTTCTATTGCTTTCAGCGATGGTCATCGTCGCAACTCCCGCCCCTCGCGGCCAATCAGGCCAAAAGAATCAAACCATCGATAGTGAAGAAGTTCTTATAGAAAGGAACTCGCTGCTTTCTGATCTTCAAACACTGGAGTCGAGAGCAAGGAAGCTGGAGCCTCTGCCGCGCGCGTCGGCAAAAGCGGAAATCGCTGATGCGGCTTGGACACTCGACCGGGAGTGGTCTAAGAGGTTGTTGCGTGAGGCCTGCGAACTTACTTTCCCGGACGAAGAAGAGCAGCTCAAGCTTCGCAGTAGGCCAGTCGGATCAGCCCCAACGTTTTCTGGCTCAAATCAAATTGCTCGAGACGTCATTCGCAATCGCGTCTTGGAGATTGCCAGCCGTGACAAGGCTCTTGCCGGCCAACTTGCGCAGTTAAGCGAGAAAACACTGGGGAAACTTGAGGCGCTCTACCAGTATTCGAATCTCGCTGCTAAATCAATTGAAGCTGGCGACAACGAAGCTGCGACCGATTATCTTCTCAAAGCAATTGACGCTGATCCGACGATGCTAAATGTAGGGTCCATGATTTTCCAGATGGCCGCCCGAGATCGGAAGGCGGCGGACACTCTAATCGTCGAGTACATCGAAAGATTGCGCTCATTCCCGATATCGCAATCCAATGGCAGCGCGCTTAGAACGTACATGTTCCTCAGGGATCTTGTTGCCAACAACAGCGGATCGTATCTAGCTCTGGTTGGGAAGAGTGCCGGCGGCAAAGATCCACAACTGCGACCGCCGGGTCCAATGGTAATGAGGGCGTATGTCGGCTATGTAATCGAGAGTTTGGGCGCGCTGGAGCAACGCGAACCTGGAAGTGCCATTAGATTTCGAGGCACTCTTTTGTCAGCGTGGCTCCCGCTAAACGAATATGCTCCAGAATTACTGGGACCGTTTTCCCGGTTAGAAAGACTTAGCAGAAGGCCCGGCGAGGAGACCTCGCTGACAACCGCTGATGACAAAAAGCCGCGCGAAGAAAGTTACGAGCAACGCGTCAAGAAAGCGCTGGACAGCGATCAGCCCGATGACCTAATCATCAACATCGCGATTGGCCGTGGAGATTTCGACAAAGCCCGCGAGATGATCGACAAGCTGCCGGACGACTCGCATAAGAGTCAACTGATTGAAAGCGTAAACGCACCGGAAGCGATTGCGTTGGCCGAGCAGGGTGAGATCGACCAGGCCGTAAGGTTGGCTGAACGACTGACCAGGGCAACCTCAATTGTTCAAGTGTATCCGGTCCTGCTAAAGAAATGTTTATCGGCCGAGAATAAATGGCGGGCGACGCCCCTGGTCTATCAGGCGATAAAGCAATTGAAGAAAGCTGATGCCACACCGATGCCGCCGCCCCCCGGAATGCCGGAAACCATAGCAGCCGGCAAAGGATATGATTTTACGTTATTGAGTTTGAGCAGATTGGCGAAGGCGATTGTAGAGGTGGATGAGACATTGGCCCTGGCAGTCCTGGACGAGACGGTGAGCGCAGCCAACAAGAGCAGTGTCGACTCTTCTGAAGGACGAGTCGGATTTGACCTGGATGTTTTTAAGCGACTAGCTCCCAAAAATGAAGAGCGAGTGCACCAGGCCGCAGAGGATCTAACGGATCGTTTTCGTCAGATTGTGGCACTAGCGGCTATCAATCAATGGAAGGCATCGGAAGTAGAAAAGAAATCCAGGGTCGAGCTAAGCAAAAGAAAAGCCATATAGCGGCGCGGGCGGTGAAACTAAGGCCATGACAGTAGCACAGACTTTAGTCTGTGATTTCTTTCAGCCAAATCGTTCACAGACTGAAGTCTGTGCCACTTAAGAAAAGAACCAAGGAAGAATTAAGAATTTCGTTCGTAGAATTTCACCCGCAGTCCTTCGTCCAACTGACGCAGTTCATACATCTCAAAACCGTCTAAAAAGTTTGCGGGCATGAAAGTGTCAGCGCCTTCTACAGCGAGCGGGACTTCGGTCACAATCCATCTTTCGATGTGCGGTGAGAATGATTCGTAAACCTGTGCGCCGCCGATGACGAAGAGGTGGATATCCCGATCGCTTACCAGATCGATTACAGAATCCACGTCGCGCAAAACGATCAACGAATCCTGCTTCGCAAGATTCTGTTCGCGACTAAGAACAATGTTCTGCCGATCCTTTAGCGGTCCCTTCAATGTCAGCCACGTGCGCCGCCCCATTACCACCGCGTTCCCGATCGTCGTCTCTTTAAAGAACTTCATATCGGCAGAGTAATGCCACGGCAGCCGGCCGGCTTTGCCGATAGCGAGATTCTGATCTACTGCGACTATGCCAATAAGCATTTGAAGCGCGACGACTGTCGCCTCTTTTCTAGAGCCCTCTCTTACGGTCGGGCTAATGCCCCGTTCGTTAGCGCGCGAGCCGCCATGAACGAATGTTTAGACCGCTACCGTAGCCGCGATCTTTGCGTGTGATTCATACCCGACAAGGTTCAGGTGTTCGTAACGCATGCTGAGCAAGCCTTCCAATCCACGCAATCGCCGCTCGTCCTTAATTTCCAGACGCGGCAACGGCAGAGGCTTGCGTGAGAGCAGCTCGCGAACCTGATCGCGGTGGTTCTGGTAGATGTGATAATCCCCCAGAGTGTAGATGAACTCGCCCACTTCCAACCCACACACATGCGCGACCAGATGAGTCAGCAGAGCATAGGAGCTGATGTTGAAAGGTACGCCGAGGAAAGCGTCGGCCGAGCGCTGATAAAGTTGACAATGCAAAATCGGGACTTGCGCTTGCTCAACTTTGAACTGAAATAAAGTGTGACATGGGGGCAGGTCGACGTTATCGCACTCGCGCGGATCCCAGCCGCTCACGATCAAACGCCGCGAGTTTGGATTCGCTTCGATCTCCTGAATCAAACGCGCAATCTGATCGACGCCATCCCGCTTCGGATAATGCCCGCCAAACGAACGCCAGAGGTAGCCGTACACCGGCCCGAGGTCGCCCGGCTCGCGGCCAAAGCGCTGCGTGTGCTCTGCGTCGGCCCATTCTTTCCAGATGTCGACTCCCGTCGAGCGCAGATTCGTTTCATTTGTATCGCCGGACAAGAACCAGAACAGCTCTTCGGCAATCCAACGAAACGGAACCTTCTTCGTGGTGACAATGGGAAAACCGGCGCGCAGATCGAGTCGAGTTTGGAATCCAAAGTGAGAAATCGTGCCGACACCCGTGCGATCTTGGTGCTCTGTGCCGTGCTCGAGGATTGAGCGAAGGATGTCGTGGTACTGTTTCATCTCAAGTTACATGCTCGGCTATGCCCCCTGATGTGCGGAAAGGCTTAGCCTTTCCGTTGAGCTTTTAATAATCCCCAGGGAGGCTATGCCTCATCTTATTGGTTTAGGAGGCATAGCCTCCAAAAGCTAGAGGAACAACGGTAAGGCAAAGCCTTACCGCACATCAGGCGGCATAGCCGCGTCGAAAGAACTAGCCTTTTGCAATCTCTCCCACAGCTTCAATCAACCTTTCGATCTCTTCATCGCTGGTATAGCAGGCACATCCCACGCGCACGAGGCCTTCGGGCGCCAAGCCTAGACGCTCGATCACAGTCGCGGCGTAGAAATCACCGTGCGATGCAAACAGTCCACGCTCGGCGAGTCGTCGTGCGACTTCCGTCGAAGCCACTCGATCGACCACGAATGACACGGTGGGTGTGCGCGCGACCTCGGGAGGCGGGCCATACAAGCGCACGCCGTTGATCTTTGTCAGAGCTTCCCAAAGATGCCGCACCTGCGCCGCGCTGTGCTCGCGCAAACCTTTGAAAGCGGATTGAAGGAGTTCCCGACGAGGCCGCAAGCTGCCAGCCTGCGCTACCAGAGAAGCATAGAAATCAACCGTCGCGGCGGCACCGGCGATTCCTTCGTGATTCTGCGTTCCCATCTCTACTCGTTCTGGCGCCGTGTTCGGGGCCGGGTCCAACTTCGGAAAGTCGATCGACTCCAGCAGATCCTTCTTTCCATAAAAGACACTGACGTGTGGTCCGTAGAATTTATACGCCGAGCAAGTCAGAAAATCACAGTTCGTTTCCTTCACGTCGCACAGGAAGTAGGGAGCGTAATGCACCGCATCGACGAGAGCGAGCGCGCCGACTGAATGAGCCAGCTCTACCGCGCGACGATATTCATTCACCGTTCCCAACGCGTTGCACCCCGCTCCAAACGATACGACTCTGGTCTTCTTCGTTACCAATCGCTCAAAATCGTTCCAATCAAGCTGGCCGCTCTCGGGATTCATCTGGGCGATATTCAATCGCACCCCGCGCTCAACGACCAGCGCTTGCCAGGGGGCCACGTTAGCGTGATGCTCGAGTTCAGTGATCACGATTTCATCGCCGGAGCCAAGCGTGCGGCCCAGCGCGCGCGACAGGTGATAGATCATCGTGGTGGTGTTGGGGCCGAATACGATTTCATTTGCCGAGGCATTAAGAAAATCCGCAAACGTATCGCGCGCGCCTTCGATCATCGCGTCTGTTTCGTGACTGGTCGGATATTCCCAGTGAGTGTTGGCGTTGTGATGCAAAAGATAGTCGGCCACGGCATCGACCACGACGCGTGGTGTTTGGGTGCCGCCGGCGCCGTCAAAATAAGCAACGGGAAAACCGTTGTGTATACGTTCGAGGGCCGGAAACTGCTTTCGAATTTCCTCCGTCGATTTCGTGGATGGCGTTTGTTTGGTAACGGTGCTCATTGGATCCTATTCAATAAACGATCTTCAGAAAACTTCGGCAGATGCTATCAGAAAAAACTAATCTAGCGCGAACGG
>JAWVEM010000442.1:0-3691 GCA_033856735.1 Blastocatellia bacterium
GCGTCACGATTGTGACGAGCGGCGACGACCGCACCATCGAGCAGATCGTCAAACAGTGCGAACGGCTGGCGCGCGTCCGCGAGGTGCTGGACGTCACCACCAGTCCACACATCGAGCGCGACATGGCGTTGATTACTGTCAACGCCGAGCCGGGCGCGCAGCGGCAGGAAGTGCTGAGCCTGGTCACCGTGTTCCGCGCCAAGGTCGTGGACATCTCGCATACGCAAATGATCGTTGAAGCTTCAGGCAGCAAGGAAAAAGTCGAAGCGTTTATCGAGCTGTTGAGACCGGCCGGAATTCACGAGATCACGCGGGGCGGCCGCATCGCGATTGGACGTTTGTCTGCTTAGGAACGAGTCGTTTTGTAATTTACTTTTGAGGGGTTGGAACCGTGAACATTTACTACGATAAAGACGCCAACCTGGGCGCACTGCTCGAGAAGAAGATCGCCGTCATCGGTTACGGCAGCCAGGGTTTTGCTCAATCAAATAATCTGCGCGAGTCGGGCTGTGAGGTGACGGTGGGACTGCGCCGGGAAAGCGCTTCGGTTACGAAGGCTGAAGAGTCGGGCCTGCGGGTGTTGCCGGTGGCGCAGGCTGCGGCGGAAGCCGACATCGTGATGATGCTCGTCCCTGATGAAACGGCGGCCGAGGTCTATGCGCGCGACATTGCCGAATCAATGACCCCGGGGAAATACCTGGCGTTTTCGCATGGCTTCTCGGTTCATTACGGGTTCATCAAAGCACCCGAGGACGTCAATGTGTTCATGGTTGCGCCGAAGGGGCCGGGCCACCTTGTGCGTCATGAATACAAACGCGGGGCGGGCGTGCCGTGTTTGCTCGCAGTCCATCAGGATCCGACGGGCGACGCGCGGCAGATCGGTTTGGCTTACGCTTCGGCGATCGGCGGCGGTCGCGCGGGAGTGATCGAGACAAACTTTCGCGAAGAAACGGAAACCGATCTTTTTGGTGAGCAAGCCGTGCTCTGCGGCGGCCTGACGGCGCTGATCAAAGCCGGGTTTGAAACTCTCGTCGAAGCTGGTTACGCGCCGGAAATGGCCTACTTCGAATGTCTGCACGAAATGAAATTGATAGTCGATCTGATATACGAAGGCGGCATCTCGGAAATGCGCTATTCAGTTTCCAACACGGCGCAATACGGCGACATGACGCGTGGTCCCATCGTAATCAACGACGAGACGAAACGTCGCATGAAGGGTTTGCTGGCAGAAGTGCAATCGGGCGCGTTCGCCAACGAGTGGATGAAAGAGAATCGACGCGGACGGCCACGGTTCAGTGAACTCGAGGCCCAAACCAAAACGCATCAGATCGAGCGCGTCGGGGCGCAGTTGCGCGAAATGATGCCCTGGCTGGCCGAAGGGCGGCTGGTCGATAAGGCAAAGAACTAATCTCGACCATGAACAATTCGCGTAGTCAAAGAATCACTCGCGGTGTCGAACGCACTCCGAACCGCGCGATGCTGCGGGCCGTTGGTTTTGGCGATGCGGATTTCGACAAGCCCATCGTCGCCGTCGCCAACGGCTATAGCACGCTCACGCCGTGCAATGTTGGCCTGAACATTCTGGCGGAACGCGCAATCGATTCGCTGCGAAAAGCGGGAACGATGCCACAGGTATTCGGGACGATCACAGTCAGCGACGGCATTTCGATGGGCACCGAGGGGATGAAGTACAGCCTGGTCTCTCGCGAAGTGATTGCCGACGCGATTGAAACTGTGTGTCAGGCCCAGAGCGTCGATGGACTGATCGCAATCGGCGGCTGCGACAAAAACATGCCCGGCGCGATGATCGCTATCGCGCGTCTTAATATTCCTTCGATCTTTGTTTACGGCGGCACGATCAAGGCCGGCCATTACCAAAGCGAAGACCTTACCGTCGTCAGCGCGTTCGAAGCCGTTGGGCAGTATTGCGCGCACCGGATCAGCGAAGCCGAGCTGGGTGAAGTCGAGCGCCACGCCTGCCCGGGCGCGGGTTCGTGCGGCGGCATGTTCACGGCCAATACGATGTCATCGGCGATCGAAGCGATGGGATTGAGCCTGCCCTATTCTTCGACAATCGCCGCGGAGGATGCGGAATCGGTTGAGAACGCCGCGCGTTCAGCAGAGGTGCTAGCGGAAGCAATTGCCGCGAACATTCTGCCCAGAGACATTCTCAAGCGGGAAGCTTTTGAAAACGCGATCGCGGTTGTGATGGCCGTGGGCGGCTCGACCAACGCCGTCTTGCACCTGCTGGCGATCGCCCACGCCGCTGGAGTTCCACTATCTCTTGATGACTTCGAAGAAATTCGCGAGGGCGTCCCGGTGCTTTGCGATTTGAAACCTTCGGGACGGTACGTCGCAACTGATCTTCATCGAGCAGGCGGAATACCACAGGTGATGAAGATGCTACTGGCGCATGGCAAATTGCACGGCGATACCCTCACCATAACCGGACAAACGATCGCTGAAGTGTTGCGGGACGTACCGGCTGAGCCACGATCAGATCAGAAGGTAATTCGGCCGTGGGGAAATCCTCTCTATCCTCAAGGCCACCTGGCAATCTTGAAGGGTAATCTAGCCATTGAAGGAGCGGTGGCAAAGATCAGCGGCGTTAAGAACCCGAAGATTGTTGGACCGGCCCGTGTTTTCGACTCGGAAGAGAGTTGCCTGGAAGCGGTTCTCTCCGGGAAGATCAAACCGGGCGACGTGCTGGTGATTCGCTATGAAGGACCGAAAGGCGGGCCGGGCATGCGAGAGATGCTGGCCCCGACTTCCGCGATCATCGGCGCAGGTCTGGGTGATGCGGTCGGTCTGATTACCGACGGGCGTTTCTCGGGCGGGACGTTTGGAATGGTCGTCGGACACGTCGCGCCCGAAGCGGCGGTCGGCGGCGGCATAGCGCTGGTCGAAGAAGGCGATTCGATCTTGATTGACGCCGAGGCGCGCCTGCTGCATCTGAACATTTCGGAAACGGAACTAGCACGTCGCCGGGAGGCTTGGCGTCCGCCTCCACGGCGCTACCAGCGAGGTGTGCTGGCCAAGTATGCTGATCAGGTTTCCAGCAGCAGCCTCGGCGCGATTACTGATGGAGATGTACATGGGGAGGTAGACGGAGCGAGAAATTGATCCAATAAAACTCGTCTCCGGTAATGAAAGTCTCATTAGCACCGCAGCACCGCGCTTCAGCGCGGTGACCATGTTGCCTGTTGTCATGCCACCCGTTTAGCGGTTTCACCTAAAACCGTTCAAACGGTAATAATATACGTGACTCATTACAGCAATGGCTCTGCCACTCTGATGCGCGGCAAGTCTGCGACTTGCCGGCGGCGAACCTTCTTTTTCATTCGGGTCTTCGACCCGTCACGGTCAGAGACCGTTCAGATTAATGGGCCACGTTTCGGCAAGTCGCAGACTTGCCGCGCATCAGAGTGGCAGAGCCATTGCAGCGGCCGCATCGAAGTTCGACAGAAGCCCGCGCGGAGTCAAGTATCCCCACTGCAGATGGAATAGGTAGTGGCCCTAATTCCGTCTTGTACGAGTCAGGTCGCGTTGCGGGCACTAGCCCGACCTGGGCGCGAATACCGTCCGCATTAGGCGGGAGTAAGTGCGGCACGAGAACCCTGCAGACTTTATCCCCGAAAAGAAAAAGCGGCGAAGCCTTAGCCCCGCCGCTGGTAAGTCCGTGGGACAAAAT
>JAWVEM010000443.1:0-3379 GCA_033856735.1 Blastocatellia bacterium
TAACTATGATGCTTTCAACGGATTCGAGCTTGTCGCGGAGTTGCTCGACGAGAGGAAGGAACTCGACGTTGACGAGCAGGAGCTTTGGCCGCGCGTGATTTAGAGTGAAGAGCACCTGCTCGGGTGAAAGCCTCACATTGACTGTCTGCAGGGTCGCTCCCATCATGGGAATCGCGAAGTAGCATTCAAGGTAACGGTGACTGTCCCAATCCAGCACTCCGACGACATCTCCGTGGAGGACCCCCTTCGTCGCCAGTGCATTTGCGAGGCGTCCGATGCGCTCCCGCAAGTCGCGATAGGTGTATCGGCCGATGTCGCGGTAAACGATCTCCTGATTCAAAGAGTGCAGCATCGGAGCGTGAAGCAGTTGCTTGATCAGCAACGGGTACTTGTAGGCCGAGGGCGTCCACTCAATCAGGGATTCGGACATGAGGTTCTCTCCGTGAGATTTTAGAGGGCGTGGGTCAGGCCGTAGGCTTCCATTTGCCGCAAACTTCCAGATTCAATCGGGCAGCGTTTAGGAAGGCGAAAGTGCTCAGCTTTTGCGACGTGATCGATGTCGAAGCGCGGCGTTTTCGGGAACATCCACCAGCTTCGCTTTTTTTTCGTTCGAAGCACCCACGTCGGCACCACGAACCATAAGCGCGATCTGCCGTCCGACCTCCTCAACCTTCAAACGTCCGTTCGAGTTGAACCAGAAAACAGTCCAGTTCATTGCGCCAAGGAGAGAGAGCCGGAACGCTTGGCGGTCACACCCCTTCGACAAGGGCAGATCGTCGATGAGCCCGGCAAAGATCTGTTCGTACTCGTCCCGTTGGCGAACCAGTTTTTTGACCCCGGGAAACGTGTAGTATCGCGGAGGCGTCAGGATTGCGCGGGTTACGCTGCCGCCAAGCAATACATTACAATGCGCGACGATCGCTTCTTCGAGCCGTTGCCACGGCTCCGAGATATTCGCAATAGCAGCTTCCACCTCTCGCCGCATTGCCGTGAGGCTCTCCTGGTGAACGGTGAAGAGAAGATCTTCCTTCGATGGAAAGTGATAGTAGAGAGATCCGGACAAAACGCCGGACGCCGCCGCAATGTCACGTATCGAGGTGCCCTCAAATCCTTTGCTCGCAAACAGCTCCGATGCAGCGGCGATAATTTGCTTTCGACGGTCCGGTCCCTTTCGCGCCTTTTTGGCCTTTTGAGCACGACCTTTGACTGCGATCCTTCTCGCCATTGTGGTTCTTTCAACAATCAGGGTTACGTTCTGGAACCAGATAATTCTGACTGCTTTCGGAAGTCACCGAAGCCGTGAAAGCGCAAATTCCTTCGATTTCGGTTCGAGAACTCTGAGCAAGTTTATAGAATATCATTGGGAAGCGCCTCCTGACCAACAACCTGCGGGTCTTGCGGGAAAATCGCGCAGGACCCGTCGCATGAGATTAGCCGTGCTTCTCCGGCTCAGCGGGACGAACGAGGATCAGCAGGAGCAGTCCGGACAGAACGTATGCTCCAGCCACGAGGTAGGTACTGTAGAGCGGACTTCCGGTGTTCGCGGTGATCAGCCCGGTGACGGAGGGAGCGGCCGCCGGTCCGAGGTTGCCGAGGCTGCTGATGAGCGCGATGCCGCCGGCGGCGCTTGCCTTGGAGAGGTACTCGGTGATCGTTGTAAAGAACAGCGGCGTCGCCGAAACGATGCCGACGCCGGCGAGCGTCAAGCCTGCGATGGAGAGGATCAACTCACCCTGCGAGAACGTCGTAAGCAAAAGACCCAACGCCGCGACCGCCACGCATGTGGCGTAGTGCCAGCGCCGCTCCCTGTGCTTGTCCGAATGGCGGCCCATCAGAATCGTGCCGATGATGCCCGCTATCTGCGGCAAGGCGGCAAGCAGGCCCACGTGCAACAGGTCGGCCACGCCCCAGCTCTTGATCAGGGAGGGGATCCAGAACACCATCGTGTACGTCGCTCCCAGCAGCAGGAAATAAGTGAACGCCAGGCCGTAGACCTTCGGATCTCCCAGCATCTGGAAGAAGCCGCTGTGGTGTGCGGATTCGACATCCTTGTCGTCGTGATCAAGTTGGAAACGCAGGGCCGATTTCTCCTCCGCAGTCAGCCAGTGGGCATCTTCAGGTTTGTCCTGGAGATACAGGTAGGCGAGAACGCCCAGGATGGTCGCGGGGATTCCCTGGGAGATGAAAAGCCATTGCCAGCCATGAAAGCCTTCGAATCCGTTCAGGTACTTCAGTGTTGCTCCGGAAAGGGGACCGGCGATCACACTCGCAATTGCCGTTGCGGCCAAGAACATGGCGATGATCTGCCCTCGGCGGGCCGAAGGGTACCAGTACGTCAGATAAAGAATGATGCCGGGGAAGAAACCCGCCTCGAGCAAGCCAAGCAGGAATCGCGCGATGTAGAATTGTATCGGCGTCTGCACGAACGCCATCGCGGTCGCGACAATTCCCCAAGTAAACATGATTCGCAGCAGGGTCTTGCGAACACCGATGCGCTCAAGCAGCAGGTTGCTGGGTACTTCGAACAGAAAGTAGCCGATGAAGAATATTCCCGCGCCGAATCCGTATGTGGCGTCGCTGAAGGTCAGCGTCTGCTTCATCTGAAGCTGCGCATACCCGATGTTGATGCGGTCAAGAAATGCAATGACATAGCAAATCATCAGGAATGGAAGAATTCGCCAACTGATTTTTGAGAACAGTCTGTCGACCGCTCCCTTCCCGGCTTGATCAGGTAACGATGATACAGCTTCTGTCATTTGTATGGCCATGTGTTCCTCCCCAGGAAATGTTTCGATGAAGTCTGCGCTCCGTGCGCCGGCCGGCATACGTCCAATCATCTGTTGTCGGGTTGTTCGAGAAGGCCGTTCTGACCTCATCCAACCTCTGCACTGATGGTCTGCCGCTCTCGTAGAGCGACGGTATGTCGAATGTTCAATCGTTATGAATCAAAGCTGATCGTATATTTAGATAGACGTTTCTCGTTGAAGACCTTCGCCTCAAGCGGCACGTTGATCGCACGGTCGGCGCCCAGATGCTGCCCGTCTCTCCAAAAAATCGTTTCTCCGCCCACCGCAACCGAGGCGCCGCGATCGCTGACGTCCTGGGTCAGTTCGATCATGGAGCTTACGCGCCGCGGGTTGACTAGGGAACCCATCCGAGTGCCCTCCCTCAGACCGTCGCCCACCTTCAGGCCTTGTGCATGCTTCGTCAGTTCGGACCCAAACTCATCGCAGAAGCTTGAACGCACGAGGAAACGGGTCGGGGCAATGCAGATCTGCCCCGGCCGGTGCGGACCATGCCGACCCCGCTACGAGTAGTTGCTGAGCCATCGTCATGTCTTCCCGTTCGCCAGCATCCTGGCGCGGATCTCGGATTTCAG
>JAWVEM010000444.1:0-98893 GCA_033856735.1 Blastocatellia bacterium
TTCTTCTCGCCCTCAGTCTGTCCCTTGCAACATCGAATACCGCAGCACAGTCCCGCCCGAGGCAAGTCTACCCGCAGCGATCAGATCCATCTGCCACCAGGCTCCGCAGAGCAAAGCCTGCCAAAACTGGGAGCCCCGTTAAGCAAATCGCCGAACCTTACGTGGACCGCCTAGACAAGCTTCTCACAGATTACCTGCGCGCGATTCAAACCCCGAAATAGATCCAAACAGGTTCGCACCATGAATGTCTTTCCACGGTTTTCAACCACCAAGATCGGCCGTAACAAGGATGCCCCACGAGTCTGGCTCGAAGGCCTCTACCTTCTGAGAGCAGGCTTCGTTCCGGCCCATCCTATCCAGGTTCACTTCTCAGAACAGCGAGTTGAAATAAGGCTTGCCCCTGAAGGCACTCGCGTAGTTTCAAGCAAAACCCGTCATAACCAATCCATCCCCGTTCTCGATCTCAATACCTCCGCTCTTACCGATAGTTTCGGGCCAATCACAACCCTCCAGGTTCAGATAAGCGATGGCTCCATCGTTCTGACTCCCACACAGACCGAACGATTACGAGCTACTCGCTGCCGCAACGGAAGAGAAGGAAGCCTCTTCGCCGGAGGCGGCTTGTTAACTGAAGCTGCACGACTCGCTGGCTACCAACCAGCATTCGCCATCGAAATAAACGAACAGTACGCCAAGGTCTTCGAAGAAAACCACCACGAGGCTAGAATGTTCAACCTCAGCATAGAAGACGTACCCGTCGAGATGCTGCCGGCCGTTGAACTTCTTTCCATCGGACTACCCTGCGAACCGTTCAGCATGGCGAGGCGTGTTCAAAAAGGAACAGGAAAGAAACGCGACAAGACACTGCCTCCAGAGGCCCATCCGCTTGGAGATCTGACCGTGTGGGCAGCATTAGTTATTAGGGCTCTAAATCCCGCCACTGTCGTAATCGAAGAAGCACCAGGCTATCTTAACAGCGGCGCCGGATTCATGATGAGACTCTTTCTCGAACGAGCCGGCTATACCGTCGACGCACGCGTAATTGATCCTCGTGAATACGGTGAAATAACCGCCCGAGTTCGTACAGTGATCGTCGCCCACTCAGGATCAGACTTCCGATGGCCAGAGCCCGCTCCGAACACCCGCACCTTCGCTGAAATCAGAGACGACGAATCACTTCTCGAAGATCGCTACTTCACGTCAGAAACAAAACCGTGGCTTACGAATCACTGGGCCAATCAGACCGCTAAGGGAAATGGGTTCACGTCAACCCAACTCGATGATCAAAGCACTTCAGTTCCCTGTCTGTCCAAGCGTTATTTTGCGGGACAAGGGACCGGCGCAGTCGTCAAAGACAGATCTAAGAGCGGGACATGGCGTTGGCTGACTCTCCGCGAAGCTCGTAAGCTGCATGGAATCCCCAGCGCATATCGCCTGTCGGCTGAGTCCGAATCAACTACTCTCGCCGGCGAACTTATAGGACAGGGAGTTATCGTCACCTTCTTTCAAAAGATTATCGCTGCGACTCGAAACCTCGGAACCAAGCAGGTCGAGGGATCCCTGCTATCTGGAAACTACGCAGCGCCAGACCCGACCGAAGCCCCGCAATTAGGATTCTGCTTTGCATAACATCCGGATCACCGAGAACAGAAAGCCATGCCCAAACCCAACTCAACAAAGATAATCACCTGGACAGCCGACAATTATGGCTACCAAATCTTCGTTACCCAGGGCTCCTCAATCATCGATGAATATTCCGCTGGCAACTCCCCGCACGATTCAATTCAAGTAGTGCCACTAAGCGATCCGAACCGCATCAGAATCATCGAACTCAAAAGACTAGCCCGACGAACAGCTCGCGAACTCGCCATCGAGCACCGTATCCCCACGCGAAACATTCAATTCGAGTACGCGCTCGCTTAGACTCGACGAGATTACTGAAACGACTGCCAAATCTAAGTCGAGTTAAGAACTTCAATGACTCAGGCCGCAACTGAGATAACAGAAGGAAAATCTAATCAATGGATGCGCCACTATTCCTTGTTCAGGACGACAACAACAATCTTCAAGGTTACGACCGAGAGGATATCCTTCGCTGTGACCTTGCCATAAACAAAGACCGTCCTCCCAAACGAATCTTCCGGCTCTCAAAAGCCCTTTCCCTCGGCACTAGCTATGACGCCGTAGATATCAGCGAATTCGTACCAACAGAATCCCTCGCCTTATCAATCCAACTTGCAGCCCACGCCCCGGCCGCGCTTCAGCTCGACGCTTAGTCATGCACCGCCACGTTTGCAATTCTCAGTTCCATTCAGGACCACGCGTCCGTACCCATTACGACGATCACTGTACTGAGCCATACGAGACCGATTGCCTATCCTGTCACGACGAAGAACTCGCCGCCCAGGGAGCTACCTTCGAATACTTCGATTCAATTTCAACGAGCGACGCAGACCCAGGACTGTAAAAATGAGCACCCGCAGAATCACATGCGCCAGTATGGCCACCACTGACGGCACGACGACGTACTATTCTATTTATCGAGCAACGCTGCACTTTGATCTAAAGGGCGAACCCTTCATCGACCTCAATCGAAATACCACCCACCTTGGTACAATCAAAAAGGAAAAGCAGCATTGGCATAACGATGAATTGCCCGAACGTTACCTCGAGATGGCACGGCCTTACGCCACTGCCGCAGCTCCCGCCTTTTCCTTTACTGATTGCAATAGCTGCCACGGCACCAACCCGGACTGCCGCTGCAGAGCCCGGAACCCCAATCTTATGCAGACGCCCTCTCCCGCAAATCAAAAGGAGCTTTATGCCTAAACACAATCATGCGCTTTGTCTCACGCCTGCTGAACGACCGAGCACTGTCGTTAACATCCTCTCACGATGGCACTATGACTTCCCGCGCGCCGACGCCCTCACGATTCTCAAAGACCACTACGAGTTATTCCGAAACCGCGGAAATAAAACGGCCCTCGAAACTGCTCAAGAGATCATCACTGCAACCGCGAACGCTACGACTCTATAAACATCGGCAGCTGCCAACAATTGCGACAGCGAAACAGTTCCCAACTAGCTTGAATATGCCGGTGCATCTCCAAAGAAACCATGTACCCCGGATTACACTTGCAACGGTACGTGAAGTAGCCTGTCCGAGAAGATACCGCGTCCACCTCCAAGTTATGACAAGCGTCCGGAACCGCTCCGAACTGTCTCATTAACCTTTTCCAACGTTCACAATGAGAGTCTCCGCGCCGGAGCCCTCGACGGTATGCTTCGAGGTGGGCAATTTCGTGCGGTATGGTGTTTTGAATCCCGTCTTCACAATTCTCCCTAAAGAGAAGCAAGTTCAAATCAATCCTGTTCTGTTGTAAGAACGCCTGGCCCGCATCGGTTCCTCTCAGATTGTAAGTTATCCTTGGCTTGATAATTCCGTGCTTCTCACACAACGTATTCGAACGCCAGATCGCAGCAGCTTTGCAGTCAGCCACAGACCTCACAAGACCAACCCTCCGGCTAACACCTGTGGCAAAGCGCGTGCCGAATGACAGCAGACAAAAACGCCCCTGAATTCCCAGGCAAACTAAAATCTCAACTTAGAAGCGGTCGTTAACTTAGGACTTAAAGTCACAGTCGGAGCCTCGACCGGCGAGATCTGTTTCACGTTCACGTCAAGTCTTTAACAACCCAACAACTGGATTTTAGGAGCGATCGCAGGAAGATACTATGAATACGTTTCTTCCGTTTCAGCACCCGTCACAAGTTCCGTCCTCGTACCGCCGTCGCATCATCGTAGGGACCGGACACCGGCCACAGAAGCTCGGCGGTTACGGAGAGTTGACCAGAACTCTCTTGAATCGCATCGCCATCGAATGGCTTCGGCATCTAGCACCCAGGGGCGTCATCTCAGGCCTTGCCCAGGGATGGGATAGCGCCCTCATCGAGGCCTGCTGGGCGCTAGGCCTTCCTTATGTCGCCTGCGCACCTTTCAAGGGTCAGGAAAGTAAATGGCCCGGCGCCGCTCAATTCCGTTATCGACAATATGTGGAACGAGCCGCCAAGTTCGTCGTTTGCTCGCCAGGCGAATACTCCGCGCAGAAAATGCAAATACGAAACGAGCGCATGATCGATATGGCTCTGAAAGATGGTCCGAGCAACGCCCTGGTTATCGCTCTCTGGGATGGAAGCACCGGCGGGACCAAGAACTGCATCGACTACGCACAGCGTAAACAGATCGGAATAGTCAACGTCTGGAAGAGCTACCGGGCCCACGTAAGACAATGATTCGAATTATCGGCCCGAGAGACAGACGCGATCCTCACGCAATTAACACTACGTCTCACTCTGATAAGGATTGGAGCAGCGGCCTATCACCGTTCAAGCTCGGTCCCGTAGCGCTCTACGGAACCTTCAGCGCCCGCATCTTCGAAAACGCCTGGCAGTACGCGAAACTGTACCCAGAGCATGCTGACCGTAACGGCCACCCAACAGCCGACTATTGGAGATGGGCGCAAGCGGGTTGGAATTCCGCCACCCCCAAGCGCTACCCGCTGGGAAAGGGCAGGAGGCCACTCTGTTCGTTATGGAACGGAGCCCGCCTAGATTACATCGACGCGAGGAAAAATATTTACCTCCCGTTGTATAGAGACCTGGTACGACAAACCGACGCCTTTCAACGGCTGCAGGAGATCTACTCGGAAACAGGTTTCATTACCCTCTTTGACTTCGACGGATACGATTATGCCAAGATCGGTATGACGCTGTATGACGTCTTAAACTGTCCAGCGAAGATATGCGGGCACGCATTTATCCTCGCAATGATGCTAACGCACGGCCCCCTGTTTACGATCGAGGATCTAGAACCCAAGGATGACGCAGGGACCAACGGAGACGAGAACGAAATGCCAAAATCAAATCTCTTCCCAATCACGATCGTAAACACAAAGACGTTCAAAGGAGACAGCGAATATGTAGGACGGCCGATGAGAAATCTCGCGGGATCGCCGCTCGGCAATCCTTTCAAAGTAAAACCGCACGGCCCTTACGAAAGGACCGAATCCGTATTTGTGATGTACCGACGATGGCTCTGGCGAGAAATGCAAAACAGGGATGGCAAGGTTTTCAAGGAATTACTCAGACTTAAGAGAATCGCCGAAACAAGACCACTTAACCTGGCCTGCTGGTGCGCACCGGAGGCATGTCACGGCGATGTGGTTAAGAAAGCCATCGAATTCCTCTCAAGAACTCAGGCCGCGTAGCCCAGACCTGTCACAAAAGACAGACTCCCCACGGAAAAAACTCAAACTCCCGCTTCCATGTGCCTCAGCATTGACCGCCCGGCTACGCGTTTCGCGGCTTCCAGCGTCGTCTGTTCCAGACAACCACCACAACAAAACCAAAGCTGGGTTTTAGAGCGATCGCACAAAAGTGACTACCTGAATCCACGTGGTAGCGCGGAGCTGGTCCATGGCTATCCGAGCGCTTAAGCAGTGAGCAGATCACTAATCGCGATAAACCCGACCTGAGCTTGAATCCGGCAGGGTCCAAACCTGATTCCATACGAACCTTGGACGCTATCACGTTTACCTTGAGACCGAATGGAGAACACGCATGTTACAGACACACTTACTTCAGAAATATGCTCCTAATTCCCTGGCCCTGCTCTACCGTCCAATCGACACCGGCAGCCCTGGCCATGATATGAGCGAGCATATCAGCCGCTTCAAAACCCACCGAACGGATATTGAAGAAACCCAATTGATCGGCGGACGTGTGATCGGTCACATCGAGCACGACCTTGGCCCCGCCGACGAAAGCGAGCTCCAACATCGTATCCTCACCATTCCCTATGCCGAGAAGAGCCTCGACTCGAATCCAAATGCCGTAGAGTTCGTTCGCGTCATTAAAGAATGCGCCGGCGACACGGATTCGCGATCGCTCCAAATCTGGGCCTCCTGGGCTTATGACGAGATCAAGACCGGATTGGATAGCTATTCAGCAGAGTCCGGGATCTCGCCCGCCGAGCATAAAGCGCAAGTTGTAACGGAGGTTCTTACCAAGCTTGGCCGCATGGCCATGGAACTGACAGCGGTTACCGCCACCAACGAAGAGCAACTCCTTGCCGAACCTGAAGTCTATGAATTCTTCGGCCGGGAACATTGCTACACGGATGGCGATGACGAACGTGAGCGGCAAAACCTCTTTGATCTCCGCTGCCGAGAATTGCTCGACAGACAAGATACTACGAATCCGTTTACCGCCGAGCTGCGATCAATAGCCAGGAAAACCTCACGCAGCCACGCAAACTCCACCCGCAGATCCGAAGCAGAAGTTTTCGAATGTCACTTACGAGACGAAGGTGTCAGAGAAGACGACCTGGAAACTCTCGTGGAAGACTTCGAGCGAATAACGGAGCAGTATACCGAAGACGGCGCCACCTCGCTTCACATGAGCGACGGCGAACGTTTCATTGTCGACGGGACGCTCGAAGAAGACGTCGACCAGGATTACCTGCCGTTTCAAGTCAGGGAACTCGTTCCAGAACTTTACGAGCTTTTCACGAACGGCACGAAAGTTTCTTCCGAGAACGAGGACGAATACACAATCAGCACGTTCATCGAACACCAGCTCGATTTAATCTATGGCAGCAGAGCCGATCGCGAAGCTCGTAGTGTTCGCACAACCAGAACCGTCGCATACCTGCCCTCCGAGCTCCATTCTTTAATTCCAGCGATCGCCCAGGTTGCTCTCACAACTGCCGAGGCTTTGAAAACGGAGCAAGATCCGACCAGACGGCACGTACAGCTCATGAATGCCGTACGAAAATTCACGAACGAGGAAGTTCAGACGATTTATTCAAATAGCGATCTGAACGACCAAAAAGCGCTCGCACAAATTGCCCGCTTCCGAAACACCGTGTTCCGGATGTTGCCTGCAATCGTCAAAGGAACACTGACCGTGGACCAGGCCGGTCTCTACGAATTTGACGAAATAACTTCCGTCTATTCCAACAGTGAAGAACGTCGCTATGTTGAGGAAGTTCTCAATCAGATCCTCCAAAACATGGCCCGAGACTTTGTATTGAACAGTCAGCACCGGTCTCCGCGTTTTCGTGCATTCTTCCAGGCGATTAAAGCCGCAACTGACACTCGAGCTCTGATCGCTTCCATACAGGCCGCCTATGAGGCTCGTAGAGCCGGACGGATCTCCGTCAAACTGTTTACAGCTCTCAGCACGATCTACGGCGCGAAGCGCGCTGAGCTCGAAGGCATTCCACTCCGGAGAAGCGGTTCCCAAGAACGGCAGTTCGCCCAGGAAACCTTGAATCTCATCATTCAACGCATGGCGAGAAACATCGCCAGCAGATTTCCAGAGGCCTCTCCAGCTTTTCAAGCTGCTGTACGGAGACTGGTAACCGCCTCAGATGTCGAGTTCCTCTCCCACGAAATTCAAACTGCGAACGCTGCCCAATTGGCAGGAAAACTGACAACGAAAATGTTCGATGCGCTCAAGACTCTCTGCGAAACCAAAACGGCCTTACTTGAAAGCCGGCCGCTCTGCAGAGAGGCGCAAGACGATCAACTGTTTACTGTCAGCACATGCCTTCTAAACGAGTCTCGCTCAATCTCCACCAAAGAGCTGCGCAAGCTGGCGATTCGCATCCACACTCTCCCTATGCAAGAAAGAGAGCGCGTCCGTAACAGCTTCCGCGAAGTCCGACAAGGCTTGTACGAAAAAATCAAAGACGGCCTTGCTGGATTTGTCAGATCTGCGAGCGCAGGGAAACTCATGTATCTCCGGTTCGCATTTTTCGAGGACCGCACGACGGGAGCTCCGAATGAGCCCCACAACATGATCCACCTACTGACAAAGGACGACAGAGCCGAAGTCTGGGAACTGCTCAAAAAGAAATCCGGGCTTCCCGAGCTTCAGAACGCTTAAAGAGCGCTCATGTTTCGGATCCGAAAACACCTGCAGCACCAGAATCGGACTATTGGCGACGGGTCTCACGAAGCCAAACCGCATCACGCGGGAAGTACGGTGCTGACGCCCACTCACTCCAGGAGTTCATCATGCCGCCAAAAACTTCAATCCAACCCAAAGTAGGAAGCCTCATAAGATGCCGCGTAAAGAACGGCACCTACAGCTACACCACGACAAGAAAAGTCATCCAGATCCAGGCTAACGGCAAGCGCCTCAAGCTTGAAGGCAAAGAACCTCTCATGATCGGAATAAAGGACGTACTCAGTGTTCTTACGACCGCCAGCCTTTCGTAATCCCGCTCATTAAACCAAAACCAGGTTTAAGACCAGACTGCAATCATTTGCTCTCACTAAGTTTCGTCTCATGCCTGAGCCCACTCACCGACTAAGAAAGAAAAGTGAGCTGGAAACATGACAAGCAACGAGTCAGTTCGCCGCGTCGGTGGACAGACCAAAACCCGAGCGTCTCGAATCAATCGCAGATCGCTCATTTCACTTAAAACAAAGGAGAACTGATTCTATGAGTTTCAACAAAATCACCCTCGTCGGTAACCTCGGCGCCGATCCGGAATTGCGCTACACGCCGCAGGGCACGCCCGTCTGCAGCTTCAATCTGGCTACGAATGAACGCAGGAAAGATCGCGCTACGGGCGAAAACAACGACATCACCACGTGGTTTCGCGTCACGTTGTGGGGCCGACAGGCGGAAGTTGCCGCTCAGTACTTAACGCGCGGCAAGCCTGTCTACATCGAAGGCCGCCTTCGTGTCGAAGAGTACACCGATCGCGACGGAAAGCCTCGCCACTCGCTCGAAGTCAATGGCACTGACATGCAGTTCATTGGCGGCAATGGCGGGAACGCAGGAGACAGGGCTCCAGCGGCGCGAGCAGCGGCGGCGGGCGCCGGCGCGGCCACGGCACAAGGCGAGACGGCCCCTGAGCCGAATGACCTAAGCGATGACGACATACCGTTTTGAGGGCTCGCCATCAACCTAAAATCGAAAGGCTCCAGCTCGCGCGCCAGCGGTCTTCAGATCGCTCGGCGCGCGAGCCTTTTTTTTGTGAGGCTTAAAATTATGAGCAACTCCAGTCCAGGAAAACTCGTCATCATCACCGCCGATGGCGCTTGCCTCGGCAACGGACGTGAGAACACTCGTGCAGCGGCAGCCGCAATTCTTGAATACAGCGGACGCCGCCGCGCCGTAGCTTGCTATATCGGATCTTCAACTAACCAACGCGCCGAAATGATCGCTGCAGCCTTCGCGCTCGAGTCATTGAAGGAACCGTGCCAGGTCATCCTCCGAACAGACTCACAATACGTCGTCGAGACAATGAACGGCACCTTCAAACGAAAATCAAATCTCGAGCTCTGGGACCGTCTCGACAAAGCCGCCGCGCGGCACGAAGTCAGCTACCAATGGACACGCGGCCACAATGGAAACCCTGAGCAGGAGGTCGCAGACAAAATAGCACGATCGACCGCCCAGGTAGGCGAGCCAAACCCACTCGTCCTGTCTGAAGCCGTCGCGCGTCTCGAAAACAACTACACGCCAGCATTAAGAGAAGCTGTCGGCACCGGCTTGAGATACCTGGCGAGCAATTGCGACGGAGCCCGCAATCGCGACGGAATTGGATTCAGCAAATTCGACGCCGACTTCGGCCACAGTCTCGCTTCAAAGTCATTTCTATCTCCGCGAGACGTGGCGTCAGGGCGCCGGCTACTGCTCCGCTACCAAAAACAGCTGAACGCCTTCAACCCATCACTTGCAGCAATTCTCTGAGTCTTTCCACCCAAACGAGATCCAAACCGAAAGGAAACCAATGACAAAGAATTTCATTTCTCGAATCGGGTTGTTAGTCCTCGTCGCCCTTTTCATCACTTCAATTCTGTCCTTTACCGCCAGAGCCGCGCACGGGAACCGCAACCACAACAAAGCAGCCATTCAAGCAAACATTACGTTCGAAGCCATCCAGGAAAGGGCAGAAGTACCGGAAGCCTTACTGTCATCGCGGCATGTCTTCCAACCAAGGTTTCAGGCCTCATACACAGTGCCAAATTTCGGACGCGTAATCCGAAGAGCACCTATCCGCCGAAAAGGACGGATACAACACTAAAGCTGCCTCCACGAAGAGGCAGAAGAAAGCAACAGCTCTCCGGCCGAGCGCCGCACGTAACTGACAAAAGAACACTCCCACTTCAAAAAGTTACCCCTCATTCGATCACCACATGGCTAAGAATCACCGGGGCCGGCGACTTTTTTTCTCCGTTGAGGCATAGGTTCGACGGTATTATCTCCCTTTACGGGTTACTCGCTTCATGAATTCAATCTAGCGCTATAGGTTTTTGCGCGATCGCAAAGACACGATGCTAACTCCGACCGAAATTAACTACGTTGTCGGCGACGCCACCAATCCGGTCGCCCCAGGGAACCGCATTATCGCGCATTGCTGCAATGATGCGGGCTACTGGAACGCAGGCTTTGCGCGCGCTCTATCACAGCGCTTTCATCAGCCCGAAAGCGCCTACCGGCGCTGGGCGCAAACCGACGCGCCCGTTCCATTGACCCTTGGGCAAGTTCTTTTTACCAAGGTGAAGACTGGACTCTGCGTTGCCAACATCGTTGCCCAGCATGGAATCCGATCTAACTCTAACTCCCGACCCATTCGCTACGATGCCCTCCAGCGCGGCCTCGCCCAAGTTTGCAAACTCGCGCTCGACCACAAGGCGTCAGTGCACATGCCCCGCATCGGCGCAGGATTCGCCGGCGGTGACTGGGCAACCATCGCCGAAATCATCAATCAAGAGCTTTGCACTTACGGCGTAAACGTAACCGTTTACGACCTTCCATAACCTACCTGGTCTCTTTAACAGAATTTAGTCCGACTGCAATTCACGATTCGACTGTTCAACAGAGCTGACTCTGCTGAACAATCGAGAACCGCGGCGCTACGCTTGCCTCTCAACTGAAGCCTCCCTCACCAATCCACCAAAGGAGTCTGACATGAAAAATCTTAAGAAGTTCTTTCGCAATCACGACGAATTTTGCTTCGTCGCCTGTTCCGTGCTCATCATCGCCGCGATTGCCGGCTCAATCTACGGCTACGTTCACCACGTCCAAACCAAAGCACGAAACCAGGCAGTCGCCCGCGCCAAACAGATGGACGGCCGAACCTACATGATCAACAACGTCGCCTGGAACTGGATAGGCGATACCAAGTTGATTCTGAAAAACGAGCAAGGCGCGGACGCCGGCTGGGTAATGATTCACTTCGAAAATCCGCTGGACAGTAAGATCAACCCGCTAACGCTTGCACTCACCAAACCGCACAGCCAAATCCCTCTACCAATGAAAGTAAAAGCTCACTTTCGCAGGACGCCATGGGTCGACAAATATGACGGCAACACCCATGAAAACTTTACCGGGTCATTCGTCGAATTCGAAATCCTATGAGGAGCGCCAACATGAACACGACCATCGCTAACTTGAACGCTTGTCCCGTTGTCCATCACAACAAAGCGCGAACCGTAAACGGCGTCGTTCGAGCCATCTATCAATCACCCTTTCCTCACTTCCTGCTCGAAGATCCAACCGGGAATCTTGTCTGTCAAAGCAGGAACGGACTACCTGGTGTCGGCGCCCACATTGAAGTCAACGGAGAATTCTTTGTCGGCATCCCGGAAGGTTGCTCGGTGCAAATGGCTATTCTTAAAGAACAAAATCGCACCTTCATCGGCCCCCACGAACAATGCTCAATCGTCGGCTGCGAATTCGCAGAACAGCCGCTCGCAGCCTGAGGACATAACCAATGCAAATACAGGAGCACGAAACCGAAACACCAGCTTTCGAACTCTGCCTTTACCCGACTGAATGCTGCATGCCTGGCCCGCACCTACCCTTTGAATGCCATACCGCAGAGATGGCTGAAGCACTGGCAGAAGAAAGCGGAAGGAGCGTTGAACTGATGAAACGCGAAGTCTACTGCCATTACGCTCGCAACTGGATTCCGCTCGGCCGCGCGCGAACGCGCTGTCCTCGCTGCGGAGCGACCCTCGGAACAGGCCATCCCGTCAGAGATGCCAAAACTCCGAAGACAACTGCTGTTGTCTGGGACCACAATCGCGAACATCGAAATGCAGGTACAGAAAGTTCAATAACCGCTCGGCAACTCCCCCTCACTGACTGAAAGGCCACCAAATGAAAATCCGAACCTACCACTCTTTCACAACGGTCGACCACGGCTATCTTCTTGCCAAACCTGAAGAACTTGCAGCCGCACTACCCGTTGATCCGGAAACCCTAATTCCCCGGATATCCGAAACTCTGAGTCTCACCCAAGAGCCAATAATAAATAGACGCGGAAACGGTTGGATTCTTTTAGAAGAGGATTGCCAAGCTCCCGAATTTATCGAGCTTCTCGCTGATGCGATTGGCGTATTCCCCCACCAAATACGAAGACGAATACGTCACCATGAAACCAACCTCACCTTCCAGGAATTAGTCGCCCATATAGAAACCTGGACGACTCTCAACCTTCCCTAATGCCCTCCAAACTTTTGAAAAATGCCGCCCCATTGGGGCAGCATTTTTGCTTTCCTCGACCAAGGACCTACCGCGAGCCGCGCGACCATACGGTCGCGCTATCCCCGCCTATTTCAACCGCACTCCCGCCCAACCCGAACAACCTTCAGAAGCCCGAAACTTCAACCCTGATTTCCAAAAATCTTTTCGTTCTCGGAAGCCGCGCCAACCACGTGCGCGACTATCCTCGAACACAGGAACTTCGGCTTCGCTAAGGCCTTCGCCTCCGTTAAGGAGGTCAGCTGATAACAGAAGATTATGTCCTCCCAAAAGCCCGCGCCTTCAGAGCAAGGCGCGCCCGGACATAATCACTGTTATCATCCGCCCGCGTCCATTTAGAACCAATCACACCTGGCCGCACGTCACACAAAAGACCGTTACCCAAACAGAAAAGAAGGGGCGCCGCCGCTGTGCCATGAAGACGGCGACACCCCTCCTTTTTACGCCCACGACTTCGCCCTTAAGGCTCCGTCGCGGACGGTCCGGCAGTACTCGGCGCGGCCGAGACCGCCGGCTTTGTACTCCCATCTTTCAAGAACTTTTGAAAACCAATATCTTCCGCGAAGAACACCTCCAGCCCGCCATCAACGACTTTGTTTTTGTCGGCCTTCTGCCCTCTTATTCGCTCCACGAACTCCGCATATCTGGCGATCAGTACATGAACAGAACCACGGACGTTAACTCGAAGTTCCTTTAACGGGTCCTCTGAGAAGTCCAGTTTTGGTAGGGCCGAAGCCCTCGGTGTCTTAGGCATATCGTCTCAAACCTTTCGGGAGGTCTTAAGTCCGTCACCGGGCGATGTGGCGTGGCCTCTGCCCCACAAAGGCACCGCCATTACCACCGCCCCGTGAGCGGCACTTTTCTCTCTATTCAATCGCTGTGCCAACAGAAGGTTTTAGACCGACCGCATTCATTCGATTTACTCGCTATCAATCACATACCACAAAGAAAGACTGGGACAGTTCGCAGACTGGATAGCTCGGTTAGGTAAGGTCTGTCTCGGTCGCATGAAAGAGGCGCGGGGGCGCTTGGCAGCTATCGCTGAGAGGCCCCCAACCCTCACTTCTTAAGAGGTAAAAATCATGTATTCACCATTCAGTAACGGCACCATCCGCCAGCAGGACATTCAAGACCGTAACATCGCTCGTCAGCGCATCTCTGAAGCGATCGCCAAAGAACAACGTCGCGTCGATATCCTGGTCGATTGCGTCGTTGAAGCCGTCGAAAAACACGGTATGAAGATGACCACTGTCGAAAGACTTTGGCAGGATATTCAGCTTGATTCTCAGCTCAAGGACATCCGTCTTACGGCTGATTCGAATGCCTCCGATTACCCTGGCTTTTCAGGCTGGCTGAATGGTCAAAGATTGAACATCGAAACCTCGGGCAGAATGCGCCTGGCCTCCGAACTTAATACGGTCGTTTATCAGCAACGCTTCGCCAACACTACCGGCTTTCGCCCTGCCTACGCCTGAACTCAATGGCCTTCCGTTCATCTTGGTAAGACTCAATAGGCGGCAGCTTATCCACCAGCGCGCGGGTAAGTTCGCCGCCTATATTTGTGATGCCAAGATCGTCCCATACTCCCACACCCCACCGTCCCTTTGTTGCTCACCCACACCACCAAAGACTCTCAGGAAGTACTACTATTTTTGTTGCGGACAGGATTTTGCTCGCTGGCGCGCCTTCGCGGCGCTAAGTGGTGAAATCGAAACGACTTGACCATTAATTTTATTAGGCGAAACGATTTTCGTCTTAAGAATCCTGCATAAGCCCTGCCAGGCGAATAACTTCAAGATTAATTCCCCCCAAGTTTTGACCTTTTCTCGCCAGGGGTCTAAGGGATTTCTGCTGTATCAGCGAATTCCCGCTAAACCCATTGATCTCAGGGGTTACATGCGGTTCTCATTTTCGGACTTTTTAGGAATTCAACCTAATTCCTTTAGGCACAATGGTTGCTCCTTAATATATAGGAGCGAGCGAAACATGCTTACTCTGCCGGAATAAGGACAAAAGCTTCGAGACTGAGGCCTCTGCTACGGGCCTCCCGAGAGGACAGAAACAATGCTGGCGCTCAAACAAGTTGACTCAAAACTCCAGAACATCCTGTTTCGTTTCGAACAATATCGCGCCCCCCGAATGCGGCACCTTTGTACAGGTTGAAATCGCCGAAGTCCCAGGAATGGTAACCCTTGGAACTTGAACTAGCGCCGTTCCCACCAACCTCGACATAGCAACCTAAGCTCGCCCGACACCGCCTGACGCAAAATCTGACACCGTCAAATCTCGTACGTCTTTACCTGAAATTGTCGGCCTAATTCCTTGATCCAAACAGCAGGTTTTATGAGTGAATCTTCCGAACAAAAGAAAAAGAAAAAACGGTCGCCGCTTACCAAGCGCCAGCTCGCCAGTAAGGTCACTGCTACCAATCTGTGGGTTCCCGATAAGCAGCTGTTTGACGAAATCAAGAAGAAGCGACGGAAGACCGACGCCGAACTCTTACGGGAAATAGTTCACCGCTGGGCAGTGACTACCAGGCTCGCTCCAGATACCGAAGAAGGCGTACAGGAAATCGCGCTTCTCAATTTGCAAAAGGAAACCAAAAAGGTAGTCGAGGAAATGGGACAGGAGCTGTCGTCATTGCTCAAACAGCTTGTCGAAACGGTATCGACGCACGCTGATCTTCTCTCTCTCAATGAAGCCCAATTAAACCACGTTACCTCAGTTGCCGGCGCCCACTATAACGTCTCTGCACAAAGCTTCGCTGCCCTCTGGTCTCTCGTCGAAATGTTTCAGCGCTTCTATGTTGAAAGGACTCTCCCACAGGCACCGGACCCGCACCAGGCTGCCGTGGCCATCCGCGATGATATACGCGGCGAAGGCCTGCGCATGATTGAAACTTTCGGCTCCCTTTGTGAGTCCACCACTCCTATAAAAATGATTCTCATTTACCCAAGCGCCGGTGAACCAAACAGGTGATCTTAAATGCCTCAGACCATCGTTGCCGTCAAACCAGGGCTTTCCAAAGCTGGCGCCAGTGGCGTCACCAGGTACATTGCTGAATCAAAGCGTGACCCGGAAAAAGAACAGTTGAAAGATGGAGAAGCTCGTCCCTTATTTTCCTCTGAACTCGACGAGCTTAATTATCATCAGGCAGGCCAGTTACTCGGCGAAGCCTTTGGCGATAGAGCCCAAAGCAACGAAGTGATTCACCTGGTTATCTCACTTGAACCGGAGCAATTCGAATCAGGCGGGGACAGTATCCAGGAACGAAAGGACGAGTTCAAAGAAGCTACCCGCGACGCAGGGGACGTGATTCAAGCAGAGGTTAATGCCAAAGAACTCCGTTGGATTGCCGGCATTCACTTGAATACCGACAACCCTCATGTCCACATCGCCATTAGTAAAGAGGGTCTGGCCGCTGACTCTGGTAAATTCCAAAGGATTGATCATCTACCACGCACTCTGCTTCCTCACCATGAAATCTCACCAGAAGGACAAAAAGTTTTCAAGCCCGGACTCATTGCCGAAGCCGTCGCGCTGCATTTTGAAATTGTCAAAGAACGCCGCCGCTCCGAAAAGACGATCAGCGATACGCGCGAACAAACACTTCAACCAGGCGCTTCCACTCGCGAAGTCGAATCGCCAGCTCGTGACGATTCCCGCGGCGAACCAGCAACACTAAACCAGCAGACGGAACGTATCACTTCCCCTCCCGGTCGCCCGGCAACAGGGGAAGTTCCTGATCCTCACGATCGCCACAACCAACAAAGAGAAGACACCCTTCAATCTCGTTCGGAACCGCCGCCTTCAGATACATCCCGGCCCGAACCACGTCCTGCACACACGCTAAAAGACCGCGAAGTCTTAGGACGCGCGATGGTCGTTGCGGGTGAAGTAGAAAGGCTTGAACGTGACGTCGAATCACTGATTGAACACGGAGACAAAAGGAGGTTTCGGGTCTTTGATGCGTCGCACGGCCGTACTCGCCAAATCTCTCAGTTCGACGTACACCGGCGCGCTGAAGCGCGTGCCGCCGCCACGGTCCGCGATAAGGAAATAACCGATCCTAACGAACGTCAGAACGCCCGGAATTCTTATTACCAGGCCGAGGTAGACCAGCATTCCAAAGCGCTCCACGATCACCGGATCATCGTCGCGAAAACTCTTCATGCAACCCAAAGAAAATTGACTGCCGCTACAGCGGAACACGCCGGGTTACAGGCCCAGGTCCGCGCCATCACCCATCAATACAGTAAGCAGTCGAAAGCTCTCCCCACCCCGCTCTTGGCTCGTAACGAATTGACCGGACTGCAAAACCAAGCCATCAGTAACGGCAATCCGAACCGTGTCAAAACCATCGAGCGAATTAGAGAGTCTCTGGCCGTCGAACATAACTCACCTACCCGTACCGATAAGGAAATCGCCCGGCTCGAAGGACAGCTTTTGATGGCTCGCGCGGAACAGGCAGTCCGGCTCGTTCGCTTACAACAGTTCGAACAAAATAAGCACCAGACCCGATGGCAAATAGGAGATGAAAAGCACTCGCTCGTAAACGTCGACCGCCTGATCGCTGAAAAGCAAGACGAGTCGAAACTATTCGGGGCAAAAACACTCCACATCCTTCCAGGAAGCAGACGCGCTGCTGCCGTGGCTGCCGTTGAACTCAGGGACACCCGGGAAAGAATCTTTAATAGGATTGAAGACCGAAAAGACGAATTGTCTGAGTCGCTAAAAGAAGCCGTGAAGATGACAGAAACTCTCACCAGCATCTTTCATCGCGAACGCGGCAACCAGCAGGAAAGGCATTGGCAAATAGAGCAACGCGGCGAGACCCCTGAACGCCTGGAAAAGGAACTCACTCGCAGCGAAATAACACGCCTCGTCGAATATTCTCTGACCCTGGCCGACCCGGCCATGCTCCAGCAAGCTCTAATCCTCGAATCTGAAGCGAATGCTCGCCAGGAAGAAAAAGCGCCGTTGCTCGAACAATCCGCTAAAGCTTCCGGACGCGAATTACTCGGCGACATTTCCCTGAAGGACGCACAGCAACGACTGACCTCGTTTAATGAAAGAAAAGACTTCGTTCCCGTTGTGGTACAGGATCTTGAAGGCCGGGAAGTCACAGCGCGCGCCTTCGACTTCCGGGAACCCACCCATCCCATCACGTGGCTTGCTTCACGCCTTCTTGAATCAAAGAACGATCAGCACCTCCGACAGGAAGTTAATAAGGCCGTCCAATTCCAGGGAGAACAACTGCAACACGACGCTACGAATTTCGAAGCCTGCCACCAACTGCTTTCAACCACCGCAGAACAGCTGCGCGCTGAAGAAAAAAATGCCGGCCACGAACCTCCTGAAGCTACGTTCACCACTAAACAGATTGTTCAGCTCGAGATCTACGCTCTGCGACAGCCGGATCCCAATGAGCGCGACCGCGTAATGTCTCTTATCAGTCACGCCGAAGAAACGCACCACGTCTTTACCCCGCAGGCCTTCGATAGCCCGACCGTCGCCGAAACATTGTTGCGCGATACTCCGCTGGACCATGATCCCTCCACTCCAATAACCGAGTTTCTGATCGCCCCCAGCCCCGCGCACCCTGAACCGTCACTAAAACAGGATGAGTTGTCTCCCTCGCTCGACCAAACATTTGACATCGACTTAACTCTCTAACGAAAGAAAAAATAAGACGGCCAGTAGAAGCCGGGAAATGGGCAAAACACCATGCGACGAACCAAGCCTTTAACATGCAATTGCAAAGATGAAGCTAACCGTAAGGTTGATAACGGTGAGTTGTCCCAAGCTCTCAGCCGCAACCATACCATTACCGGCCGCGCCAGGGAGTCCATGGTCCAACAAGCTTTAGATCGAAGAAGTTTACGCGGGCGCTTTGTTGACGGCGGCGAAGTCAGAGACTGCCTTAGTCATGCCGGCTGGTCCCAAAACCACATTGACTTCCTGCTCTACCGATCGCAACACGAACATGAAAAGGAATAGGCGGCCATCACAATTAAGAGTTGCGCGCGAAAGTAGGCGCACCCAAGAAAGGAAAGCTCATGACTGCTGAAGAAAAGAAACGCCGCTTCTGGAAACGTGTGATCATCCTCGCAATTGCGTGGATCTTCGTGCTTCCGCTAATCGCATTCGTAGTCTTCGGAGTTATCGGATTGCGAGCAGCTAATGCTCCCGTAGTGGCGCAGCCGCAAGTTCCAAACCTCAAAGGACTCCAGATTGAAACGGCACAAAAGACCGGTCGTCAGGCCGGCTTCCCGGTAGAACTTGCCGGTAAAGACTTTGACTCTGCCGAGAAGCCCGGAACCGTCATCAATCAGGAACCATGGGCCGGCACCTCGTACCCGGCAGGCACTACGATTTCCGTCCTGATCGCTGAAAAGGACCCAAACGCGGACTTTTGGGAAGAACAGCGACGCATTCACCAGGATTACGAAAAACGGGGGTTCTTCAAAGACTTCAACAGGAAAAGGCGTTAACTCCCACACGCCACCTTTTACCCGATAGCAGGGCCGAATGCCATGATGATCTTCGCACCACGCAAGCTTTTGCTTCTCCGCCTACTGCTCTACCTCGCGAAGCAATTCGCTAAAACCTTCGTTGACGACGATGTTTCAATGCCGAATTAAGGAGCAAAGAAATGCCAAGTACCCACACCAATCGATCCCCGAGACGCGCGATTTATATCGGCACGTTCAACCAACCCACACGATACAGCCTCGGAATCGCCACCTAAACCCCAAGCTTTGATGATCCTGCCAGTCATGAACATCTGGCATGGGTCTTCAAGCCAGACCATGATGAAAATGCCTACTAAATGGAAGAGAGCGAGCTGTCCTTTCATCCGGAAGAAATTACGGTCCGTGAACACGTCGCTGCTCACATGCCAAGTCTAAACCACAGTTCAAGCAATTAGACGATAGCAAGTCCGAACCAATCATCTCGGACGCCAGGAAAAATGGATCAAATCTTGGAGGAACTGGTTTGCGCAACGCTAGTTACTGCCGAGACCGGCATCTTGACCACCGACAATCGTGCCAAGTTTCTGTAAGCTTCGATCAGAAAGCGCTGGAAGAGCGAGAAGATTGCGTGCCCTGAAAGCAATCATGATGACTGCAGATACGCAGGTAACTCCACCCAACATCACAGCGAGTGGCGCGCCCAAGACAGCTGCGACAAAGCCGGCCTGAAGTTCACCCAGGCGTGGCCCGCCATTGAAAAAGATCATGTTGATAGACGTCATACGGCCTCTCAATCGATCAGGCGTCATCAACTGACGTGTTGTTTGTCGAATTACAGTGCTAATGATGTCGGTGGCTCCCATAATAGCCAACAACATTAGGGAGATGAAAAAGGCTCGTGATATGCCGAAGGCCAGAGTCGCCAACCCGTAAATGGCAACTGCGCTGAGCATCATTACACCAGGTCTGCGCCCAAATCCATATTTCGCTATCACAAGTCCGCTAACGATTGCACCTGCGGCTGGAGCAGCGGCCAACGTTCCCAAGCCACGTGGCCCAACGCGTAATACTTCGACCGCAAAAATAGGTAGCAGCCCCGTTACTGAGGCTGTGACGGTCGCGACGAAATCAATCATCATGGTCTGTACAATCACTGGTGTGCGACGGACAAATTTCAAACCTTCAGCTATTGAGCCAAAACTAGGCTTATGAGTCGATCCACTGCGGTGTCCACGGTTAACATTAATCGCCATCAACGAGGTGATTACCGCCAGAAATGATAAAGCGTTTAGGATATATATTAACGCGGGACCGTGCGAAGCGAGCAGCAAGCCAGCTAGGAGAGGCCCCGCAATTGTGGCCGACTGAAACGCTACCGAAACAAAACTTACGGCGCTAGAGAGTTGCGCGGTTGGGACCAAAGCTGGCACCAAAGATTGGCGAGCTGGAGTATCAAAGGCACTCGCTGCCGAGGATATTGCCGTCAAAATGTAAATTGGCAAGGCGCTTTTCAGATTGAGAGAGCTTTCTATAGCTAAGAACGCAGCAACTGCCATCATTACGGTCTGCGCGACCAACATTGTCCGCCTTCGATCATACGCATCTGCCACCGCGCCACCAATCAGCGAACAAAGCACAAGTGGTATAAATCGCGCCAAACCAACTAGCCCCAAGGCGAAAGCTGATTTTGTAAGCAGGTAAACATGCCAATTGATAGTGACGGCTTGCATCTGTGTCCCAACCAGTGACACGAACTGGCCGACCCAGAATAGACGAAAGTTGCGATGCATGAACGCAGCTGAAGAAACTGAGTCGTTCGAATTCTGAATTGCCCGGTCTTCCTTATGCATATGAAGTCACACCAAGAATATACCCGTCAACGATCGCTTGTTTGATTCCACAAACCGACTTTATTCTTATCTAGTATTAAGTCATTAGGAACAAGCCTCTTCTCACAAGAAAAACCCAAATAGAAAGGCTCCCGTAGAAAAGCGCGTGAAACCAACGAGGACCAAACGGTCACTCGGCTCTAACTTAATCCAGACATGCGCTATAATTAAGTCGATCCGACTACGGTCCCAGTGGCAGTATGGTCTCAGATTCCAATAACTGACAGAGAGTCTAGGCGCCTAATTTGACAGATGAGTATCAATCTCCCAGAAGATCCTGCTCCTGAAAGGGCAGATGCCTCAACAGCTCACGTCCTGACTGAATCAAGTTTGACTACTCGCACAAGTGTCCCTAAGGAAAAGAGAGAAAAGGAAGACGCACGAGACATCCAGCTGAGTGGCTCTGAACGTGTAGAAACACCGTCCGATTTTACTTCAAAAGATCAGCGATCCGGCGAAGAGCCTCAGTCTCACGGGCAAAATGCAGCGACCGCTGAACAATCTACAGTATCTGAGTCAAGATCACCCGAAGAGGATCCACTACCTCAAGGATTCCAAGTACAAGTATTAGAGAACTCTGACACTGCAGAGATTGCCGTCACCAACACTCCAGCGAAATCTAAAGATGAAGCCGAAACCCGCGAGTCAAACCCGAGTGAAGAACCACCAGGGTTGATTCTGCTTCCGACAGGACCTGAACATGTACTTTCGACATCAAGAGATATCAACGGAGAAGTCAGCGTTGCTACGCTGGATGAGCCAAAACCACTTTCAAGGCCACAATCTTGGCATCACGCCCTGGCGACAGACATTCTCGACAAGCAATACAGGCTCTATTCGTGGAATGACTCCAAATCTCTTTCATTGATTACGACAAACAGCGTGCTGCTCGCAGCGATTGGATTTTTGTTCAAGGAATGCATTCCTGACTTGTTTTCTCTGCTTGCAATCTTAATTGCGCTCGCGTTTGTGGCATGTAGTTTATATTTTTCTTTGAAGCAAGTTATTCCGCAAGGCTCCAGTGGTAAGAGCGGAAAGGGACCTAACGTTAGAGCACTGCGGAGCATCACTGAGTTTAAGAAGTGGGAAGATTACCATTCAAAGCTCCTCTCCATGGACGAGAATGAGGCATTTGAGTGTGCTGCGCGGCAAGTCTATGGGATGGCGATTAACAATGATGCAAGCAGAAGAACGACGACAAGGGGCGTCAAACTGACGTTCGCTGGAATAGTCTTGATTTTGGTTGCTACCGTTGGTGTCGGCCTCTCGGCACGTGAGATACATCTACTCGGACAATGGGTGCGAACGAGTGCAGAAATGAAACCGTCGGTCGAGAAACCGCTTAACGCTAGTACCAACCCAACGGAGGGAAGCGCGGCACCCTCGAACAACCCAACACCAATCCCAAGCCCAAGTGCTTCGCGGCCTAACCCACGAAAGCAATCCAAGAACCAAGTCTCAAAGGAAAACTGACCAAGAAGAGGAAAGCTCCTATGAATATAGACAAGATTAGATCGATGCCTGCTCATATTGTTGACGGCAAAGAGATTGAGCGGTCTGGTGGTAACCAGGTCGTCTCAATGAACCCGTATAGTGGAGAGACACTATGGAACTCAGACGAAGCTGATGAGACGCTCATTAGCGACGCTGTCTCGGCCGCGCGCAACAGCTTTGACAAGTGGTCAAACTATCCGTTAGAAGCGCGGGTCGAGATTATCGAGAACTTCACAAAAATTATTCAACGCGAAAAGGAGTCGTTAGCGAACCTTGTTGCCGTTGAAGCAGGAAAACCTCTTTGGGAATCAAACGTCGAAGTTGAGAGCTTGGTTGGCAAGCTGTCGGCATCTTTGGACTCTTACAAGGAGAGATGCGCTGAATCATCGCGCGAGATAAAGGGGCTTCAATCGTGGACACGTTATCGTCCCCACGGAGTAATGGGGGTTCTCGGTCCCTACAATTTTCCTTTGACGATGGCGAATGGTCACATAATGCCGGCGCTTTTGGCCGGTAACACCGTCGTATTCAAGCCCAGCGAATTAACGCCCCTTGCAGGCGTGGCGATCTCGCAGATTTGGCAAGAGGCAGGTATCCCTCCAGGGGTTATGAATTGTGTCACAGGTGCCAAGAGGGTTGGCCAGTCATTGGTAGAACATAGTGACGTGGATGGAATTCTTTTTGTCGGAAGTCATCCCACTGGCCTGTCGATCCTTCGCGCGCTAGCAACTAGGCCTGAAAAGATTGTCGTCGTTGAAATGGGCGGTAACAGTCCGCTCTTCATTGAAGACTTTGATCCTGCTAAGGTCGATGCCGTTGTTAGCATCATCATTCAGTCAGCCTTTATCAGCAGCGGTCAGCGTTGCTCAGCTGCAAGACGACTGTTCATCAACGAGAAGAATTGGGACTTACTTGAACGGGTTTGCGAAGTAATCTCTCGTTTGAAGATCGGAAATCCTTTGGACGCTCCCGAACCCTTTTATGGTCCGATGATCCGTCCTGAAGCCGTAACGCCGGTGCAGGCGCGATTCCGAGAACTCGTAACTTCTGGCGGCGTCGCCATTCTCGAACCTCTCATAACAGGACCCAATGGAACAGTCATGAGCCCCGGCTTAGTTGATGTGCGTGGTTCTACGAAGGACTGTGATGAAGAGATATTTGGCCCCGTGCTCAAGGTAATAAAATACCAAGACCTTGAGAAGGCGATTCAAATGGGCAACGACACTCGGTTTGGATTTTCGACGGGAATCGTTACGCAGCATCGGGAGGTGTATGAGGAGTTTTACCGAAAAATGAAGACCGGAATCATCAATTGGAACCAGCAACTAACTGGGGCCACAAAATTTGCTCCGTTTGGGGGTGTGAAGCAAAGCGGAAATTATCGACCGGCAGGATACCTATCCTCGGATTACTGTTCTTACGCCGTCGCTTCATTCGAGATCGAGCCTAGCGGCTTGGTCGTGCCTAAGACACCCGGTCTTAATTTCTAATGATTCGAAGAACTCTATGACTGATACCTCACCATACCATTCATATATCGATGAACTCTTGCTTGAAAGCAGTAGAGGCGATCTGTTCTTTAATGAACAGATCCTGGCGGAGCCGATCAAGCTGTCGGCTTCTGAAATGGATCGACGAAACCTTGCCCACGGTACCATATCCCGATTTTTTTCTTCTTCGCGGGAGATCTTTCGCCGATGTGTCCTGGGAGATGCGCAGCCCGAGTTAAAGAAGCTTCTTGTTAACGATTCCGAAAACGCGATACCAAATGGCTTCTATCGCGAACTCCCCGAGGCGGCATGGACAGATCCGCTATTCTTCAGGACAGACGAGTCTAGAGAGGGAAGGATTTTTGAAATACAGTGTCCTGGCTCTGGCTGGGGCGATATGCTCCTACTTGGTTCGCTCTATCGGCATCACTGTCAAAACCCCAATCTTGCTTTCGACGATCCGCGAACCGGAATTACTAGAGCGATTCAAAACGTCTGTAAATCTCAAGCACCAACAGTATTGCATTTGCTAGATAACTCATCGAACCCTACTTCGATGCACTATCTCATACGTTGTACCCAACCCCCGCTTCTGTACTGGGGGTACCATAAGGAAGTTCGAAGTAGCGATTGCAGTTTTGTTCGTTCTCATTCCGTCTACGGCTTGATCGCTGAGAATCTATTCAGACACCGATTGAATTTGGCAGAAAAGGGCAAAGTCACATTCGACTTACCACCTCTCATGGTGTTCGACCAGAAGATGATTCTGTGTCTACCTTTTCTCGACGAGACAGCAGGTGAATTTTCGGACGATATCCGAGAACTCCTTACTTATACATACCCTGTGTCAGCAAAGGGTTTTAGGGATGTAAACGGAGAATGGGTAACAATCAAAGACTTCTTAAAGCGCCAGCCGCATGACCGTAAGTACTTCCTCAAGTATGGGGGTTGCGACACTACCATAAACTGGGGAAGTCGTGGAGTTTACCGGCTCGACTCGGAAAAAGCATCCAGCTTTCTCTCGCAAGCCGCTAAAGACTATGCAAGTGATCGTCCTTGGGTGATCCAACCTGATCTATCCAACAAGGAAAAGATCACTTATTTTTTCCGCGATTCTGAACAACCAAAAACGGAAACACTTACTGCAAAATACTCAAGCTTCTATGGACCGGCTGGCCTTCTTGGGGTTAGAACGCATCATAGACGGAGCACAAAGGTGCACGGCCAATCAGATGCGATTGTGGGGCTGGCCTATTGATACGCACGGGACTGACATGAACACGATCGATGAAAGACTTTCGACTGAAATTATTCGCGACTTCCGTAAAGCTGGATATTCTTATTTCAAACTACCCAAGGAATTAGTACAGGAAGCGGAGTCCCTCGCCGCGTTACTCTACGATCTAGACATCCAACAACGAGTACGGGCGCTGGCTACGGCAGAGTCAGGAGTTCTTGGCTATTATCCTTCCGAGATCGAAGCCTCTGAGATCGCACACAACTCAGGTACAGACATTTCCACTTGGACCGGCTCAAAATCAAGAGGGTACTCATCTTACGACTTTATCGAAGAGCCATCCGCAGTCTTGGGGGTGTTGCCCGTTCTCAGGACGAATATCTGGATTCCCGGTGTTCCGGTGTTTCGGGAGCGTGCATTAGCCTTATATCAGGAATTCAAGAGCTTAGCTATTCGGCTGTCTCGCAGCCTGAACTCGGCACTGCTTTCAGTATCCCATGGAAGTCTGAGTATTGACGATTATCTTCAAGGCGATTGCCTCTCAATCATGCGCGTACTGAACTACCGCACAGATGAACTCAGAGATGTTAGCAAGGAACACACCGACTACGAATTTTTGACGCTCAGTATTTCACCCGCCGAGGGACTTGAAGTTAAGTCCCCGGCGGGAGACTGGCAACTCATTCCCGCCAAGGAGGATCACGCAGTGCTGTTACCGGGAGACATGTTCGAGGTGACATCGCGTGGCTACGTTAAGTCAAGCCTGCATCGCGCTCGTTGTGCTGGCCAACCGAGACGCGCAGTCATCTTCTTCCAAGGCCTGCCTCTTGATTTCACTTTCGACTACGCTAACTTAGGAGATATAGCGCCTCGATCGTTTGGAGAGCATATTATTTCGATGCTGATCAGAGGCGCAGCACACCTTGCTAAGCATGCGGACCAGCTAGCCAAGGAACTGAAAATTAATATTCCAGCGAGTAATCCCTTTCGTATCGGAAAATGATTTGCCAGCGCCCGAGTGCTTATTCGCTAGAAATTAAGGCGGGCGCCCGATGAAACGCACACATCTCACCGACTACAAAGTAAGGTAGCCCCATGGGTCTGAATTCGCGTTTTTGCAGCGTGCGCCCTAAAGGCAGTGTTGCCGTTTCAAGCGATGGCACCAATATCCATTACGATGTGAGCGGAGAGGGTGATGTGGCCCTCGTTTTTGTTCACGGCTGGTGCTGCGATCGTACATATTGGAATTCGCAAGTGAAACACTTCGCGAGTAAGTATACCGTCGTAACTCTCGATGTCGCGGGCCATGGTGAGTCCGGACATGGCAGGAGAAAATGGACGGTTGCAGCGTTTGGCGAGGACATTGTTGCCGTAGTGGATCAGCTCCTACTTAAAACGGTGCTTTTGATAGGTCACTCTGCAGGTGGCCAATGGATTGTTGAGGCAGCTCGCCATCTATCGACGCGTGTCATCGGCTTGGTCGGCGTGGATACTTGGCATAATGTCGAACAGACATTTGAAGTTGCCCGAATCGTTGAATTGTTAGCACCTTTTCGCTTCAATTTTACCGAAGCTGCCCAAGCACACGCTCGAGAGATGTTTTTGCCGACGTCAGACTCTACCTTAGTGGCGCGTGTTGTCGATGGTATGTCTGCGGCATCACCCAGAATGGCAATAGATGCACGTGAGGAGGCCCTAAGAACTTATCACAACCTTCCCAAAGCGCTGATGGATGTCAAAGCACCTCGGATGGCGATTAATTCAAAGGATTTTCGTTATACGAACTTCGAAGTGGCTCATCGTTATGGAATTGAAGTTGTGTTGGTGTCCGGTGTCGGACATTTCTTGATGATGGAGAAGCCAGAGGAGTTTAACCGCAAATTCGAGGAAGGAATAAGAGGATTCATGGCAGAAATTTAAGCCTGAAGGGAGTTTCTGCGAAATGAGAGGCACTCAGGTCTAGAGCTATGGTGATAGGCTATGCCCACGTCCGCAAGAACTGGAAGACGGCCTAAGTTGAATTGCGGCCTAAGCTAAATCGCAAGGCAACATTCCGGCTTACGCACACTCTTGCTCTATTCCAATGAAACCATGAACTTTCTATAAACTTCTTGAACGTAGTCTGTCGTATCTTTCAGTGAGCTACGCTGCTTTAGCAACTCGACTAAATCCTTGTCAGTGAAGTGCAAGATCACCTTGCGAACCGAGTCCTTATTAAATACCGCCTTCCTTCGGTTGAATGAAGTGGCAGCAGAATCTCCACGCGATACAAGAAAACCGAGTCTTCCCATTGCGTCACCTAAATAAGTGGCTACTTGATCGACGTCCCCCCCCTTGATGTCCGTCTTGTTCTTCAGTTCAAAAACAATAAAGAAGCCTCCGTACTCTTGCATTACGTGGCGCCAGAAGTTTCGTGCACCTTCGTTTGAAAAGACTAAATCTCGGATTAGCGTTCCTTCACATGTTCGCTCTTGGGGCCTTCCGTCCGCTAGATGTGGATGGAAGCAGAAGGTCAAGATTCTATGAACTAAATCTTGATACTTATATGCGTCCTCCTTGCCAGGACTTATGCCCGATAGTTCTTCGCTGAGTGAGTTAGCATGTTCTTTTAGAGTGGCGATATCCTGAAGCGTCGACAGTTCTGTGGGCACAGCATTAGCAGCCTCCCGTTCCTTTCTCTCGACATAAGTGTCCAGCGCCGCAGTATTCTGGACAGTAACTTTGCAGACTTCGGGTTTAGGAGCTTGTGGAGCTTTATCGGGGCTCTGTTGATGCGCTCCTCGCGAAAAACTTCTAGGCTTCAACCTCAATGCCCTGCTTCGAGATACCGGCCGCAGAAATGATTTACTATAGTCGCCCAAATAATCGTCATAGTTGATCCATGGTAGAACGCGCAGAATGCGTCTTGGCACTAGCAACAGCGGCGCACCCGTTGATGGATTAACAGGAAGGTCAAAATAACCGTCATGCCAGTTGAGGACGGTGAAATCAAAATAGTGATTTACTGGTACGTCTTTCCCGATGGGAATGCTCCACGATCGGCATTGTTCCTGTGTGTATCCGATTAGAAAGAGCTTCAGTACATTCGCGGCTACGTCACTAATTCTGTCAGGTCCTACTCCTGGACATATAAGTTGAAGTTCCTCAATATGGCGAAGCCCGCGCGACAAGAGACTGGGGGAATTGTGAAACGTATGAGCAATTTCTCTTGCGAGTTCCGGCCCGATGCCACTCCCGCGAGTGCCGTGCTTTGAATAACCGAGTCCAACCTCGCCTGGCTCGGGGCACAGGAGCAGCCGCTCCGCCTCCGAAAGATTTCCTTCTCTGATTTGCCTCAGAACAAAGTTAAAGAAAGTTAGGAGTTGATCGTGCGCCCGGTGGAAGTCAGCCCGTGAACTCCTGTAAAGAAGAAACGGATCTATACCGAGCCTTCTATCGTCATCAACGTCTGGCATTACAAAATCAACGTCTTCTTGGCGAATTGGGATATTCAGTACTTTATTCAACAGCGCCATTTTTGACATCCGTCACCGCAAAGTAATCGCTTAACTCTTCTTCTTCATCAATCTCGTTCTCTAATAGCTCTTCGTCAAAGGAGTCGGTAAAAACAAAATCGATAGCCTCGAACCGATCTAATCCCTGACGGACTTGCCGTAGCACTGTAACCACATCGCGATATTCAGGGTTATCACCGGCTGCCACAAACACTTCAACTTCATCGATAATGATATCGCCCGACAGCAATTGTTTAGCTTTCTTTATGAAGCTGTTAATAATCTTGAGCTGCAGAGTGGTTACAGGTTCATTTGGCGCTTTTTTCGCCAGCTTATCCATCTCATCGTAAAGACCAGTCACTTCGCTAACCAGCATGCCGTAGGCTCGCTTAACGCGCAGCATTTGACGTAATTCATCCGCCCTCTCGCGCTGAGCAGCAAGCTCTTGCTGTTCTTCCTCAAGTCTTCTCTGCTCCGCTTCTTGTTTTTTCCGCTCCCTCGTTCGTGCGGCTTTTTCTTGTGGTGTGGGCATTGGATCTCCTGTCGTGCAAACCGACCCTCGTTATCTATTCGAAGTGGAGAGGATTGTCAGTTTTTGAATAGCAAGGTTATTTGAGAGTAAACGATATCGGCTAAGCGGCCGTCTTAGCGTCGGCGGAAAAAGTGGCCACGCGCCCCATTTCATTCACCTTTGATTTTTCCCACGCCGGATAGCTTAGAGGATCATCCAGAAAGCGCTTCCAAGCCTCGTTCAGCACATCCGCTACAGCACAGGCTCCCATCTTATATTCGGCCAGTTGGGAGGTGCTTGCCTCCACATCTTCCATGACGGCAATAAAAAGTTCATCGGGATGATAATCATCATAGTTAAAGGGTTTCTGGGCACCAATCGTCCGCACATATTGTTCCCACCGTCTTTCCATGTCGCTGACCTCTTGTGCCCATCCACAGCGCCGTAGGACACGGAATATATGACGGGTTCTTGCAGCGTCAGCTGGGTGCTTGCTACTTGAGAATATCTTTGGATGTCTAATACATAAGTGCAAATTACACCAGCCAAACGCGGGGCCGACAAGACGTGCGGCCAAGGTATCGCAAGCAACTTCTTCTGCCCAGTACTCCAACCATTTGAAATAAATGCTAACTGTCAGATCAGGTGGTAGCGGACGCGCGTACCTTCGAGATTGCTGCTCGAGTTCGTGGATATAAGCGGGCAGCGCCGCAAAGAATCGTGGTTTATCTGAAAGGAGAGTGGAACCCGAATGAACCAGATGGCCGCACTCGTGATACAGATCCGGCAAAATTAACAGCCGTTGCACGTCGTTCGGAGGGGCGAAAACAATGCCTAGCGACGCAAGAGTGCAAAAATATCCGCTAGTGCTGGCGACAGCAACAGGGGAATCTCCGGGAAGGTTAGCCTCCCGCCAGATAGCGCTGGCGGTTCGGGTAAGAAACTCGTCCGATGAACTAAATCTCGTAATATGTCCCGCAAAGAACTCCTCGACAGCATCAATCTGCCGCCTGAGGTCATGGTATGCCTTAAGATAGCCCTTAACCAACGGCTCTACGCTTGGAACCGACAAGCCATTCTGAACTGCGTGGCTTATACCTTCGACCTCTTTCCCGTGACGATCAATTAATCTCAGGTGCTGCCTTGTCTGGCTTACTACCTTCTGACATTGTCGAATTACAGGTGAAGGCACCTCCGATACTCGTTCTAGCTCTTCAATTATCTCGTTCGCTCGAGCTGAAAGTACCGCTAACGCCCCTGACAAGAATTCGATCATCTCTGTATGTGCCTGAACAAAACCTCCGACGCGGAATCTAATGCATCAGTAATCTTGTCGATTGTATCCAGATCCTCTGGAGTGAGAGATGCCAAACCCGATTCTATATGCCGGCGTATAGCCAAAACATCAGTACAGGATACGTCCCGACTAGTATTCGGAGCTTGGCGCAAGACTTCCTCCAGCGTAAGAGCTAGAGGTACAGAAGTTGACGTTTGCAATTCTCGGGTTGCACTTAGAGTACGCAAGGCGTCGTCCAGTTGGTCCCGAACGCCGCGTTGCTCTTCGTCAGAAGGCGGATTAATTCCTAGCACGACGCGCCTTGCAAGTAGCGAAGCGTGATTCAGTTGACGAAAAAGAGCGGACATGCGCTCGTACTCACCATAGGCCGAACTCAATTCGCTCATCTACTTTCCATGCTCCTTTCTGTTTGACTTGCTAAAGCGCCACCGATGACGCAGCTTCTTTCATCTCATCATCCCAAAGCTGCTCCTCTTTTCCAGGAGTACTCTCGCGCAAAATATGATCAGCTAGGGCGATGCTAAATGGCAGACGCAGGCAACTGCCTGGGGCCGTGAAAGTGAGGTGTGACAGAGCATAAATGTCATGAGCGACATGCATGACGTCTACGTCTCCAGAAACAACCTCGATGAAGAGCGGATGCGCTGTTCCCCGCCTTAACATTGGTTCACCTGTCGTTAAGACGACAACTTCGTTCTTCCCTAACCGAACAGCCGTTCCCATGCTCGGATTCTTGAATTGCGCGCCAACTCGACGGTAAACTCTTGGTCTCGTAGAAGTCTTCTTGTGGATTTCAACTATCCCCACCTGAAGGTCGGCCGGTAAAACGTCCATATGGGCATTCTGCAAATAAGCTATCGCTGAATTAATACCTCGTATCTCTGAGTCAAAGATCTGCCCATCTCGATGGAAAATGATGGACCGCGGTTTCAAACATAATTGGGCCAGATCGGCACCTAAATTCTCGACGAGGATTTGTTTTACATGATTTTCTGATAGCTTCTCGGGGCGGCTCGCCTTACTGACGTGGAAGGTAATCAAGTCGGCATCGCCATATACAAAAGTGAAGACCGCCACACCTTTGTACACATCGATGCCGACATGTACATCATGCTTCATGGTTCCCTCAGCCAACTTCCATAACCACTTGCGATTGACCATCAAATAACCGAGGGCCAGGAGCTGCAGGTAAGAACGATATTTGCCCTCATTGCCTTGGCGGACAACCCATTTCTCTTCGCCGTTCTTGTCAATTCGTTGATAAAAGCCAAGAATCCTGCTAGCCGATGCGCATTGAGTTTGGACACTACGCCAAAATTTCCGCTTCAAGTAATCATGAAGTCTTGACTGTCGACGCTTGTCTTGTGATGGAAGAACCAATAATGCGTAGCCAGTGCTTGTGTGAAGTTGTTTCTCAATCGCGTGTGCCTTTTCCCTTAGCTGGCGACTCTTGGTGTCGTCATAAGCAAGAACCTCCGGTGTATAAGGCTGACCGTAGAGATCGTGCACCTGGACGCAAAAACGCCGCGTGAAATCAGTTCTAACTGCATCGGGTAGCGAGTCAGGAAGCACAACTAGTTGCTGATCGTGGAACGGAGTTCCCACAGCGGGACCTAGACCACGTAATGCATCCATACGGTCCCGCCCAGCATTCTCTAAAGAAATGCTCACTTCTTGGTCACCGGCAAAACGGAGACGAGGCGTTTGGAAACTCTGCATGACATCGGACGACACCACCTGAAGCTGCTTAGTTGGGCGCATTCTCTGTCCGAAGAGGGCGAACTGGGAGCTAATTGTTGCCATAATCTCTTCAGTACGCCGGCCGCGTACGGCGGCGCCCAGGATGGATTCCTCATGGGGTATAGCCTCTTCTGCTTCGTCTTCGCCCGTTACACCTGGCAGCCCGTAAAGGAGATCGGATAGGGCCCGGCGACTCTCAAGTCCGACCGTTTTGTAAGCTATAGTAGGCGCATCCGGTGCGAGGTTCTGAATCCTCGTGAGACCTTGGTTGCCCCACCTGTTGATGGCTCTTTCGTAGATGCTAACTGGCTGCTGGCTGTCGGGATCGACCATCATTTCCTTATTCGCGGGTCCCGATACCCCCATTGCATCGATTTTGTACCAGTCATCACCATAGCAATGGAGGTATCGTCGCCCTCTAATTTGGGCGGGTATATTCTCGCCATACTTTTGGAAAAGGCTTTTTCGTTCGACGTAGCAAACAGAAGGATCTACTACAAGATCCAATGTGCTATTCCTGCCTGCAAGAACACCAAAATAAAAGGCGGGCATTACCAGGATATCCTCAGTAGATGCATTTTCATCAGGTGTGCGACTTACGAAACGTCCACCATATCTCCACCAGCCCGACGTCCAAGAAGACAGAGCCTTCTCAATCGCCCACAAGACCGCTTTTCTCGCGAGTTTTCCAGCTATGCCATTCTCGGACTGAAACCGAATCGCGTGTAGAGTCGAATCAAGTTTAAGAAATGTAACCTCTGGATTGAGTGACACCTGTTCGGGAATTTCCAGTTCCTTCAGCCGGTCGAAGGAAGCGGCCACTGCCAAATGGCGGCCATCACCATTTCGGAAAGGTTCGACTGGAAGGCGCAACTTGCTGGAGAGTAGATTGGACAGAAGGCGAACCTTCTTTTCGTAGTCCTCATCGTCGACTAGCAACCCGCTAAAAGTTATGAGACGGTACCCTGCATCTAAGTCACGCAGACCGTCCAAACGAAAAGAGTTCAAGCGGAATGGACTCGTACTGATTTCCTTTTGGTAAGAAGCTTCCATTACACACCTCCAATACAGAACAGTGCTGGCAAGCACCAGGACCTTCAGCTGGCGCAAAAGTCTCGGGTATGCAGCCGTGCACTGGCAATTCAAAAACCGGGCTTAGCTGATCCATGCCCGTAAAGATCCGATCGTCAACGTCATCGAGGTCCTCCTCAGTAATCTGATAGGTGTTTCGGTCTCCTGTAATTAGGTTGGCCTCAATTAACTCTAAATTGCGTGTACGGAGTTCCGGCCACCACCCGCATTTCAATGCAGCAAATGCGTATGCATGGAGTTGATCTCTGGCCGTTCCGCGGGTGTTATCCCATAGTTTCCAATCAACGATCACCCCTCTACCTGGTTGATAGAAGATGAGATCAGGAATTGCTTCGACTAGAACATGGGCATCCAGATTGAACCTTATTTCCTTTTCGCTAAAAGCCCAATGTGCTGACCGTATACGAGCCAAAAGATCCAAGTGGTGTTCTTCAAGAATATCGATTGCCGTAATAACACATTGCTTGGTCTCCTCGAGCTGCTGGGCAGTCAGGCCATCGCCTAAAAAATCAGCTCTCAGGACACAATAATTAGTCTTGTCCGATGATTTCGAGCAGGTCAAATACTTCGCAGTTCGGGAGAACTCAGCTTGATGCGTTACAAGATCCTTAGCTCGCTCCTTTAGCCGTTCAAAGTCTGGCCAAATCCTTTTCTTCAGGTCTGGAATAATTCCTTCAATAATTGAATGGACAACGCGACCGCGCCACGCCGGCAATTCCAGCGCTTGCGAAAGCAAGAAGGCCTTGTGTCTAGGTGAACCTCTTCGAGCAGTAGGTGAGGCGAAGCGTGACCTGTAAAACACCCGCCGCGGGCATGTTCGAACCATTACATCAAGGCTATGACTCCACTTACCCATTTCTTTAGTCCTTACGGCCGTCGCGTTGCTCCAACCTCCGACGCAGAGTATCAGTGAGATCCTGCCAGTCGCGGTTTTCAAGTCGACGCTCCCGCACTAGTTCGAAGAACTCCCTCGCGGACTGGGATTGGGCGGCTGACTTTAGTTCGCTCGGAGCCTTCTTGGCCAGTGAAAGAAGCTCAAGCGGATCTGTGTTAAGTTGGCGGGCGATCAATCTCAATGTTTCCTCGGAAGGCGTATAAGGGAGCCTTCCAGTCTCTATTTTGCTGACATAGGACTCATCAACGCCAATGGCTAGTGCTAATTGAGACTGTGTTAACCTCAAGCTCCTTCTGAGGCGCCGAATCGTTTCCCCCAATTTCTCAGAGCCCACGTGCTTTTTGCTAACCATGGCTCGGCACTATACACCTGACTTGACTTCACGTCAAGTCCGATATATGCACCGGGTGCTAACAAGGTTTACGTCCGGGCGAGGCGCCGCAAAAGTCGCCGGCTTCTTCAGAAGTTCTTCTAATTCCGCTCGCCGCCAACGTATTAGTTCCGCTCTGTCACCGTTAATCATCCTAGCGCCTGGTGCTTTCGACCTCGTGTTAATTTACTACCGCGCGAGCAGTGGGAAGCCCGCATTATTCCAAACTGGGCCAGGGCAATTACGCCAGCCCTGAAAGCGTTGACTTTTCAGCACACACTCGCCTGGCCCCAAGCCATATTCCCATCCAAAACCCAGTCTTTCTCTGTCCTTATAGCGCTTTCAGGTTGTGCACACTGTTTGCACTCTGGCTGCCCGGAACTCCGTCTCCGACCCTGTTCCGCAGGTACTGTCCCCTAAAGGACCAATGGCATGATCCGAAATGGACAATCTCGAAATCTAGCACCTGAACTCGCCAACCTTCAGGTCGTTAATCGCCATACCTATTCAGGTCCGCGCGATAATTCGTATATCTATATTGGACGCGGTACCCCGCTCGGCAACAATTGGTCCCACGCCCCTAATACTGCCGCGCAATACCAGGCCGTTTCTCGTGAGGAAGCGGTCGGGCGCTACCGTCAATGGCTGTGGAAGGAAGTCCAGAACGGTAACGGACCTGCTTTTCAGGCTCTGGAACAATTAAAGGTCCGCGCCGCAAAGGGCGAAAATGTTTCGCTCGTTTGTAGCTGCAGTCCGCAACTCTGCCATGGCGACGTCGTTAAATCAGCCATTGAGCACCTCGTAGAACGCGATCGCCAACAGTCGCTTCAAAAACAGACTCAGACCGAGGAACGCAGAGACACGATCTTTGTTTCCGGGTCACGCTCAATTAAAGCCTTACCGACCGAGGCCCGCAACAGTCTCGACCGTTACATACGAGACGGCAATCAAATTCTCGTCGGTGACGCACCTGGCGCGGACGCCCTGGTACAGCGTTACCTCTCCGATCGCTCTTACCAAAACGTCACGGTTTGCCACGTCGGTAATGCCGCTCGAAACAACCTTGGCTTTGACACAATTTCTGTTGATGGAAACAAGCAGGTCGACAAAGACGCTTACATGGCCGAACACGCTGACCATGGGTTAGCCATTTGGGATGGTAAGAGCCCGGGCACCGCAAAAAACATCGCCCGTCTCGAAACTACGATCGTAAAAATCAATTCACCGGTTTCCACGCGCGGACAGCAAGCGCGGTCTGATGTTCTCAGTCACACCGCATCAGATGACTTTCACTCTTTCTTTACTGTCGAAGAAGGATTCACGCGCGGGCAACATGCCAGCAAACTAAATCGGAAGGATCAATTTACCAGGGACGCTTTTGAGAGAGGCGCCACTATTTCCGACAACATTCTTGCCATCCCCACGGATCCGGACTCACGCCCGCACGATGCTGAAAAGGTTCGAATCGGAACTGAGTCACACGCTATAGACTTTGTACGCAGCTTCATTTCTGATCCAGAAGCAGCTTGCGAAAAAGGCCAGCGCCTTTATGAACTTGGCAATAAAGCCTGTGGCGAGTGGACCGACTCACACGGCCGCTACAAGATCTTCACCCAGATCTATAGTTCTATTCGAAAAGACGAAAACAACGCGTATCGCACTAACGAAGCTAGAGCTGAGGTCATCGATAGAGTCCTCGAAGAGACTGCCCAATGGGCCGAACAACTTCCCGAACCGACTCCGGAGCCGACCGCAGAAGAGGTTCATGAATTTACTCTCGCGCTCGCAGAAGAAAATCGAAACGCTCCTTACCAACCGGAGCCCGAGGAAGCTCTAAATGTAGACCCAGCTTCAGAACGCGATCCGCGGCTACTGTATCTCCAGGAACTCCAGTCCAACTCACATGGCTTGGCAACCATCGGCGAGCTTACCGGACTCTCCTTAGAATCTCTGTCAACCAACGATGAAAGTCAGGTATATGGGGAGCTATTTGAAAATGCCGTTTCGGATGCGATCGACCTTGCCATTCCGGAAGGTGATCACCTCGGCGTTGAACACCAGGCCGGCGCCGGTCCCACTCTCGACGCAACCTTCGATCGGATCAAACTCGACGCTCTCCCTCCCCAGCTTCCCGATCTCACAGAACAGAACGAAACCTATTTAATTGACACTCTTCTCCCGACCGTCGACGCTCAAATTGAAAGTGGTCTGAGCAGACGCGAAATCCTGGCGCCTATCTATGAAGCGAATCGCACCAATGAGAACGAACGCTTCAATCAGCAAGTACAAAACGCCTTCGCCGATCGTTCCGGCTTTAACGGCGCCCCTCAAAACCAAGCCCCGTCTCGAGACGATCAGATAAACGCTCTCACGGCCTTAAGACTGCTTGTCGCCGCCGAATACAAACGCGAGACTCGATCCTTCACTAAAGAAGCAATCGAATGGGCCAAAGGCAATTACCGCCTCGACCCTGATCAACTCCGCGCCGCGGGCAAGTTAAAAGTTCGAGACGACGGCAAAGTCAGCGAGTACGCCAAGCTTGTTCAAGATCAACAGGCGGCACGTACCCAATGGATTCAGCAGCACCCCGGCGAGGAAGTTCCCTTCCGTTCACAGATCCAACGTATCAGCGAACTCGAGCTGACCGGACACAAAATCAACAATCGGATCGCTGCTTTAACTCCATCGCGCGCTGAAATGCTTCAAGCACTTAATCGCGTTGAAGCCCGATTGATGGGCGCCAAGAATTCGACCGAAAGTCGCCTTACCGACTTCGCTCGCGCTGAAGAACGCAGCGAACAGTTAAGCCAACAAGCCAATCTGTACGCAGCCGAAGTTCGCGTGAGCCAAAACTTTCAAACGCTAAAAGATGCGGCCCACCGCAACGATCACGAAAGAACACTCGACGAATTGCAAGCGCTCAACCGCGGCAACAACGCACGCTTCGACCATCTTCAACAGACGGAACTATCCCAAACGATCTCCCAACCTCAGCCTCATGTTGCTGACAACCGGCAAGCCGTAACTACCCAACCTGCCGAAGGCCCTGACTTCGACATCGCTCAAGTCGATGCTGACCGTGAATACGAATGGTCCCAGCGAAACGAAGAGATCCCACTCGAATTTCCTGACCCGGCGTCTAACCCTGTCCTCGCCGCGCACGAATACGACGACCCGAGTCCATTACACGAACCAGTCTTTTATGTACCCGGAAGCGAAACAATTATCGACACCGCCGTCATAGGTCAAGACGGCGTCATTCGGGGCAATTACAGCAACGAAACCATCGAACAGATCGCCGAACGGTACCCGGGCGTAACCATCGGAGAAATGGCCACCGTCCAGGCCGCCTGCGAAGACGCCTCCAAAGCCCGCGGCGACCAAACCACGAATGTGTCACGCTACGCGGAAATCTCTACCGAGAACGAATTTGACCGACACAGCGAACGTTCAAAACTCACAGGCCAATTAGTCAGCCCTCAAATAGAATCAGCCCAGAAAGCAAACGCCAGTGAAATCGCCGGCCACCAAAGGCTCTTCACAGGAATAGACGGCCGCGAAGTCTCCACCAGCGCCGAAGCTCGAGCAGCTCTACGGCCGGCAGTTTCAAATCTCACATCCATGATCGAAGTCGCGGATAACACCCGCGCCAGACTTGATCCGTCCGCACCAGTTCCCACAGATTTCGCTCTTGAACCAACACCCATATTTGTTTCTCTGACCAGCAATGAGAACCTCCGAATTCCGGTTGCTACTCTTCCCGAATTCGACGCCCTAACTAACGCCATACACGATTGCCGACTCGAAACTTCTACCTGGAGAAGTCTGCACGCTCCAACGCCTATTACCGGCCGCGATGAAGAACGCGACGAGATCGCCCATTTCATCGGACAGTACGTAGATTTTCGGTTGCCTCCTGGCTCTCATGATTCAACCGCTCTGCTGAATAGCAATTCCGTGTTCCGTGATTACGCACAACGCCTCAACGACGCGCGTACAAGTGACGAGCTGATTCAAACAGCGTCCACAATACGCACTGAAAACTTCACTGCCTTTAAGCAGCTTGAAGAACACCGCGTAAATCCAGCAACTACTCCCGCTCCTGACAGGACCCCCTTAGATGTTAGTCAGATGAGGGAACTCTTCCTCAGCACAACTCCGCTTGTTGCAGACAAAGCACTATCCGCACGTATGCGCGACGTGCTTCACTCAATGACCCTCTTTGGCCAACAGAAAGCTGAACGAGTACAACTGCTGGCAGCAGGCAAACTTGAACCTTCCCCCGCGCTGGCAAAGTTGCTCGCTAACCTCGAACCAAGAAACACGCAGGCCGCACTCAAGCATTTTTATCGAAGCATCACCAATCCAGCCGCCACATTAGACAGACCCAACACCTTCGATCTCTACCAGACCTATCGAAGCTTATCGCAAATTGAACGTGACTATCTGTACCAACACGCCCTCGCCGCAAAATACGATGCTCTTAAAGAAAAGTCCCAAACCGCCGCGCCATCCCAGACTCGAGAGATCGCCTTTGAAGCCCCTGAACTGCCCCAAAATACAATCGCTCCAAATGAAACCGGTGCGTACCGCGAATACTATGGCCAGGCTGATGTACGCGAAGCACAGAGCGCCGCTCAATTACTCGCAAACCAAAACGGTCTCTCAAATGCCGCGCTGGACCGTTCGTCAGTCGCTCCGGAATTCTCAGACCTCGAAGTCAGAGCAGTAAGCTACGTGGTTAATAACTTCGATGCCGCTCGACAATCACAAGCCGTCGAACATCTGCGCGCTTCCGAAGATCCACAGGACCAGCTGCTTGGCGATATGATTTCAATTGCGGCCGACTTTCATTCCGCCGGCGTCCAGCAAGAAATTACCGCCGCCGATATCCGACTTCCGGAAAGTTACGCCCTACCAGTTGATTCCGTACGACAGGTTGTTAGCTATGCGCTCCAAGACCGTTCGCCGACTCTCGCCCCTGAAGCTCTCGCCGGCGTTCGACAAAACGCGCAGCGCGATACCTGGCACGACCTCCAGCAAAACATTCTCAAAGATCCTTCCCTAGTCGTCGACGCCCCGGTTGCTACATTTAACGACGTCAAGGATCTGCACGATCAATTACAATCGATGGCCCAGCTGCACGATCGCGCCCGCACCGCGTTCACTGGACGCGACTCTCACTTTAACGCCTGTGTTCAAAAAGCTAATGACGCACTAAGTTCGCAACCCTCATTAGCCGGACGGTTCTCAAACAGCACCAACAGAGACATCACAACGGATCTCGTGCGATTGGCACTCGATCCGAAAGCCCCCGATCCGAAAGGACTTCTCAAATCAAATGCGCTGCAATTCAATGTTGTCCGGGCCGCACTTAGTCCCTCCGATATGGACAAAGCCTCACAACTGCAAACTTACGCAACCAGCGCGCGCAATGATTACCTTCAATCATTTGTTGCACTCGATCGTGCGCAGCAAAACGTGCGAGGCACCGAATCTCAACTATCCGCAGCGCGCTCACTTGAATTTGAGAAAGCCGCCCAACAAGCCCCCACCGCGCGCGACCGCTACACGACCGTTAAGGAAACAGTCGAACAATCAATCCTCGGCGATCATCTCCAACAATCGCTTATCAGAAATGAACCGCTCTCACTTGGCCAGGAAACCAACCAGACCGCCACAGCCAGGGATCTCATTCCAGTCGACGTTAGACTGACGGCCGATGCCTCAGCCCGCGATCAGGCATGGAAATCGTTCGAGCCCCAGGACATTCGGGATGCTGCTGCCGGCAACCAAGTTGATGACAGAATTCTTAATCTCGCTTACGGCGTCATGGACCAGGTTGAGTCGGCCCAAAGGCTCGAACTCGGCGTCAGACAATCTGAAATGCAACTTAATGCGTTTGTCGATGAAAAAATGCCCGAACGCGAAACGGCCATCCGCGACGAGCGCGCGACAACTGCTTATGACAGCTCGTTTCGCCAACTCCTCAGCGAACCTGATCAAGGTCAAGAAAGGGACCGGATCGATTCTCTTCAAACTGAAGACCTTCAGTTACTCCATTCCCTCGACTCAGATTCAACTAACATTTCTGGTCTCGTTACCCAGGCTCAAAACGGCGAACTGTCTGCCCCACTGCAGGAAATCGTCATCGCAGCACACACTGAAGCAACCATCCAGGCCGATGCCACTAGAGAACAACCGCTTTATGCTTCCACCCAGGAACGAGAAGACGCCAAACAAGCCACGATCTCCGAGCTCAAAGGTCCCGACGCCCAGCGATACGAGGCTTTACATCAAGATTTGGAAAAGAGTGAGGCGCAGTTGAACCAGGGATTTCAAGCGATCGATACCGCGTTAACAGAACTTTCCCAAGCACGAACAGAATTGCGCATCGAACAACAGCTCACGCAATACCACCAGATTTCCGCGCCAGTAGCAGAACGGGTAAACGACTATCTGAAGCAAACAACCAGAGAGGAAGGTTTGAAGTCTTTAAGCGATTCGGCTCGGACTGACGAACACGTAGAAAAGGTCGCTCTGGCGATTCTCGAAACGGCCCAGCAGCACAATGTCACATTGGATCACTCTACCGCCGGCATTGCACAAGTCCAGGAGATAGCAACCAACCTGTTTGACACTCTGCGCGACGGCATGGAACGCGCCAACGCGCATCTCTTACAAGGCCGTGAATTGTCCGCTGAGTTGTACAAATCCGACCTGGCGATGACGCCCACTCAACAGCACCAGCTCCATTCGGCTTCGATAAGTCCTAATGGTAATGGCGCCCAGGATCATTCCCAGCAAATCTCACCAACAACACTCGACAACCACCTCAGCGCAACGAACGCACCCAACCACCCCCTCGACTCGACAAATAGCCATGACCTTCTTGCCGACAATCCTTTCATGGAAAATGAGCCGCTAGTAGGATCTGGGATGACTGACATCGCTAAATCAAATATTCTTGCTCCATCCGCCCAGCCGAATGCCGCAACAGGCGGCCCCGCCTCGTCCGGTGCTGAGATCCAAGGGCAGGAGTTTGAACTGGTCCTGTAAAACCAACCCGCTCTCAAACATTCAAAACCTCAAAACCACCAGAGTCGTGGGCGCGGAATTTTTAGGCTTTCGCAAGACTAGCGGCAAAGAATTGCTTCGAGTCCCGGCAAAGAAACTCTTCAAATCACAGTTACTCCTTCGGTTCGCGTACGCTGTCGGCAAAGACAGCACTCCGCTTGCGAAGCCTTGATGCGACAGGGTGGTTGCTAAACTTCAAAGAGCCGTGAGCAAGGCAGGATTGGTTTTGGCTTCTGGTTTGTGTGGTGTCGTGTGAGTGTGTGTGAGGCGGCGGGGGATATATCAGACCAAGCCAGAGACCATCCGTAAGGGCGGCCTCTTCAGGGAGCTTGGTTGCTTTTGCTGTTCAGTTTGCTCACGCGGCCTACCTTTGCCTAACTAAGCCGTAGTCCGAATCGCTCAACATGGCGCTGGTGCTTCTTGCCGAAGGTGCGCACGACGCGTTATAACGTCGTGCGTAGCGGGTTTCGTAATGGATGGTTGTGGAACGATAAACCTTGTGTTGAGGAGGCATCATTCTGTATGAGAGCCAAAAAGAGCGCGCGCGGCAAAGAGCGAGAACGACCCTGTCATGTCTTAATCAGGGTTCGTTCCGCGATGGGTGAAACGATCACTGCTCATTCCGAGATGATTCAGAAAAAAGGCTCTGCTGTCTTTGGAAAAATTGGGAAGGGTGTCGGTTCAGAATACATGAAGAGGCTCAATCAGCAAATTGAGCGGGGAGAAAAGACTTACTTATTCTTGACCACGACAGATGGGTGGAATGGGCCGTATGCCACATACCGATGTTTACTGAAGGGCTTATATGAGGAACTCCCTACCGAAAAACAGCCTCTTGTTCCTGAGTATTACTTGCATGAAAGTCCTAGTATTAAGACTTGGTGCGAGATTGCCGATATGAATCAGTTGTCGAGTCAAGAAATGAACAGGATCTTCCTACAGAGTTCCGGGCGGCCAATAATGAGTGTACTCACCATAAGCACGGCCGTTTTTAAAGTTTTCGAACGGTAGACGAATTCAATACCAATACGGGGCGTGAGCCTACTCAACGTTGTAGTTCTCAATCTGAGCCTCCAACACTTCTCGAAGAGAACGTGTTTCATCTTCTGGACAAATGATTTCAAAATCGTTTTGATCGACCTCAAAGGCATCGGGTGCCGTCTTCGTCATTCCTTCAAAATAGTGCATGAAAAAAGGAAAGAAGTCCGCACCAGCTTGGGCTGCTAAGACACGAATAAATTCAGCGTACCTAATAATGCTGTCATCGGGAACCAAGTAAGTGTAATCAACATAGGTGCGTAGGATATTCTTATCTTTCTCTGTCCAATGAACGCCATTTCCCAAGACAACGATGGAGATGTATTTTCGTCGTTCGGGATTTTCAACAGGAAGGGCTTTCGTCGTTTTGTTAAATAACAAGTCGGCGTCTATTGCAACTAGGCTTGCTTGTTTCACCTTTTCAATAGATTGAATGCCCGACCCCAGTTTATCGGAACCTGCGAATCTCTGTGCGCCAACGCGTTTACTCTCGACCGACGCCCTCACGTCTGACAAGTCAAGGACTGATACCCGTACGGTGGCATTAGTGATGGCACTCAGTTTGAATCCAATCGTCTCAGAAGGAATTAGTTCTGGGTAGTGCCTGTATGCGACCAGAGTGTGAAGAGGCAAGCGTACTCTTCTTGTAATTGCGCCCCTTGAGAAACTGAACGAAGCGTAAGATGGAGCGATGCGTAACAGAGTCATTTGTAAATCATCAATTTGGCGAGCTTGGCCGATCCCAAATTCAAGGACACTTAGAGGTTGGTAGAATACGAATTCAACCTTGTGGCTGGCGCCGGAGATGCCTGGCAAGAACGGTTCGAAAACCATAGCGTCATTGAGGCGTTCCGATTGAAGCAACAGCTTGCGAACGATGATTTCTTGTACTACTCCAATCTTTCTGCCTACCGTGCGCCCTGTAACGGTGGTCGTGTGTTCCGCGAAATAATAAAAGATGCCGGATATCCGCGGGTCTCGTGTGCTCAAGAGTCCATCTCCAGGAATTGATGAGAATCGAAAGCGACGTTACTCCCTCAAAAGAGGAAGCACAAAGCAAAACCACTTGACCGCCTAGAAGAATTGAGTATAATCACGAGCAACCTGGTACTTATAAGGAGCAGACATGCAAGCTGCCGTTAATCAACGGGTTCCTACTCAACTATGGGACATCTCGGAATCGATATCCGAACTGGCCTACTTGACTCATAACTTTTTCCGCTATTACGGCAAATTCCCGTCCGTACTGGGCAAGCGACTCATAGAGGAATTCGCGCTGCCGAAACATCTTATTGTAGATAACTATGCCGGTTCAGGAACTTCGTTGGTCGAGGCAAAACTAGCCGGTTTCAACTCAGTGGGGATCGACATAAATCCCTTAGGTGTTCTCGCCTGTAAGGTGAAAACGCACTCGTATTCGTACGATGAACTTTTGAAGCGGTGGGAAGGGCTGAAGGCTTCTCTCGAGGAACACTATTCATTCTTGCTTTCTACGGAAGAGTTGATTGTCGAAAGGTCAAAATACAGTTACGACGAATCTCAGAAGATAGCCTCAACTCTCTTGCCTGATTCTACAGAAGGGGAGAAGTGGTTTACCGATAAAGCGAAAAATGATCTAGCCATAGTGAAGCATTGCATTTTAAAGCTACCGCAGGATGAGTATCGCGAGTTTTTTACCTTAGCGTTTCTTGCAATCATTCGCCGCGCTTCCAATGCCTATGACGGAGAAATCCGGCCGCACATTAATCCGGACAAGCGGCCAAGACCCGTCTGGAAGGCGTACATCAAAAAAGGCAAGGAGATGATTGAAAGAGAGCGCGAGTGGGTTTTTGCCGCCAAGTCTAAAGTTTGGTCCATTGCTGAAATAGCAGACAATAGGAAACTCTCAGCATTGCCGATTCTAAAAGACAAACCAGTGGGAATGGTCATTTCACATCCTCCATACCTAAATTCATTTGACTACTTACCAGCATTCAGTTTGGAGTTTAAGTGGGCTGAAGGCTTTGCAGAACTTTGGGGAGATTTTGACTTTAAGACCATCCGCGAGCTTGAGATTCGCGCGTGGCCGGCCACGAACCAAATTATCCTGGATTCCTATTTTGAGAATCAGCGGTTGGTGTTAGCGGAAGCATTCAAGGTGCTTGTGCCGGGTGGGACGTGCTGCGTAGTAGTCGGAGATTCCACGATAAAAGGGGAACTCATACCTGTTCATTCGATGATTGCTGACATTGGAAAGAGCGAAGGCTTCCATTTAGAACAGATTGTCTATCGCACTACTCATTACGGCGTTGGGAAGTACGCATACAATCACCGAGCGGACTATCACGGTAGTCAAAGCCAAAAAAAAGATGGCGTGCTCATTCTAAGGAAAGTGTAGGTGATGATTAGTCCGTTTCATCTTCTTTCAGCAGCTTCCAAGTCTCGATGCCAAGGCCAGTAGCTATTTTGTGGAGATTGTCAATTCCTAAGTTGCGCTCACCCCGTTCAACCCCCCCAATATAACTTCTATTAAGCGCTGCAAGATCGGCGAGATCTTGCTGTGACAAACGCAAGAGTTCCCGATAGTGTTTAATCCTCTTGCCTACCAAATGCCTAAAATGGGAATCTTTCATCACCATCATTTGCTAAGACGAAGGTCGCCAATTTATCATTGATAAAGGTTTAAGCCTATGTTGATTTGAAACGACTCAAGAAAAGAGCCTTCGCGCATTGCCAAAGGCCGTAGTTCCTGGCTCGATGCGTTTAGCGTTAGCTCACCATTTGCTTTGAAACTCTCGGATCGCCTCCTCGGGCGACAGATTCAAATAGATCTCTGTTGTTGTGAGTCCAGTCATGATCCAAGAGTCTTTGCAGAGAGGGATTGAGATACCTTTCTGAACGGCCGTGACTGCAAAAGCATGTCGCAGGACATGCGGCGTCACCGGCCGACTAATGTTCGCCCTGTTTGCGATCTGCTTTGTCAATCGCTGAATCGTCCTTGAACTCACGCCAAAAGACACATGCAAGGCAAGGTGGCCTTCAATCAACGGCTGGATGCGAGGGGATAGGGGATGATTCGGCGTTTTGATTTGGTACCGTACGGACCCCCTTTGCCGTAAATCATCAGTCGCTTGAAATAAGCTATTCGACCGCGCGCAATCATTTTGGCCGGGCACGCACGAAAAATTAAGGACGCGAAGATGAGCGCAGACTTTCGGTTGCTGCGCGAGGGCATTAAGACCGTAACAGTATTGACCTACGACGAATTAGTTACACGGCTCCGAAACTACAAAACGGTTCTTGAAGAATTCAAGTAACGCGGGAGAGCAAACGAAGTCAAAGGCCAAAGGCCCTTAAAAATCTTCAGTCGAATTCCAATAACAAAATGCCAGGTGTCCGAAATCCGACACCTGCCGCTGTTGATGGAGTCTTATTTGTGAGTTCTAGTGTCAAGAGGCTTCAAATCCCAGGAAACGGTTGATCCATACTGCGGATCCTGATTTCTACAATTCGCTACAGTGTTCTGATAGGTCAGAACTTCTTTTTTTGGATGGCTTCTGGTACTCGCTTCCTAAGACATCATAACGTGCTTGCTGGAGAGCCAGAGAATTACGCGCAGACCCGCAGTAGTCGTCGAGGGGAAAGTAACTGAGGTGGCGTTCCTTTAAGACGGCTATCGGGAGCCTGGTTGGGCTGGGCATGGTTGCGCTTCGTTTGCCGGTGTATTATTTGTGGGCGCGCAGATATCTAGGGTGACTGAGTACTTCGCGATGACGGTGTTGACGGTGAAGTGGTTGCCGATTGGGCTTAAGCATGTATCTTGGCGACAGGAATAAAACGGTATTCATCTTAGGCGCCGGCGCGTCTTATGGCGACACCTTGGTGGACTTCGATGACGATAAAGAAACAGACTGCCGCATTCCGCTAACTAACCAGTTTTTCCGGCCCGAGTTTTTGGGAGGCGAAATAGAGGATATTAAGCGCGAGTATTCAGATCTTATCGAATATATCAAAACCGACTGGAACAACAACTGGCCATTAGGATCAGGACGTTGGGAGCACCTTAATCTTGAAGATGTCTTCACCTCATTAGCCATCGAGAATGAGTTCGCTCCGAGCGACACGGACGAGAAAGCCAAGACTCAGCTTCGGCTAAATAACTTTAAGAAATACATACGTAAGCTCATAGGAAAGAACTCGCTCAATAAGTACGGCAAATTCACAAGACAACTCGTGGAAAACTTGAAAACGCAGGACTCAATCATCACGTTCAACTATGATCTTCTTATCGACGAAGCTTTCATACAAAAGCATTCAGGCGAGGGCGCGTTGCACTATGAAAAGTTCTCCGTCAAACTCCTTGGGAGATCGTTGCGTAATCCAAAAGCCAAACCTCCTAGGGCCGACCAGGGTTTGTATTTGAAAATGCACGGCTCGCTCAATTGGTTCCTTTGCACTAACAACTTCTGCCCCAATTCTGATAAGCCTTGGGTTAGTATCCACACTAACGAATGCTTAGCCATGTCGCAGCATGGAAAGGATTACATATGTCTCTACTGTGCCGGCTTACTGACGCCCTATTTAATTCCCCCTCTCTTAAATAAGCTGGTGTTGCGCGACAAGATATCGCGGAATATTTGGAGCAATGCCCTAGCCATTCTCCGATCGGCGTCGAAGATCGTCATCATTGGTTACTCATTTCCTGCGACAGACTTCTATTCCGAGTGGCTGTTCAGAACTGCCCTTAAGGGCTATAGAGATGTCAAGATTTGGGTCGTGAATCCGTTGAACGACTCTGATAACGACGATGGAGGTGCATTCGAAAAGAGAATGAGCATCATTACTCAACATAAGAAGGTCACCAACTATTACCGATTCGATCAAATCAACGAGATCTTATCAGACGTGCGATCTAAAGCATGATGATGTCAATCTTTTGCGGAAGTAGTTGTGAAGAGTTAGCAGCCCCGGTCGACGTTGGGGAGGTTGAAGGCTTTGTGCCGAGATTGCTTGGGGTATTGGAGCTAAGGGAGTCCCTATTGTGATATAAGGTGCCCCTTTGCCGTCATATGAGATTTGTCTTTAACAACTTGGAGAGAATTCTGCTCGCTGAACTTCGTTCGGCAACGAACGCTAACATTGCAGTCGCCTTCTTCAATCCCGAAGATGCGGTACTTGCAGCCCTCCAGACTGTTCCAGATTTGAAACTGATTGTTTCTGAAGATTTTGAAATCAATAATCCCTACAAACTTGAGTGCTTGGCGCAGTCTGCAGATGTTTGGATGGTGCCGGCAGATGCGGCAGCCGGAAAACTGCACGCAAAGGTCTTCTTAGTTCGTCGTCACAATGGATCGTCATGGGGTTTGGTTGGATCTGCGAATTTGACTCGGCCGGGGTTATCTTCCAATCAAGAAGCGTGTGTGATTCTTGAATCCTCAGAACTTGCCGATCGCATCGTCCTTGATGAAATCGAAGCTTGGTTCAACCGGCTCGAACACGTCTGTGGGCAGATCGACTTCACGCTTGCGAAAGAGGTCTTTAATACCCGGGCAAGATATCGCCTTGATATCACCCAGCCGCGGGAGGCAACGACCGAAGACGAAACTCGTTATTGGGCGCTGAAGACCACTGAAGGCGCGACGGGCCAGTCGCACTGGCAGGACTTCCTGGCTGAGAACGTGATCGCGATCGGCTGGCCGCTGGCTCGCGTGAATCCTGCTGTTGTTAAAAGGGAAGTCCTTGAGGAGGCGATTAAGGAAGCGTATCCGGGAGAAGACTACAACCGAGCCGCAACAAAGATTTTGTGGTTCGTTAGGCTACTGAGCCGTGATGTTGTTTTGATTTGCCGGGGCTACAACTCACAACAAACAGGCGATGTTCATATCTATGGTATCGCGCGGATTACCGGATCGTATCGCTATGAGCCAAACTCGTGGTGGATTCATAAACACAAGGCGATTCTGCAAATCATTGATGAGAGGCTTCCAGTTCAACTTGTTCGGGACGCATTGAGAAAGAAGTCGCTAATGCAAACGCTACATCTCCTGCTCCCGGAGGAATTTGAAGGGTTTGCGAGAGTCGTTCAACACACCTTGGGTATTGGTATTAACATTTAGTGTTCCTGACTAAGCCTTCTAGTTTTTGCCGATGTTGCTTGGGCGGAATGTCGGTGCTAGGTCAACAGTCGGAGGTTGGAAAAATAGCTATTCAATGATGAGCGGATTGATAGATTCTGCGAGTTCTGGGACATCGCCTGCCAGAAGGCGTAACCACTCAATCATTGCCAGACCGTGCAACTCATTATGAGCACGGACGTACCTCGTCGTTACTCCAATCAATCTAATTCGCCCTGGGTTCCAAATCCCATCTTGACCTTGCTTCGTTGGCACGTGCCAGACCGCGCCGCCGCTCATGCCATGTGGTTCAGCTATTAACCCCGGGCCCTGTGGCCCCAGACCCTCGCGGTGATAGTCTAAAACAATCGCGCTGTCATCAATTCGCGCGGCAGCTGTGAAATATATTAAGAGCGGTACCACAAAATTTGCATGATTCGGCCTGACTCGTTCTTCGCGCCTAAGATGAACCGGAAATCCCGTCGCTACGTAGCCGTCCATCGGGTGAATAACTGGCCGGGAATTTACTGAATCCAGCGAGACGCCCTCAAGGTCCGAAGCTCTTGCTGAAGCTACCGCAACTTCAAGCCACGCCAAGTCTGGACCGTCGGCCGACCTGTTGCGCGCAAGATTGGAGCTAATGATTTCTAAAGGCGTGTCACTGGATCTGTTTGCGGAAAACGCTACAAACGTCGCCCCGTTTTCGACTCCATCGAAATTGTGTGCGGCGGTTGCTACAAACAATCGGCCGTTAATCTCAAGACAAATCGCTGAACCGCTATACGTTTCTTGGGGTGAAACGGTAAGGTAAATACCCACAGATCGATTGCGAATATAGTTCTGTGACGCGACGCGTGCATGATTCCACATCGCCTCAATGTCTCTTTGATTTCTCACGGAACGTCAGCTAATACCTACCAACCATACGGCCCCATGAATCAGTCGGCGGGCCATGTGGCTATGTCGTATTCTAAGTCTGCGGGCTCGTTATAAGGATTGTGAAAGACAATCGCCCACCATCCGTTTCTTGGCGCTTCGAATGAGTCATGGCGAGACAAAATTTCTTCGTCCTCTTCTTCGACCTTAGCGTCTTCGTCGTTCAACCAGCGCTCATATTCAGCCTGAGCCATTATTAGAAAATCTATTGGCTCATCGCTGGAAAAATTGAACGCAATCTCGTCACCTCGTTCAAGGTCAAAACGATACGACTCAGTCTGGTCAGTTTTTAGAATAAATCGCTTGTACATAGTCGCCATGGGCTCTGGATCTTCTTCTTCGTCTTCTTCCTCGTCGTGGGTTTCGTGCCAAATCTGGCATTGCTCTTCCCACTTTTGTTTACAAAGGCGAATCTCGCTGGGTCTGTAGTTTCGGCCAAAGCCTTGGCTTCCCGTGGCATCGCTGTGATGGTCCAAACAAAGAACGGCCAAGCTATTCCAAGCGTGGTCACTCGGATTCCCGTCAATGTGATGAATCTGAACCGGCTTTCGCGGTTCGTGGCAAATACAACATCGGTGCCTGTTCGCAACTAGAAGTTGGTCAGCGGTTCTTTGAGGGATTGCAGTTCGAGTCATGTCTTCGCAAGCCTATCAAGAAGTTCTTCTTAACGATAGTACCAGCACGGGTAGCAAAGTCCTTCCTGGTAGACGCCCGACTTGCCGCAGCGTCGGCAGGATGGTGACGCCCCCGGCTCGTAGTATTTCTTATGTGAGTAAGGACAACACAGGACGCGCCTTCCGCCCTGGGTTACATATTTAAGTGGAGTTCGATGTTTGTTGCAAAGCATTGGTTCAGGGGGCTTTGCCCGAAAAGTCCCGAAAAGTGCCTCAATCGGATGACTTCTCGGGCAAACGCGATTTCTGCCCGAAAAGTCAGTTTACCTCAAAAAGATTCCAACAGGGCTATTCGGGCGGATGTTGTCACTGACACGGGCGGTGGTACGATTACCGCGTGTTGCTTCCGGTTTCTCAAGTCAATTCACGCAAAGCTCGCTTATTCATCCGATCCCGTTCGGAGAAGGGTGGGCTTGTGTGAATGGCTGAAACTCCCAAACGCTACAAGCCATCTCAAGAACAAATCGACCAGCTATGCAGATCGCGGAATGAGTCTGAGGCAGAGGCTCGGGCATTCTTGGAAAGCGATAGCCGAGACGCCAAGGATATGCTGGCCTACCTCGAATACGAGGGGCGTCAAATCCCTCCTGACGATCTTCCTGAATGGGTGGACAAGTCAGACACTATTCATTTATCGCTTGAGGATGAAGGCGTGGCTGAGGCTAGCGATGCCCCGCCAGAAGAGGAGGACGAGCCGCCTTTCGACAGCCGAGCCCGTCAGCACCCGATTACGCCCCAAGTTCGCAAGAAGATCGAAGATCAAGGGAAGTGGGGAGATGATTGGCCTCAGCGTGGCGAAGGTCAGCGCCCTCCAACCGCCGAACCTGATTGGACACAAACAAGAAAGCGGGGCAAGAGAAGCATCACTCCCAGGTTCGCAACTATTTGCGAGTCTGATTTTTCCGATCCTTCGATTGCCGAAAAATTCTGGAAGCTTACTGATAGCAATCTCTTTTGGGGCGGAGGTATAGGCGTGGCCCTTGCTGCTTATGCTTTCGAACTCGGCGGTGCTCCCAGGTTCTCTGTCTTCTTATTAGTTGCAGCGTGGCTTGTGATTACCATCTCGATCTTTCGTCATGGGTTTTTTGCTCGGAGTTCGAAAACTGCAAAGCGAATTTATGAGAGTCTCATTTCACTAATCATCGCTGCGGCGCTGGTCATTACGTGGATTCTGCTGTATCCGATCACGATTCAGCCCGCTCAGGTGTCAGTCGGATCATCGCCAACACCGCTGTCCGCTATGACGCCAACTCAGTTACAAGCTGTCCCGTCCGTCTCTCAGAGTCCTAAGCCGTCTCCAGTGTCTAGCCTTTCCCAAACACCTACTGTTGCTAAACAAGAGTCATCAGTCGCGCCAGTTCCGAGTGACGCGAAGATTGGCCTACTTCAGTGTATTGTTAGTGAGTACGACAACGGATACAAATTATTTGGGGGCGCTACATGCGTTGCAAAGCACCAACAAACGGGACAAGAGTTTATCGGCACCACAGACAAAGACGGCACTGCAAACATAAACGTTCCCTACGGCTTTTATGTTGTAACCATCAAAGCTACGGGTTACGGGACGCGGGTCGAAGCCGCTAAGGTAGGTGACACGGTTGGCAGTGTTAGCGTTGTGCTTGAAAAGGCGCGTTGAGCTTATCCAGCTTTCTCTTTCGTCCAGCGCAGACGCGCGGCTTAGACTGGGTTCGCGGTGTATAATCGGCTGAGTGAAGATCAAAGCCCTTGCCGTAGTCGAAATACTCCTCTTCGCAGGGATAGCCGTTGGGCAGATTCCCGGCGGCTCGTCTGCTCGTGATATTCAGACTGAAACCCAGAAGACCGATCCGCGTGTAGAGCAGGCACTGGAGCGTGCCAACGATCATTTTCGCAAGGGCAAGCTAGACCTGGAAGACAACAAGCGCGAGCAGGCGCGCGATGAATTTGACAAGGCCATAGATGAGATTCTGATGTCTGGCTTGGACGTCCGGGCTAATCAGCGATTGCAAACTGGTTATTTAGAATTAGTCGAGAAGATATATCGTGAAGAGGTTCCGCTGATTCGATCAGCCTCACAACAAGACGTTAAGTCAGCCTCTCAGAATCAGATTGGTTTCAGGCAACAACCGCTCCGGCTTTCGTCGATCAACCCGCCGTCAGAATCGGTATCGACTGAGAATGCAACACTGAAGGCAGAGCAAGAACCTTGCACGCTCGGAATAGAAAAAGCGCCAGCGATTCGTGGCATCAGGCTTGGAATGACACTCTCGGAAGTCAAAGCCCTGTATCCCGGCGTTTCAGAGCCAAAGGAACGTGATGAAGTAGGAAGCTCACTTACGATTCATCGACCCGGAGTAGATACCAATGACGAAAGACTAAAGGGGATTGACTATCTTGCCCTGCATTTCTTCGGTGGCAGGCTCTATGTCATCGGTGTCTCCTATAAAGAACCAAGCTATTGGCAAGAAGTCACGGAACTTACGAAGTCAATGGGCTTACCGAACAACGAGGACTACGCACAAGTGGAGTGTCGGGGTTTTAGTGCAAGCATATTCCGGCATTCGGATAAGACACTTACGCTTGATCTTACCAACACGCTCGTGCTGAAAAAGATAATCGCATTATCGAATGAGATGAAAGAGAACTCAGCAGATTGCCAAATATCCCCGACACTGCGGGGCATTGGACTCGGCATGGCCCTGACCAAATTCAGAACTCTTTATCCTCGCTCGCGAGAAGTGAGAAATCGTCCTGAAGTAGGCGAATTGATACTGCATGACATAAATGCCAGCAATGTACGGCTCAACGGCGTCACCGACCTATGGCTATATTTTCTTGACGGAAAGCTTTACTTTTTCGCGATAGATTATAGTAACCAGATACAGTGGAAGAGTCTTGATCAGTTTGTCGAACAATTCAGTAAAGGCGTAGGGCTCCGAACAAAATGGGAAGGGGAATATACCGAAACTCGAACACTGCTCTGCCATAGTTTTGCCGCCGTGGCGACAATTAAGGACGGTCATCCTCGAATTGCGATTCAAGATAGGGCTGCGACCGCGAAACTTAGCCAGCGCGAAGAACGATTGAAGTCACCAGCAAGCTTTCGCCCTTAAAGAACTAAACATCCACTCCCCGAATGAAGAACTCGGGTATAATCCAATAACAATTTTCGACGCTAAGTAAGTCCGCCGCCGCGTCGTGATACGGCGCGATGTACCAGCCATGGCACTCTGTCCGATCGCGGAGTCCTTCGCTCCTCATGACAAAGCGCTTTCGATATTTGTCTGATAAGCGGCACTCTCACCAGCCGTTAGATCATCAAAATAACTAACCGATTTGGCTGGGTGTCAGATGATGACAATGGAATATTGCTACAATCACGCACGTTGGAAAGGTCGTCCTCGGTGGTCGGGTCAAACCCGGCCAATGGTGGACGGTTCAAAACCGGCCAACGGATCGGCCGCTTAGGACAATAAGAGAAAGTCTTTTACGCTCATCTCGTGCGGTTGTCCAGATAAAAATAGACAGGCAGAAAAGTTCTTGCCAGGAGTAACAGCGCCGCGAGATTCGCCGTTGCGCTCGCCGCCGCCAAAAGAATGATCGGCAAGGTGTCAAGAACATATTATCGCGATTCGGAGATTTTGCTGCAGGGTGGAACGTATATGATTCCAGCCCTAGGATGGGATCGACGGAAAGCGTCGAATGGTAGTATGTTCCTGACATGAATGCTGGAAGCGCATTTCTGATGAGCGTGGTTGTTGGCCTTGTGGTCGCGACGGCAATGGGTCAGGAGAATAGTAGACCTACGGCGCAGCCACCGGCGACAACCGAACACGATTTGCGGCCGGAGGTGACGCGGTGGAGTCCGCAGAGTGTCTCGGTCAACTCGGTGCTGGAGTTGGAGGGCTACCGGTTGAGCGCGGACGATGCGTCGAAGACGACGGCCTATTTCATACAGAATGGAGTGAAGTATCTCGCCAAGACCAAAGGTGGTTGGTCTACTACCAATGACGCACTTCATGGTCTACAGAGCCAAGATTTGATCGTGCCGGCGGGACTAACGAGTGGTCCAAGTCAGGTAATACTCGAAATTGACGGGCAGCGGAGTACGCCGATAACAGTCACAATCGTCGAATACAAGCTACCGGAGCCTAAAGGCCTTACGCCGACGGCTGGTATACCAGGCACACATGCCGCCCTTGATTGTCCGGACTGTCACACCACCGATGAGATCGTGCTCACCGATGCAGCGGGAAAAACTACGCAAGTTAAATCAGACGGCTCCAACACTCCCGGCTTTGATGTGCCAAAGGATGCCGCGGAGGGACCTCTGACAATTCAGATCGGAGAAGCTGAATCTAACCACAGTCAGCTTTCGAAACCAGTTACGTTTCTTGTCAGCAGGGATGTGCTGCCGCTTGAAATCGTTGGCGAATTCATGACCCCGGTGGTTCCGGGCCAATGGCTGGATTTACAAGCATCGTCTCTTGAACCACTCGTACGTTCAGAACTTACCGAAGTCAATTTCAAACAGGACGGTAGCTCCATAATCGTAAGCGCCCCGAATCCACATCGTCCACACATTCTGGTGCCGACGGCACTTTCTCCGGGACCAGTGCGGTTAGAGGTGAGGACCTGGCGAAATGGGCATCCCTCCTTGTGGTCAGACCCGCTCACGATTCAGTTGCCAGACAAAGTGGTTGCCCCACTTATCGAGGCCATTAGGTTGGAGAAAGGAGCTTGGGCGCAACTTTGGCCGGGTCCGGATCGAGCCAAGACCTTCAGTGCGACTGCTGGAGACGTAATTGTTCTGCACGGTAGATTTCCAGTTGCTGACGCACGGAAGATAAACGTAACACTCATGGGGCCAGGAGGTTCGTTCGAATTAGCGGCGTATGAGTTGGACGAGAAAGCAAACTGGTTTGGTGACGTGTGTGTGAAATTGCCGGACACAGCCGAAAAAGGTGAGTGGCGAGTAATAGTTTCCGATGCGGAGGCTGGTGCGAGTGTCGAAGTGCCAATAGTGATTTCGATCACGTAAATTCAGCTGGAGGTAGTTTCACGGTTTTGAAATCCCAAGGACCCGAGGCTCCCGCGGATAGTCTCGCGGCGACGCGCTCGGCTACCATGATCGTCGTCACGTAGTCGGCACCGACGGAATGTCGGGCAGGATGAAGCGTCCACGACTCTGCGCTATTTCCTGACGTTTGGAAGCTTACATTGCCGGAAGTGCAAAAAAGAAGTTAAGTCTTGCCGAAAGTTCAAAGGGATGTAATCGACGTCAACACTTCAGCTTGAATGTCTCAAGACGACCGACCTTGGGGTTATGAAAGCGCCCTTGGGAATTTGCATTTTGTGACATCGAGTCACATAACTTTAACATTTTATTACAACTTGCCGCCGTTACAGAGCGGTTCGACTTTGCACCAATTGACATGCTTTGACAGTGATTTTCATCGAGTCACGTGACCATAGCGTGACAAGATTTATACCAGCTTTCCTGACAATGGATCCTTGTGTGCGCTGAAAATTTGTACTCGGCATCGTCGGTCCCTTGCGAAAAAATTGACCGCAATTTTGCAATGTTCTTCGTGGTTACAAAACCAGTTCACATGAACCAATTCCCACGAATCAGTATTTCGTTACATGAAGCTGATTAACGAGTCCTGGGAAGAATTCGAAATCCAGAGTTTTGCCGATTCGGACAACCGCTGTGGTATGCCAATATTGACTGTCTCGGCTACTACTACCCTTGTCGTACCGACGAAGTACTATCAACACCAACAAACTCGAACGTCGCTTTATGAGAACATCTTTCAAGAAGATAGAACTGCACACCAGCCGCTCGGCACTAATCTCATCACCTTCCTCATGGCTTGGATTTCGGCCCCAAGCCTCGGATCGCACCGCAAGGCGTCCGTGCGGATCTACCCAAGCGCGTTTGAACGGATCACGTGGTGCTAACGAACTGATCGCGTTTATACTTTTCGAAAAGTAAGGCCGATGCACTGCCGCCGTGATACTTAACGGATCAGTCTTATCAAGGCCTGCTTCCCTAGAGGGCCACACGACCCATGGCTTCCAGGGTTCCTTCTCCGAGCGGGAATACTCACTGCTCCCGTCATGTTGTTCGTATCGCGGCAACCAAGCTCTAAAAGGGTCTGTATGAGACAACTCAGTTGCAAGTTCCTTCGCTTTGCGTATGGGAGAAAGTGCTGAAGTGATTCGAATCTCAATTCCATCCGATGACTGCCAGCTTCCAGCGACAACGAGTTCGTCAGCGATGAGCGAGTCGATCTTGAGAAGAGAGAGTAGCTTTGCTTTGTCGCCAGTGAGGACACGGCCCTTCTCTCCCTGCTCGTAAAGGTTCAATTGAGCATCCAGAGGCGGTAGGTCCACACCATCGGCAAGCCATAGTCCGTCTTTTCTTGTGATGGATTCACCTTGTATCCACTCGTCCCACCGATTACCCGGATCATAGGATCTGCGAACAATTCGATACTTAGCTAAGAACTCGCCTGCGACGACGTAAAGCGCATGCCATCCCAATTGCTGACCGTATGTGTGATATCGAGTCGTCATTCCATAACGGTCTCGTTCACGGACGGATCGCCCACCGGTTTCGTGCATACTCTCTATATTCGCATCATAGTTTCGAACCCGCGCAGTGATGGCATCTCTCGTTTCCCATCGAGATTGGCCAAACATCCCGCTGACCTCAGTGACGTCATTCTTATCGAAATCAAAGTCCAAACTGAATTCCCGCTCCGGCTCCGGCATCGACGCCGGGCGGCTTTCGTAAAACGAATTATTCACGTAGGTTTTTGTCGTTCTCGTGGAAAACGGTGACTTGTTAATTCTCCCTAATAGTTGGACATCAGCCGCCGACAAAGTAATAGCTCCACGATCCGCACAAGCGAGAAGAGCGCGCGCAGCGAAGTCACGCATCAGTACATGCGGCGAACTCTGGTCGAGCGCAATGGCTTTCAGCGTGTCAGCATACTGCGCCACTTCGGTCGGATAATCGATCGCCATTCGAGCAGTCGCAATCAGGAGCCATAAGCGTGCATGCAGAAAATAGAAGGGTAGCTCAGGTGCTTGGTACGGATGAGCCTCCGTGGAATAAAACCTTTGCATCAAAGCAAGGATTACGTCCCACCTGCGAAAACGTGCGAAGCATCGAACACTATGAGCAGCCATCCAACGTTGTGCGGCATAAGGCGAGCCCAGACTTCGCCAGACCAACCCCGCTGCTATGTCGGTTTCGTTAGCTTTCGGATATAGCCCCTCTTTCCAAAGGCCATCCACAACGGTTGAACTCAGCTTTGCGGCATTGCTGTTAAGCAGTCTTTTGAGTGCGACCTGGCCTTCCCCTTGCGCTGCCTTTTGACAGACGATCGTAGCTAGGCTCATCCAAAGTGAGGCCGGCAAATGAGAATTTGGCTCTACGAATACGAGGATCAATTCGAGTACCAGTTTAGGAACCGGAATCCCGCAAAGCTCTGAGATATCCTTCAATGTGGGGTTAGATAGATAATCATGGTGAACGAGGTCATCTGCGTGGCTCTGGATGAATGGAATGCCGATGTTGAGAAACGCTTCTTCTAGTGCCGACGAGGACGCAGCCCATTCGGCTTTGCACCGCTTGAGTTCATCGAGTTTTGCGTAGATTCCGAGGGCTTCAAGACGCGCGACTGTTCTAACATACTGAGGTCTGTCAGAATACTTAAGCTTTCTACGCAACTCGTCAAACAACTCGCCCGTCGAACTGAAACTGTTCGGCGAAACATTGAGCGCATCAATCGCTCGTGAGAGTGACGCCTCGTCGGAGGGATCCGTTTCATTGACAATCTTTTCAAAAGCGCGCCGATTCTCTTCCACCTCATCAGCTGATGTCGTGGCCGGGGACGAATACTCAGGCCTCCGATAGTTTCGGTTCTCGTTGTTTTCATCGCGCAGCTCTTTGAATTTCGGTGCTGCTGTCGAGAGATAGATCGTTAGTTCAGCATCTTTCCCTAGCTCACGTTCCGCTAGTGTGCGAAGTGTCTCAAGAGTGCCGGGCATGAAGACGCCGGGGTGATTCTGTTCGAACTGCAAAATTGCTTCGGTCAACAGTGCCTCGGAGTTCGGATACTGCTTTTTGGCGATGAGTTCTGCCAACTGCTCTGTACCGCAAACATAAAACTCGACAGGAAGAGAGACGCGAAGCAGACCCAAGGCAATTGAGGGATCAATCTTGTCCTGCTCTAGCAGAGCACTAAGGTAAGGTAGTAGCGTGTAATTTAGGGAACTCTTCTCCCTGTCGTCCCATCGTGCTAGCCTTGCGAGTGACCGGCATCCTGATGTCCGCGCCAGCGCCCTTCCGAAATCGAGCCAGGGGAACTTCTCTTGATCGTAAATATTGAGTTCGCAAATGTTCGATAACGTGTGAAAGTCAGCTTCTTCAAACTCGTCGCCGCGTAGTCCCGCTGCAAACGTCAGCAGTTCGCTAGTGAACTGATAGTCACCTGAGCCTATGGCATCCATTTGTTCAAGGCCGAGGCGGAAATACGTCGCCGTCTCTTCGATGCTTGCTGGCATAATCGCTCTAGATAACCGCGCGAAGAGAGAGGCTCGCTGGCTTACGTCATCTTCTGCCTCAATCATTGCCTTCACACTCTTCGCGAGCCTTCCTGCCAACTCCTGAAGATCCACCCTTTTGGACAGAACCGGAATTAGCTGAAGAAGTGCTGAGATGGGTACAAATCTGTCATCGATCAAACGCGAAACGAAAGCCTTAACCGACGACGAGTTAAGATCGTTACGGGCCCAAACGGAAAAGGTTAATAACTGTCGACCAAGGAGATCGAAAAATAGGTCTCGTTCGCGAGCTTCCGAGTAACGTTCGTATTTGATTCTATATTTGGTCCACAGCTCAACGAGATCGAGGAAAGACTCATCGGCTTTGCCTATTCGCGAAGCAAGTACCGCAGAAAGCGCTTGTGCCATATCCAGTAGTGGCGCAAGGCGATCGTCGATAAATCTTTCCGCTGCTCGTCGCGTGTCGTAACTCATTCGTGGCTTCTTCTCGTCTGGCTGTGCCTCCTCTTTTCTCGCGGGTTCTTCCAATTCAGCCTTTACACTCTTTCGAAAGGCATCCCCTTGAATACCGTCAGCCACCCGCGCGCCTACTTCAACCAGCTCGGACGGTAGCAGAAGGTGCTCGTTTATGATTCGGCCTTCCGCTGCGGCAGTCATTGCTGTGAAGGTTATGAAGCGAAACGCATCCTTGTTCGACAATCGGTCCGTAAACGTCCAAAGATTAGGCCGTTGGTTGGAAATCGCTTTAGAAATTACTTGCGCCTCCTTATGCATTTTCAGTCCGACGGCAATCGCGGCAGCCTTCAGGAGGCCATCTTCAATGAGATAATCTCTCTCGCTGTAGAATTGTTGGCTGGCTTCAACCGTTCTTTTGTCCTCACAGGATTTGGAGAGTTTTTGGACCAAGCGTCGAGATGCAGCATTGTCGAGTTGCAAAAAAGAGAGAGCCCCGGCAAGAACGCCCAGTTGTGAGCTAAGCGAATCCAGAAAGCGCCAGATGTTGGCGTGCGAAGCCGCTCCCATTTGTTCTGCCTGCTCAAGTAGCGTGAAGAGGTGCTCAGAAATCTCGTATGCGGACCAGTCCTTCCAAAACTTCATCCATTGTGCTGCATGTGGGCCTCGATCTTGGGCGACCAGACATAAAGGCACTGATGCGAGATCGAGTTTTTCCGGTCCTCCTCTGTCAATGCGGTAATCCTCGCTCTGAGCATAGAAGTGATGTATCCACTCATCGGCATGAACAACGTACCGGTAAGCGTCGCTTAGATCACCAGCCAAAACACTCGCGATAGTAATTCGCGCGTAGCGTGTTCCGGCCCACCGAGTGCGCGTTTCAAAAAGCCGTCTAGTCGCATCGACATCGTGTGATGCAATGACCAAGTCTGGATTATCGAGCACATAATCCGTACCGCGCTCGTTGACGGCAGCAATGGTGGATAGCTCTACCAGAAGGTGAACAAGGCGATCGTAATCCGCCTTCCTTGAAGCGTGGCGAACGGCAGCCTTCAAACGCGCGTATCGAATATTTTGCTTGCCGACGGTGCTTGTTATTTCTGCGGGGAAGCGTTCATCGAATGCGAGATCGAATAGCAGCCTAGCGTCGTCAAGCTTCTGAAGCAGACCAGGAAGGGCGCTAGCTGCGTATACTGATGTTGCTTGTTTCTTGAAAAGATTATCGGCGAGCAGTCGCAACGTGTCTTCTCTGGCAGCGTAATCTTCCCGAACGAGTGTTTCGGTCGGTTCATCCCGAAACATTAACCCATATCTAGTTTGCTCTAGTAGAGGAGCTAGATCCGCGGCGAAGCTTCTTATCGCGCTGACATCGAGACCGTGAGCATCCGCATATTCCTCAAGCGGAACGGGTGGCGGTAAAACAGATAGGCCGGCTAGGAAGGCGTTGAGTTCGTCTTGCTCATAGCCTCGTTTCAGAGCCTCGGCAAGAGCCTGCCTGATGCGCTCCTTTAAGAGATCGTCGAGTTTTATTACGTTGTTTATTTGGGAAGGGTCAAGCAATCCTCTGTCGCTAAGCGCAAGGTGTTCGAGTATCCGGGGGTTACCTTCGGAGCGGGAATACGCAACGTGGATTTGAACGTCGGTTACTCCTGGAATGCGATCGCGGAGATACTTCTTCGCTTCACCCGGGCTGAAAGGTCTAAGAAGTAATTCTTCGCATGCGCCAGCCGGTAGCGCACCGCGCGAAATAGCACGGCGGTATGTTCGACAACTGACAATGAGCTGAACGCCGGGAATCCCGCCGCCGTGGTAGAAGCTTTCAAGCAAAAGGGTTGGAAAAGCCAACTCCGACTTGTCCTTAGCGTGCTCTGCGGCGTTGTCTACCGCATCAATGAATAGAAGGATTTGCCTATCAGGCGATCCCCTTCGCAAGGTCGCAACGGCTTGGGCGAGCCGTGTGCGGAAAGCTTTCACGAGGTCTTCCACGTTTTCGTTGATTGGAAGAAGCGGATCGCAGAGTCCATCACGCGCGAGATTATTAATAATGTGGATCAGGCCACGCTTTGGCAGATGCCTTCCATCTTCCGGTGCGCGATAAGCCCCGCCGCCAAAACAGTCGAACAGAACTGTTTCATGAGTTTCACTAAGAACCTTCGCAACGCTTTGAAGGAATACAGTCTTGCCTGCACCGCCATCAGCGTGAATCATCAGCGGCTTGTCTAGTTGCGGGATCCTACTAACAACCGCTGACAGTTGTTCCCGCTTAACAATCTTGCCAACATCCGGAAAGCTAGTTGGGCACGGAAAGAGATCTTCTGGCCCCTGCAGTTCTAAGGCGTCCAGTACGTCCGTCCGAGTTATGACGTTTTGCCCTGCACCTGCTAGACCTGCCTTGTCGCGCAGCATCTGTCTCAAGTTTCCCAATCTGGCACGCGCCATAGCGTCAGGGGCGACTGACCAATCGGCTAGGGCACGGGAGAGGTTTTGCTTGTTTTGTCTTAAGCTCCCACTTAGGCCGGTAATCCTTAGCTTCATTGCAAACTGAGTAAGTTCCTTGCCCTTTAGTCCGCTCGCGGAAGTGAACTGAGCTGCTTGTCTTTTTGCATTCCCTTTCAACGGGGTTCCAGACGCGAGACCATCTATTGCTTTGGCAAATTCAATGTATATTGGCCTGTTCGTAATGAGCTCGAAGGCAAGCTTCTTCTCAACTGCTTTTGCACCATGTGTCCTCTTGTGACTTCTTAAAGCTGCCGCGAATTTGCGAATCGTCTTCTTACCATCGCTCGCGCGGAACGGAACGCTCTGCAGGCTTATTGAGTATTTTGCTTGGAGGATTACAACAGTTTTGGCCCAATCAAATGTCGGCGCTGTTCCGTAGTACAGTACAAGATCAGCGATCTCTACAGTTTCCGCGGAAGCTTTGGTTTGGTCGGCCGGGGCGAGTCCTTCGACAGCGATTCCTACAAGCTCATCGGTGGGCATAACCAGCTGAAGCGCCTTCCGCGCTGCCCAAGCCTCATGGAACTCGTGGCCGTCGCGAGAAGCTCTTACGGTGTCGATTCGCAAACGATTGTTTTTCATGAAACGAGAAGCAAACCGGGGCACGATCCCGATTCTGCTGTTCTAGCGTTGGATCCGAGGTTATTAGACAATACAACAGTCGCGAGACAAGTCGCGAGGCAGAAAACCGCATGTCGCAACTGTGACCCTGATTCGAAGTAACGTGAAAAAGAAATCCCGCAAGAAAAAGGCGCAAGGCAACCCTGGTATCTCAGTTGTTGATGTCCAGTCAATTATAGCGTCTATTGCGGGGGAGCAACCCGAGATACCGGAGGAGCAAAAGAATTTTGTAACTCTGGAAGAGGCCCGTGAGGATGACGAGAAATTCAAGATTTGGCGACAGCAGACGTTTGATTGGTTGCGAGATGAATCAGCCAAACTAGAAGCTCTGTTGTTGCAATACAACGCGTTCGATCTGATCGGCAATCTGACGCTAACTCAGCTCTTCATTAATCCCAATAAGGATACTGTTGCTAGTCATCACGGTTTGCCTGCGATCGTTGAGTATGCAACGCTCCTGTATCTGAAACACCCATTCAACGCCGGTTCAATGCTGCCGATCGGCCAGGTGCCTCTCGAAGAAATCGACAAAACAACACGAGCTATCCATCTTACGACCGGTCTCTACTACGGTTCGGATAGACGATCCACACTCGTTGGCGAAGAGCGGGATACACTTGATTCGTTGCGATACCGCACGATGACGCACGAGCTTAGTGTTCGTTCACCCGGATATGAGCATCACCAACGAGAAACGTTGGCAGGGTTGTTCGAGCCGTCTGGCGAATGGATGGTTGAAAATCTAGGCTTTAATGTAACAGACGTGTTTGCTGTAGAAGACGCTATTCAGGCAATCACAAGTCGCAAAATACTAGCTCGCTTTGAGGAAGGTCGAGAAGCGATCAGCAAACTGAAATCGGAAGTTCGTGCGGCGCGAAGATTCAAAGCACCTGCATCAGATTTGAGTGAAATGGTTGTAGACCTGAGTAGACTTCCGCCATCAGGGGCTGCCGCTCAGATCAAAGCGATGATGATCGGTTGGGTGATGAGTTTTATTGGCAGCACATGTTTGGTCTTCGATGCGAACGAAATATCCGCAGAAACTGAACTGCCGATTGACCGGGCGATTGCCGTCTTATCATTTTTCGCGATCGAATTTGGTTCAGTGCCGTCCGATTTCTTCTTGATGTCCCCCACGCATCCACTTCGCGAGCACCCTCTGGTTTACCATGACGGCCAATTCCTATATCCAGTTCCCGGCAGCATTATTTGGGCACTTCAACATCGACTTGAAGCTGAGATGAACCAAAGTACATTAACCGCGACGAAAGCATGGCGGAAATATGAAAAGCATCGAGCCGATTACTTGGAAGCCGAAAGTGTCCGGCTACTGAGAGTCGCTCTGCAAACTGAGGAGGTGTACCGGAATCTTACGTATTCCGTTGTTGAAAATGGCGAGCAAAAGACGGTAGAGCTAGACGGGATGGTTCAATTTGATCACACGCTTGTATTAGTAGAGTCGAAAGCTGGCACTCTAACAGCGTCCGCGCGGCGTGGAGGTCGTGAGCGAATCAAGAGCAACATCAAGGAGCTGCTTGGTAAAGCGCACAAGCAGGCGCTCCGGGCACGCAACTATATTGAGAGCAAGGAGGAGCCAAAGTTTTTTGGAGTTGGCGGGTCAGAGATACCGTTTGACAAGAACCGATTCGGCAGGATCTTTCTTGTTTCTACAACGCTTGAGCCCCTGGACACATTTAACACAGCCTTGCACGAAGTTGTGAGCGCAGGGCTTTTACAGGAAGAGCATTTGCCTTGGGCTATCTCTCTCGACAATCTTCGCGTGATTGCCGAGATGAATGAATTCCCCACGCAGCTTATTCACTATTTGACTCGACGTTTACGCATAAATGAATTCAAGAAATTCTACGCCGGTGACGAACTCGATTGGTTCGGTCTATACCTTTCGCGCGGGCTGTACTTTGAGAAAGATAAGAGATTCGATGAGGCAGATTTCGTCATGTTTGACGGCTCATTTTCGGCCGATTTTGACGCTTATTATTTCCATAAGGAAGGCGTTCGGACTAAGCCAGCGAAGAAGCCAGTTCAGCCTATGCCTAAGCTGCTGCGGCGAATTATTCTCGAACTGGATGCGCACAAGGAACCTAATGGTCACTCGGAGGCAATAATTCGGTTGCTGAATTGGGACGACGAAGGGCGAGAACAGCTCGTCAAAGGCATAGGCGAAATACGGAAGCGGGTACGTATTAATCGCAGAGTTCACGATTTCACAATGGCAACCACTGAAGATAAAGCTGGGGTTTCGTTTTTTGCGACGACGCGCTCGAACGAGGCTGAGGCAATGCGAAAGCTTAGAAGCTATTGCTTGATGAAGAAGTATCAGATCCAAGCCGATTGTTGGGTGGGATTCCTTACCATCGTAGATGAACAACCCATCATTCAAGGTTTCATCGTGATGAAAGATCCTTGGACTTACGACAAAAGAATGGAAGCGCTAGTCGCCAACTTGCCATCAGCCTAGCAGCTGCCAATCTATTCAAGTCTGCTTAGATAAGAGATAAAATATAAACTGGTATCAGACCTTCGATCCTGCGATTCATTTGTCTTGAGAATCGAGAAATCAAGGGCTGACCCCGGTTAGCGATCTGTAACCTTGACGAACATGATGCTTAGTCAAACCTACATTGCCTTGCTGACCGCTTTTGGTGGCATCGTCCTTGGTTTCTTGGTGAGCCAGCTTGGTGATTATTTGCGGGCCACGCGAGAGGACAAGCGGGTTCTAAAGCAGGTCCTATTCAACCAGTTGGATCTGTGGGTAGAGCTGAAGCGAGCAGATGTTGAAACTCTCGTACCAATCCTTGTCGACAAATTTCAGCAAGCCCTATTGAAGCGTGGTGCACAACAAGACCAGGTGAATGCAATGTTTGACATCTCACTAGCACCTTTAATCAGTCTTCTAAAGGAAATGAAGCTCGCTGCGCCTGAGAGAATAAAAGAGCGTTATCAGGAGTCTGTAAATCAGCTCGCCAAGATTGACCCGTTACTTGCTTATCAATTGAGTGGACGACCGCAAACCGATTTCAATGAAACGGTCGATGATTTCATAGAAAAGGCTACAGAGCTTGAGGGCGAAAAAGCGAAGCTGCCGAGCACAACAAACGCAGTAGCGTACTTTAGTAACTTCATAAAGGGTTATGGCCAACGCCGAGTGCTGAGCACTATGGAAACCGACATAATTGACGTTGCTCGAAAGATTAGTTATCTCACCGCTCATCGGACTCGACGTGCAATTCAACAGTTAACCGTAAGGCTCGCGGAAGAAGCCGAGCCATACATGGATCAGTTCTTAGACTCGCTAGTTATGCACGTCGCTACTCAAGGACCAATTAGCCAAGTGACCGAAGATAATCCCACTTCAGAACCGGCGCCATGATTAGTAATACCTCACTCCAACTACACCATCGCTGGAAATGATCACCCAGCTTCTTCAAGGCGTCTCGATCCTCGTGCATTACACGTTCGGCAGCAGCTTCAGCCTCTTCGGCGTTGTAAATACTGTCAAGAACCTACAACTCCAATCAATCACAACCGCTCACATTATTTTCTTTTAACAGAATCCCAGCAGCTTCGATTTCGGCTTGAATGTTTCGTACAGCAACAACAGCTCGTGCCAGGTATTCTGCCTTCTCTCTGGGTCTTCGCTCCGCTCGACAGCGCTCAATGTCAACCGTAGCCTGACTACACAGTCGATAAGCTTTGCGCAACCTAGTCAGCGGATCTGTTTTTGATGGCGCGAATCCCACACTCACAAGACCCGCATCCTAACAAACCACGTTTCATCTATGCAACAGATAGAACTTTAAGACGTTGGTCAACAAAGCCTCATTTCTTCACTGACGATACCGATTGCACAGCCTGCGGGGGCGAAACCGGCCTAGTTCCTGTCCTCTGATCAATCATCGGCTGCTCTGTCATTCCCATAATATTCAACTCGTCATTCGTGGGCACGGGCCGCAATTTTTCGATATCTGCTTTTGCCAACGACGGCCCCTTCCAATTTCTGATCACATCAAGTCCGACCACCAGGAAATAGGTTGACGACCCTTCATCTCGCTTTGGCCCACTTGGAATCGCCCACACCGCGCAGGTCAAAGGATCAACCTTGCTGTAGACGTAATAGTAATTAAAGGCAGTCAATCTTCGCTTGTCAGCACCAAAGTCCGGCACTGTCTTATGGTGCCAAACCTTCTGCTCCACTTCTGAAAGACTGTCTGGAAACTTACCCGTCTGTTTTTGGTATTGACGCAGTGCCTTCACCATGCTGTCAACACCCAGCTGCGGCACCATCGCCTGTTCCGCTTGCGCATCCGCCCAGCTTCCAAAGAAGTAACATCCTAAACAAATGAGAATGCATACTCCGAGAACAACGAATGAAATCTTGATCCCTCCCTTAGGAGCCCCGCCGCCGTCCATCCTTTCACCTCCAACAAACCATAGGTCTTCTTCTGCTACCGCAAAGCATCCCCTCCCAACGCGGCGTTCGCGTTAGGCCGCAACGTCGCCGCCTTCTCCAGCAGGCTTGCACTGGGCACCGCAACTGGCATCGTGTAAGGCGTCTCCCGGACGGCTTCGCCAGCAGCCTTCTCAAACTCACCTTCCACTTGCTTGTTACTATAAAAAAGATACTGCTGCGCAGACTTACCATTCGATCCTGTACCCGGCTTTGACGGCTTGGACTTGTGTGGTTTTGGTGATTCGACCATCCCACCTAATCCAGCCACCCCAGTAACGTCTGCATCCGTGGGCAACGGCCCTTCACTGTCAATATCGGCCGCTGGCACGGATTCCTTGCCCGCCACTACGGGTCTCCTTGAATGCAAATCAAGACGCTTAACATCCTCCCAGGATTTGATATCTCCCTCCCGAAACACCGTGACCAACATCAACGCCAACGGCGACTGATCCTCAAGGGTACAATCCTCCGGAAGCAACCCCTGTATTAACTTCTCGAAGACTGTCTTATAAATCCCGTCCCCGATTCCAGGGGTTCCATCAGCTCCTAACCGATAAGCCCCTGTTCCGGCTGCCGCTTCATCCGGCGCCGACACAAAACCGGCCGCAGCTTCTCCCTCCGCTACGATGGAAGTCAGTTCCGGAGCCATGCCAACTGCATTCTCAACACGAGCCTTCTCTTCCGCTTCCAGCAGCGAAACCGGCTTCGGCATTCCGTAGTCATCCGCCACTGCACGTTCCTTCCTTACCGCATATTCCGGGTAGGCAGCCTTTATTGGCGGCGCTGTATCAATCAGCACTACACACTGCTTGTGTTTGACCATTTGCCGCAGCTCTGTCGGATCCATCAAAGCGCGGCCCGTTTCAGATGCGCGCTCGCTGTCACCCGCCTTACCGTGCGCATCGATCGTGGTTCTGCTCCATGTGGTAAGCTGACCAAGTCGACGCGCGATAAATTGGCTGGTCGCATCATCAAGCCCAGGTAGAGCTATCGTGGTACCGATCGATCCTAAAATCGCATTCGCCCCATCGTGCCCATATTGGTCCTGCACCTGGGGCATATTCTGATACCCGAGCGTCAATCCAATCTTACGACCACGGCCCACACCAGCGATTTCTTTCAGGCCAACAATCGGAACGTTAGCCGCTTCATCCAAACAAAACATGACCGGCGCAGGATTCTTTATCTTCTTCTTGTCCAAACGAAGCTGATTGACCGCCTGCCCAAAAAATGTTGACAAGAAATTCTTGTACCTGGTCGCATCACCTTCTGCCACTACTACAAAAATTGCCGTGCCGGGCCTGCGCAGCTTGCGGAAATCAATCTTCCGGACCCCTGCCAGGCGATCGCTTTCGCTAATCGGCGCGCACACGGCCTGCGCGTTCTTAATCTCAAACGCCTGCAGCTTGTTCATCAGCCCCGTGATAACACTTCCCTGCGTCTGCGGCGGGGCTTTGTCAAACGCACCCCAGGCAAGCCTTACTTCCTTGTTCTTGCTATTGGTCATCTCGCCATCGATGGCCTTCAGGTCCCGCATACCCAGGTATTCGTAAATCATCGGCGGCGTAGGCTCGGGAATTTTGTCAGCCAGATGCAACAATACAGAAGTTAGTAACAAGTTTTCTGACTCCTGCCAGAAAGGATCAGCAACTGAATGCTTCGTTCCTTCCAGCCCGATAATCGTCGCCGCCATCTGACTCGCAAACTCAGAATCACCCTTACAATCAGGAACGAAATTCCACCTGTCAGAAGACTCAGGGTTAAGTAAATCCAGACGGTATACGTCATTGAAATAATGAGCCGTCTGCTCGTACAACTCACCCTTTGGATCGAGCACAATCGCCGACGCTCCGCGCGACACGTCGCGCAAGATGTTCATCAAGAATGTTGTCGATTTGCCGGAACCTGGCGGGCCAAAGATTACTATGTGGCGCAACCACTCAATCTCATTTAAGACCAGGTGGTATCCTTTTCGCAGCAATCCAATACGGATAGATCCTCGATCGAGCCCTTCAAGGTTGGGACCAAGCTTCAACGCAAGCTGGGTACTACGTAAATAACTTTCATCAGCCCAACGCGCTGTTCCGTAAGTCAATCGCTGTTTGATTCGATAATATGGCATCACCTCATGCGCAGCTTCTGCTAATCCAATCGTAACGACCAAAATTATCCCCATCACGAAGTACAATTTCACTTGCTGGGTCACGTGAAGGAACCCGGCCGATTTCCAGAGCAAATATGCTGATATAAGGCCGCACCCGATGACCGCGATCATCAATACCACGTGCTGGATAATCCGAAGAAAGGCATGGAACGGCGGTATGTGCGGATACTCAGCCGGCCTCGGAATACCGTACTTCGAATCGTAATTCTCGATGAACTTAACAAAATTCATAGTCGAATGGTCCTACCGTCCAAGCCACTGCCGTCCCTTATCCACTTCGGCTTCAGAAACAGCACCCGTCTTGAAAGTGTTCGGGCGCCATCCCGCGCGAATAATGTCTGCCGGCGCCGCGAATGCTGCAGGCGCCGAAGCCCCGACCACCGGCGCTGTGTAGTAAGTCAACGCATCCTGAGAGAACTCGTCATCAGGCAGCCGAATCAACATCACCGGCCCGCAAAGCTGGCCTTTACACACCGACACCACTTCCACACCCAACGGCTCTTGCCGATAGCGCATGTAGTAATTCGCGTACTCCGAACTCAACGCCTTACCCCCATCGTCAACCACCACGCCCGGCGGCACCAGTCCCCCTGAATTCATCTCACCCAGGACGCTTTCGACTCTGGCCAACGGTTGTTTGTCCAGTTTCTTATTCACAGCCGCGAGCATCCCTCCAATCGCGATCGCAGACGCTTCCCGCAATCGCTCCGCATCGGAATAGACCTCACCTTGAAAAGGAAACATGGTTTGGTTGTTCCGAGCGGCATCGGAAGCGCGCCGGTCCTTATCAGATGTGAAGACACGCGCCTCTACTGCAGGCGACCAGAAACCGCCCCTGCGCGCGTAACCCACAAAGGAGATTGCAAACACAACAATTGCCGCGACTCCCAGGGCAATAAACAACGGCGAGGACTTCACAATTCCAAATAGCGATGTTTGTTTTGTTCGCGCCATTCTAAGCAACCATCGTTAGCCTTTCCTTGAATTCCTGGGCCACCCAGACGTCGATCTCACGGTGAGGCAGATTAATGTCCTTCTCTACACGCGCGAGCGAAAGCGCAAGGTACTTTCGGTCAGGCTCTCTTTTCGCAATCAAACAAAGGTACTCTTTCAACACTTCCTCAGTGACCGCAGTCACCTCGTCACGCGCCCACGCCTTTACCAACGCGATGCCCTCGCGCAGAGCGGGCTTGTCCACTACGCCCGGAATGGCCCGCACCGAATCAAGCAACTTCGCGCCGTAGGCCACCAGCCGCGCCGAGGCCTCCGGCACCCGAGTCTTCAGAATCAGAACTTCCTCTCGTGCCGTCGGCAACTCCATCCAACTGTAAACGCACCGCGATCGCATCGGCGCCGAAAGGTCATGGCGAATGTTGTTCGAAAGCAAAACCACGATCGGCCACTTGCTCGCATCCTGCACGCCGATATTTCCAAACCTCGGCACGTGCGCGTAGCCACGACCAAAAAGCTGCAACAGCATGTCCTCAACCGTTTCAGTCAGCTTGTCGATCTCATCAACAATCAAGATCGGTACAACATCGTTCCTGGCTGCGTAGTCGTAAGCGGCTAAGGCCTCTCCCAGAATTAAGTATTCGTCTGACCATTGCTCTTGACGCGCTTCGCTCAACGGTTTCCCGCTCGCTACAGCTTGGCGCACATACTCCGATTGGCTCTCCTTGTCCCAACTGTAAAGAACCTCATCCAGCGTCAGGCCCTCCATTCCCTGTAAATAGAAAACGGGCAGATTGCACCCTTTGGCCAATGCCTCTGCCAACGCCGTCTTTCCCGCCCCACGCGGACCTTCGATTAAATGAGGCGCGCCACCCTTGATCGCCTGCACCATGTCTCCAAGAATCCCTTCCTGGATCATGTAACCGGTGCCGGCTAGATGACGCGCCAATTGCTTCGGCCCGCCATTACGAAGGACCTCGCGCGGATTGATAATCCCTTTGCCAGGCTTTACTGGAATCATCTTTCGTTTCCTTCAGCCACGACAGCTTCGGCTACTCGTCGCATGTCCGCTGTCATCCGCGGCAACGCTGCCCTGATACGCGCCGGATCTCCGGACTGCAACAACTCTGCCAGCTCCCGCTCCGAAATCCCGGTCGCCTGACGGCGCTGATCCGAATCCGCTTTCTCCTCGAGATCCGTGCGTGATAAGTTAGCCAGCGCATCGACCCCCTGAACTCGCTCAGGCAAGTCAGTGATCATCACGTAACACATCGTGCCGGCCACGATTTCAATGAAGCTGTCTTTGTTTTGAACTACTCCATTGAACTCACTCTGAAAACGAGCCGCAGTCTGTCCATAGGCGTCTGAAATAATTACCGGACCATTGCCAATCGAACCCGCGGCGCGCCCGGCGATATCCAGACCGGCAGTAGCCAGCTTCTTAAAGGCCTTTGACCAACTGCTCGACATTTTTCTTCGCTTGCCGCGTACGCCCTCGGCACCGTCCGACCCCAGCAGGTTGCCTCCAACCTGGACGAACTTTCCGGAGTCCGCATCAATGAACCCCACTAACGAAATGTAAGCACGATCGTATTCCGCCCCTCGCAACGCCCCGACCAACACGGTTCCATGCGGAAGCGACCAGCCTTTTCCACTAACGTCCCGCGTTAATTCGAAACGCGCCAGCGCTCCAGATCGAAGGCTGTAAATGACCCCAAGCGATCGTACCGGCAACATACTTCCAAACGACGGAACCGGAACCCCGCCCGCCTTCTCATCGCGCTTCGAACCGTCTCCACTCCGCTTCGGACTGTCCGGCTCGCGCCGCGCAGCCACACTGTCTTCCCCAATACGAACGGAACGTTCTCCATTCCGGCCAGAAGTCAAGACCTTGACTACCGAACTGTTACCCGGCCCGCTCGCGGCATCAGCAGAGCTGTTTGTATTCGACGTGCGGTCCTGGCCAACCGTGGCTGAAAGATTTGTGGGCGTCTGCGGAAGCTCCGTAACCGCCTGCGTAGACGTGGAACTCTGCGTCGGGCTGGCCGTGGGCGAGACCTGCGGTCGAATAAGCGTTCCGTCACTCAAAGTCACCCCAGCACCGTTTCCGTTTACCACCTCGATCGCTTGCCGGGTAGTCGCATCGTCAGTCTGGGAACTTCCATTGGTTTTGTTGACCGCGACGCGCGCCTTCTTCGTTGCACCGCTCCCACTAATGAACCAAAACGACAAGACGCCCGTAACCGCAACCACCAGGAACAGAATCGCCCCAACAATCCGCCGCTTTCCCTTGCCGGGAACCTTCGACCCACGCTCCCTCTCAACTTCATTGATCATGTTCGCGGATTCGTCCACTACGACGGACGGCTTACGCGCTACCTCGTCACTTAACGGCTCTGCTTGCGAATGATCCAAGACCGATTCGGCACTACCTTCACCACCAGCCGACTCGAATACCTCTTGACCAGCTCTGTGCCTGTTCTCGTTATTTATTTCACGCTCTCTCAACATAACGGTAACCTCGCAAGCACCTAATTTCGTTTCGTCTCGCCGTTTAATGACTTCGAAACCGGCTCGTCAGCAGCGTCAGTCTGGCTAACCGACACCCTTAAATGTTGCCGCGCTCCCATCACCGGTGATTCGTAAACGATCGCAAAATACGCCACCTCGCCGGCTGCAATCTTGCCGTCAAGCGAAGTGCTTTCGACGTGAAGTTTCTTGACTTGCTCGATCTGTAAACTCTTTCCCTGATCGTCGACTGTTTGGACATACAACTCAGGGTTACCCTCCACAACGCCTATACTCCCCTGGCTATCGTTACGCACCCCGACCAACAGCAATCTCGTTTGCGCGTCCAAATCAACCGCAGGCGCCACAGCCAGACTTAAACCGTGACTCGGTTTTGAAAACGCCCCAAGCTTGCCAGGCGACTTAAGCGCATCCCGCAACGCGTGATTTGCCGCCTCAGAGACTTTCGGTTTTTTCTTCGACGCTTTACCTGAACGGGCGCGCGCATCCGCTTGCTCTGAATTCACATCAGCTGTAAGGCCGGGCTTCTTGCCGCTCACCAACAGCGTCGATGCTCCGTCAGTCTGATCCGGGTATTCGCCAAAACGCACCGCACCGGTTTGCTTAGGCGGCCGTGGATCGTTGCCATCCAAATTAACCGCCAACCCCGCGGCTCGCCTCGAGGCGACCACTTCGTCGCGGTTGTACATCACTACGCACCGGTGCGCGTTCTGTGAAAGATCCCTCACCGGATAAATTAGAAACGTCACCACCAACCCGGACTGCATCTGCACACTGACTGAAGCCGACGGCCCGCGCGCCGGAGAACCAGGAACAGCGGCGACAAACGATGTGCCCGGCCGCAGCACCAGCGACCGATGGCTCTTTTCGGCCGTCTCCTGATCGAAAGCCACCAAATCAGAGTTTCCCGGATGAATCATGAAGAAGTAATCCGACGCCGGAAACTCAATAATGTTTACGCCGTTCTGCGCCAGACCCAGCCGCACTATCGGATTCTGATTTCCCTTAACGGAAATATTCACTTCACCAGACAGGTATTCAGCGGCCCCGCTGTTAACCAGCACCACCGGCTGCGCAGGTGTCGGCGTTGGCGAAGGCGAAGCGGTAGCTTTGTGTGCAGCCGCACGGCGACTTGCGGCGCTTCTTTTGGGCGCAGACTGCTGCGCACCCACGCCCATACCACCAGCCAGGAACACAAACAAAAAGCAAAGCGTCATGAATTTTCTAAGCATACAAACTCCAGCTACCGTTATTGCGGGTCCTGCAACGCGGTGACAGGCGTGATCCGTTTGCGTGACTGGCCATCGCCCGTTTCCGTCGCCGATGGAGCTGCGCTATCAGGCAGCTCATGCGTGTCAAGCATCGAAATCAAAAATCCCGATCTCAGATTTCGATCTGCCCGTCCGGTCGGATCCGCGACCAGCTTCACGCTCAAGCGAAGTTGCTTGGTCTCCTTTTGTGTCGCGCCGTTAACAACTCTTGTGATCTCTTGCCTGCCAATAACGCTTACGGTGTACGGATCGCTCTTGTCGACCGTGGTATCCATGGGCGTCCAAAGGGACTGCCAACTCTCAGCTCGCTGCTGATCGAGCACCCCTTTTTCTTTCATCCACTTGGCAAACGTGACAGCGGAAGACGGCACCATCATCGTCAGCGCCTTTTCAATGTCGCGTTGTCTCGTCGCAGGATCTATCTGGTACAGACGCTTAGTAAACTCACGCGTCGCATAAAGCTTGTCGTCCGCAGTCAATCGATCCGGCCCAAATTCCACGTTCTCTTCTTTGCCGTAATTCCGATCATTAATCGAGAGGACCCGGCCAGTCCCACCATCCACCACAATCCGATCCGGGCGCCGGTGATATTGATAAATGTTAGCCACGCCACTGCCGACGATGATCACAGCCAACACCATCAGAATTCGGGTCAAATTGAATATCGTTCTTACGTCCTCCGGATCGCGGTAGACAGTGATTGCCGACAACGCATCCTCTGACGGTCTGGCCGGGATCCGCTCCGCAGTCTTTGCTGAATGTCCATTACGACGAGGTACAGCAACGACTTCAGATCCGGAATCCAATGCCGCGACAACATTCGGAAGGTCTTCGATCTCAATCAGCACGTCATCGAAGACGCCGTTGCGTCCCGTACTCTCATGCTCATTTGCCACCATTAAGATCATCCACCCCTTTCGGCTGGTTCAAGCGGGCCGGCCATGCAGCGTGTGAAGAACCGTCCCGCAGGCATGCATTACAAAAGCCATGCCACACGAAAAGTAAAAGCATTCTCAGAAAATAAAGGGTTTTATGCTGGGCGGCTCGATTCGCCGTCCCTTACTTGCTCGATGGCTGTTGACCTTTTGTCACGACTTCGATTCCTTGCCCGCGATCGCCGTCAGAACCTAAAGCATCACGTCGCAACATCTTCCGATGGGTAGGGAAAAACACACTGCCTGGCGCGCACTCAAGACACCAACACCTCGTAGGCCGCGCAGCCTCGTGCGTTAGCGACTGAAGCGGCGCTTTCAAGTATTTCCTCGTTCGAAATGCCACTGTAACCGTCCCCAAAAATCGGGGCCATTGAAAAGTAGAGGTTTCCGCGCTGTGATCTCGATTGTTGTTTCGGTGATAGATCACTTGTTATTGGGCGGAGCCAATCAAAGTATCGTTCGCCGGCCGCCGTCGCGCAGAATCTTATTCTAGTCGCTCTAGGCGACACGGCCGCGCGAGTCCTAAGCGCACCGTTAGCCTTTCCTCGCCATCGCATCGAATACAGCAAAACATTGACAGTCACGAGGGCAGGCGGATAGGATAACGCTACGTTTTATGGGGGATTGTGCAGTGGCTGCGGTCATAGTCTCGACACGTCCTTAATCCTCAGCCAGCAATCCCCAAGATTCGTAATTGACATCGCCTCGCGAAGCGCATGATTCGCGAAACCACAAAACCGAACACGGTTGCCCTGGAAGTTAAAGATGATTTCCAGACCGGTAACTGGGAGCCGATTTCAAACTCGTTATGAGAAGAACTCACCTTCTTGCAAGTGAAAAAGCCCCGCGTCAATTGAATCTGCCCCAAGGCATCAGATTTCGGCGCTTCATATTAGAAAGTATGAAACTCGCGGTTTTATTGACCGCATTTATGACTTTTTCGACGCAAGCTCAGCAGGATGTTGGTTATGTGTTATCGCTGAAAGGGAATTGGCATTTGCAAAAAGACAATCGGCCGTTGAAGCGCTTTGGAAAGCTTCCGGCTGGCGCGACTATCACCGTTAGAAAACCGATCACCGACTTGGACTACATTACAGTTGCGCTGTTCAGCGGTGAAACGATCCAGCGTTTCTGCAGCAAAGGACCTGCTTGTGGCGGGCCGATTGTCCTGCCAAAGGTCGTCAAGAACAGTACCGAGAAACGGAATCCAGGCAATGTTGCAGGGTCCGCTCAGGCGGCGCCCCGATCAGTCCTAAACACGATCAGCGAAACTTTCTGGAGTCTCGTTACGAATCCAGAGCACTATTTCGTTCCGACGTTTGTCAGAGACACATCGCCAGGCTTTCTGGATGCCGTGGCTTCGCAAGACTCCGGGAAAGTTGATCTTAGTCCAGTCTTCAGAGATGTCCCTGTTGCGCGTTACCGCCTGGTTGCGGAGCCACTATCTCTCGAAGACCCGACCAAGATCGCCAGCGGTTCAAAAGAAATTCATTTCGATCTTAAATGGGACAAACATGAACCAAATCTAGCAAGAACGGATCAACTTCAAACAGGTCTATACAACTTAGTCAGCGGGAGTCACTATCACAGTTGGGTGCTGGTAACCAAGGCTGGCGAATACCAGGCGGTCGCGGATTGTGTCAAGAAGGCGACCGAAATGACGAAGCAATGGGTTCCAGGTGAGGATAGCTTATCCGCCAGGATGTTTTTGCGCGCTTATTTGGTAACCCTGGCAAAGAGACTTCAAGAGCCATCAAATCGGAACGCCGCAAGCTTCGCTTGTTCAGAATCGCCTGCGGATTAGCGACCGCTTAACCATCGGAGTCACGGATTTGCCACCCCGTCTGAACCTTTTTATCAAAGTCATATTCGTGATCCTTCTGAGCACTGGCTTCACGATCTTGCTTGAGTATGCCGGTTGGTTACGAGGATTCGAGCTGGCGGCGCTTGACTCGTCCATGCGCGCCCGTTTGCACCTAGCTCAGCCCAAAGTGTCAAGGAATATTATCATCGTCACTATTTCTGACGAGGACTACAGGTACATCTTTGCCGCCAAGAGTCCGCTTGATGCTCGTGGAGTTGAGGAACTGATAAAGGCCATTTCTTCCGCACAACCTGCTGTCCTCGCAGTCGATATCGATACTTCCGACGAAGCGTTCAAGAGTATGAAAATCCCAGAGAATGTCCCAATAGTCTGGGCCACAGGTGCGGCTATCGATCAAGAAGGCAAGGTGAAACCACCTTTGCCTATTGCGCTGGGTGATACGCAACCGCAACCCTCTTTGACCGGTATCGCTGTCGTACCGAGCGACAGTGATGGGATCGTGCGCGCTTATATGCGCAAGTTCGGATCCTATGATTCCTTTGAGTGGATAATAGCAAAGGCATATTGCGCCAGAGTAGAGCAGGATCCCATAAGCAAAGCGCAATTGGCAGATAGCTATTCGAGAATTTCGAGTCGGTGCGATGAAATACACCGCCTCGACCAGAAGCCCGCGGAAGATGGTGAGCTTTCACTGGATCTTCTAGGAGATCGGTCTGCTTTTCAGCATTTTACAGCTCGAAGTATCCTAGATGCTTACCATGCCGATGATCAGCAGTCTCTTGCCAAACTGAAGGGTACGGTGGTGTTGTTGGGCGGCCTCTTTTACGCGGCGCGCGATGAATATCCCACTCCGGTTGGGCGCATGGCTGGAGTTGAGCTAACGGCACACGCGATAGATTCAGAGCTACGCGGCGGCGGCTTTCATAGACCCGCGGAAGTCATCATGCTGTCGCTAAACCTCGTTGGAGGTATCGGAATCTTACTCTTGTTTATAAGGTACGGACTCGGCAAGGGCTGTCTCATTAGCGGTCTCGTAATTGTTGTTATTGCGCCGCTCTGGAGCCTTTTAGCTTTCCGCTCATTTGCTTACACAGCTTATTTCTTACCCATCTTCTTCGCCCTACTAGTCCATCAGCTCTACGAACAGGCCCATTATTACCAGCACCAAGCGTTGCACAAACTAAACCATCCGAAGCCGCAACCCCACGCTGCAGATTCGCCCGCGGATCCGAGTGACAAGCAATCGTAGGGCGTAACCATATCTTCAACGAGGCCAGCTTGAATTAGCGTTCGGATGTTCTTAGATTGAGGTGCGCATCCCCGTAGTAAATGTAGGCTAGGAACGTCGGATCTCCGTTTGTGAGAAATTTTCTGCGAGTTTCCAGGAGTACTTCAGCTATGGGGACCGGACCTTGTTTGAGTCGTTCAGCGAGAGTCCGAGAAAAACTCACACCGAATTCCGCAGCGCCCTTATCGCTCACTGGCCACAACGTTCCGATGTAGCCGCTGGCGCCCCCCTCAAGCACAGCTGGCCCCCATCCATCGATGAAGTTGGAGACCCTCTGTGTCTGGCCGGAGTTGCAGGCGTTGAAAAAAAACAGCGGATGGTTTTTGTTCTGTCGGTTGACCATCCCGCGCCAAGTCATTAGATCCAAAGGTCCGTCTTCGAGTTCAATAGAGTATTCGTCAATGTTCTTTGTGGTCGAAGCGACGACGCTATGTCCGGTAAAGTAAACAATACCTTCCGGAAGTTCCTGAAATAGCGTTCTCATCGAACTTAGTTGTCCTGGTAGCCGCTCATAACCGGTGAAGTTTCTCAAAACCTCAATCTCGTGTTGCTGGCTTGGAAGCGCCCTTGTCTCTTTATACTCAGGCGCGATTAAGATCAACTTGCTGATCTTAAGTAGCTGGGGAGGTAGCTCTGAATTCTCTTCAACCGCACTTAGGTGCCACCGACCAACCGCGAACTCGGTACCCAAGAACTCGTGCTCCTTTACCGTTCCGTTAGCCTCGGTACATATAGGGCGTAACAATTCCCATGGGAAGTCAGGTTTACGAGAGTAGATCTCAATAGTTTTGAAGTCGGCTCCATGATTCCTGGCTAATTGACAGAAAGCATCTTTGAAAACCCGCGGTGCGTACTTGGCGTAAAGAGTTCGCCCGGCACCTCTCATCAGATTGTTAGCGCGTTCAGCATAAGACAGCGTTGAAGAACTACCTGAACTCTCGGGCGAGAGTTCCGCGCGTTCGCCACCCAGTTCCGAGAACTTACTGTATTGCAGATAGATCCAATCCGAATAATCGCTATCTAATTGGAAGCGCGCCTCGAAGGGCGGCTGCCATCTGGAACTCAAAATAAGATCGTCGTCCCCCAGGACGTAAATTGTCATATCAGGACGAAGGCGTGAGAAATCGAAAGAAAGTGGCTCGCGCTCAACTTTGGCAATGGATCCCGATGTTCCGCTTGTCGCGCGTTTTGTGAGGGCTGAATCTGAATTAAGAATTGTGATTTGCCGCCCAATTTTCGCAAGATAACTTCCTTCATGCCATAGGGTGATATTAATCGTTGCCTTCTGCGCCGGTTCGAGGATAGCCTTGGGTCGCAGAAAGAAGATCGACGGGGTTGAGTCTCCGTTCTTCGGCAACTTCAGCGTTGATCTGTTTACTCCATCTCGAAACGTAAAAGCGGAAGCCGAGATAACGACATCGAGCGTCCAATAATCCCTTTCGGGCAAGGTTAACGAAAGCCTCTGACTGTTTTTCACCTCGCCAGTCTCAATCGCAACTTCCGGCGTAATCAGGTCTTCAGTTAAAGAAAACTGAACTGCGAATTCATGAGTAACGGATACCTCCGCTGGACAATCGAGGGTTGGATATCGCTCGACACTGACTGCTGTGTTGCTATTTACCGCTGTGTTAGCATTTTTCGGTATGATCCGATCGTCGACTAGTGCAATCTGTTCACGTCGCACAACGCTACCCTGTATGACCCTTGCCCGCGCAGAATCGGCTGGGCCACCATTTTCCGACTTTGCTCTTGGCCTTTCCAGGGACTTCGAATTGGGGAGCGCAACTAAGCCTGCGGAGCGCTCGGACAGCTCAGCGAAGTGGTACATTGACATTAGTAGATAACCCGCGACCAGGGAAAACCAGACGATTGATATGGCGACGAATATCAGGAGGCGTGCACGTCGTTTGGGAATCTGGCTACCACTCATGATAAGCCTCGATCACGTCAACAAAAGTCTCGGCAGGCAAGTATAGATTTGATCCTACCAATTTTCTGCAATCAATGTTTTGCTACCTGCGTCCTAAGCGTGAGATTGGCATCTCCAAAGTACACATACGCGAGAAATGTTGGATCTCCCCGCTCTAAAAATCTCCTGCGAGTCTCGGTAAGAACCTGAGGTACAGATGCAGGACCACTCCTTAGTCTTAACTCGAGCGACCGATAAAACATTGCACCGAACCGCGCTGCGCCACGGTCACTGACAGGCCATAAGGCTCCGATATAACCACTGGCGCCAGCTTCGAGTACGGCCGGGGCCCAGCCATCAACGAAATTTGCGATCCTTTGTGTTTGGCCAATCTCACAAGCATTAAAGAACAGAAAGGGATGGTTTTTACTTTGATGACTGATTAAGCCTCGCCATGTCAATAGGTCTAATTGTCCGTCTTCCAACTCGATTGAATACTGATAAATATTTTGTTCGGTTGGCAACATTGACCCATGTCCAGCAAAGTAAACAACTGCCTGAGGAAATTCTTCGAAAAGATGTCTTACGGAGCTAAGTTGTCCGGGCAGACGTTCATAGCCGGTGATTAACTTCAGCGCATCGAGTTCGTCCTGCTGACTAGGCAAAGCACGACCTTCTTTATATTGCGGCGCGATAACGACTAGTTTCTGTATAGAAATCGATTCGGGCGGCCGATCCACTCCTGCAAAGGACTCGCTCCAGTGCCATCTCGCGACCGTGAATTCAACTCCTAGAAAATTGCGAACCGTACCATCCCTATTAACCGGCCGCATTAACTCCCAAGGTAGGTCAAAATTATTTGAATAGATCTGAATTGTTTTGAAGTTGGGGCCGCGTTTCTCAGTTAGTTCTCTAAAAGCCCTTTTGAAAGCAGAAGGACAGAATTCGTCATAAAGCTGTGAGCCGAAACCTAACATGCGGCTTTTCGCATTTTCCGATTGTGGAGTGGAAGCTTCGTCCGGACTCATCTCTGCTAATGTCGCGCTCATTTGAAAGAATCGATTGTATTGAAGCGCGAGCCAATCGGCGGCGTTCTTTGTTTCAATCGGCTCCGGGGGTCGATAAGGCAGATAATCGGAGGTAATTAAGATCTGAGCAGGTCCCGCGGAGGAGCTATCAAAAATCTGAACTGTCAAATCCGGATGGTGCCTTTCCTCTTCCACATTTATTGGTTGGCCTTTGGTCGTTTGTGTTTCAGGCCCACGCGCGGAAGAAGAAACATTCGTCGGCAATTTATCGAGAGAGCTTACAACTTTTATGTCGCGCACGACCTTTCCCAAGAAAGTACGGCCGTGCCAGAAAGTTGCATATATTCGTGAGGTTTGTTGCCGGCCTTGGATGGCTTTTGACTTTAAGGTTATCCGCGCCGGTGTCGAGTCCTCATCTTTAGGCAGGTTCAAATTCGCAGTATTGCCAGCCGGGAAGACGAAATCCGGAGCAACTAACACCACGCCGATCTGCCAACTGTCTTTAGCCGGGAGATTCAACTGTAGCTGGCCACTTTGCGAGACCTCCCCGCTAACTATGCTGGTCTGGGGGGAAGTAGAGTTCGTGGTCAATGCAACCAAGAGATCGAACTCCTGCTCAGCCAGGACCGGGTCTGGAGATTCGATCGAAGGGTAGCGCTTAACCTCTGCGGCAGCCTGAGGAATGTTCTCCGAGGTTCCGAACGTGACTTTATCTAATTGAGCCAGCCGCAACGCGGTGAGCTGTGTTTTTGCGGCGCCTGCGGATGCCACTTTGCCTGCGCCTCGATGATAATTCTGATTCAGGTATTCTTGCAGAAAAAAGCGATCCGCCATCGCAAATCTTGCCTGTTTCGTAAATCTCCCTTCGGGATAGGCCTGAAGGTAAGCTGAATAGGCATCCGGATCGTTACTCATCATGATCCTCTGCCAAAGCTCCTGCTCGGTCGCCTGGTCGAGAATCCTGCGAACCGGCCTGGCATTGGCCGCCGTTGCATTGCTGGGCGTGGAGTTGGCGGCGGCTGCGTTGGCCGTAGCGCCCATGCTCTCTTTTTGCGCTACATACCATTCTCCAAAAACATTGTCTTGATTTCGCCAGATCTCATCCGCTTTTCGGTAAAAGCTCAATGCTTGATTACGATCCCCGTACCTTTCGTAGAGCCGACCTAAGCCGCTAAGCGTGAATGCCTCTCCCTGGACATTGTTTGTCTCACGCCAGATATCCAGCGCGCGATTGTAGTGATTGATCGCTCGTTCCTTTTCACCCAGGTTGGTGTAAATCTGTGCGAAATCAAGGATCGTATCCGCCTCCTTGTCGCGGTCACCGAGTTCCCGCCAAAACGGCAGCGATTGGGCCAGCATATCAAGAGCGAGCGGCTTCTCATTCAACGAACTGTAAACAAGTCCAATGTTAGTTAAGGTCGAGGCAACACGATAATTATCATTGACCGCTTTCCAGAGCGGCAATGCCCGCTGAAAATACGCTAGCGCTTTTTGTTTATGATTCAATGATTCGTGAAGTTCGCCGAGACCGTTAAGAACGTATGCCTCTCCTTTGGGCTCATTTATGGCCTCATAAATCTTAAGTGCATCTTCCAATGCTGATATTGCTTTTACTTCGTATACTTCGGAGTTTGGTTCTATGGATGCCCTAAAACGCTCGGATTGCATTAGCAGATTTTCGGCTGTGGCTCTGTTGCGTTCAGCTGAAGTGGCCTTTCGTTGCTCATCAATTAATACGGTATAGCTTTGGAACACATTTCTTCCTAGCGGTGTAACCTCTAGGCGATAGACTCCGGATTTGACCGCAACCGTCGAAATTGTCAATTTGTCGAGAGGACCAACTAAGTTATCTGTCTTGTCAACTTCGATCCCATCCGGGGCGATTAAACGAGCTCGCATATTAAGTTGGCGTGGAATAATCGCAACGCGAATATACTGCTCAGCACTCACCCCTATTAGGTAAAGATGGGGTTCGTCATTCGCGATCCGTCTTTCAATCGGTTTGTCAGGAAACAGGGACAGCGGCGCCGGCTCGCCGTTGCTTTGGGAAAACACGTTGGAACCAGGTAAAAAAAAGAGAAGATTGGCGACGCCGAGAATGAGACTGCGAGTAATCTGGGATCTTGAGTTCTCTTGAGGAAGTTCCACAACAGCGACCTTAAGGTTTCTAAGAAGATGTGAACGGCGGATCCGGCGAGTTGCACAGGTAGCAGGCTCGTGAGAATCAGCCCTTAGTCTACGCAGTCCGCAATGTATTCCTGGCAAGAGCAAAAGTCAATGGTCTTGCGATTGAGTCTCGCGGCACTTCGAACTTAATTTTGCTTGGGAAACTTGTCTCAATTCAGACTGGAACAGCACGACAGGTCTGGGGTTAAGTGGGCACAAAAATACAGCCAGCCCGCTAATCATCAATCAGGGAACCGCAAGTGGTGTCAACTGCGCCCGCGGCACTAAATTCGGTGCTCACATGAGGAAGAGTGGCAAATGTTGCAAACTTTATTGTCTTGCTGTTGCTGGTTGCTGCGAAGATATGAGTGAATGTTTCAAACTTTCAATCTGCTGCTGGAAATTCGGGTAACTGAATTCAATAGGCTGCGGCCAGTAAAGTTTCATACTTTGATGTTCCGGATCACCAACATAGTCGCCAATCAATCATTTCTAGCGCATTCCAAAGTAAACACTTTTGGTTACTTCACTGCGTCCGCCCTCAACTGCCGTATCGTCAACCGCCGCCTCGATCGGTTTAACAATCCGGCCAGACTTCACCAGATACCTTGTCCCCGAGTGGACATCGAAGAACACCGTGTCAAAACCCTGCTCGGTTGTTGGGTCAAGTTGCTTGGGAGTTACCGCAGCTACAGCACTCGCCGGCGCAACGTTTCTTAGTGAATACAACATCGCCGGCGTCCCACCTATTTCGGCCAGCTCACTATTAACGGAAACCACCTCGCCTGCCGTCGCCGCGATCCGCGGGAATTCCATTGCGCGGACACTCGCAACTAACTCAGGGGTAAAAACTGAAGCCGATGCTACGCGCGTAAAAACCAACAGTCCGCGTCGCACATACCTTTGTGTTTCAGCGTAAGGGGGAATACCGCCGTTGCGGATGCCTCCGCGATTGATAATGTGGCCAGACGTAGTTCGCACGGTCCTGCCGTTCAAGTAGCAGTCGACGGCAGTTTCACCGGAATTGTAAGAAGCCAGGATCAGATCCAGCCGCCCGTTAAACCGCTTGCTTAACTCTGCCAGATACCGCGCGGCCGCTTCTATGGCTTCGTTTCCGTTGTACGGGTGCGCCAGGTTGAACCGCCTGGCTGTTCCCGGCATGAACTGCATCAAGCCTTGCGCACCTTTCGGCGATCGCTGGTCAGTTCGGAATCGAGTTTCCAGGTAAGCGATCGTCCACAGAGCGCGTGGATCTACTTTGTACTTTGCGGCGGCGGCGGCAATCGACGGCTCGTACATCAAAGCCCGCTGCCGCATGCTGCTCCGAGAACGCCGGGCAAGTTGTTGACCTTTAGTCACACCTACCGACCCATTAAGATCTCGACCACTGGACCGTAGTGCCTCGCTGCCCTTGCGCTTCTCGGTCTCGGTTTTTGCGTTAACTTCGGCCTGCCAAAGCAAAAACACCAGCGCCAAACCCGCCAACTTTGCCGGTAAATATTGGTTTCTTTTCATAACTGCGTAGCCTCCGGACCTTCGCTTTGCAATAGCAATGCCGCCATCGTCAACGATCGTCTCCGACACCAGCATCGACGTTTGGCACGTGCTTTGTAATACGACCCCACGTGACCGCGCCGGGTCGAGATTAATCTCGGGCGGTAAGGAAAGCTCGACAACAACGAAACCCGAATGTGATCTCGAAGGAGTAAGAAGATGAAACGACTCTACAAACGAATTGATATGAGAAAGTGGCTGCACGACCGCGCGGGCGACGTGTCCATCGACGAAAACCTCTTACAGCACTCGCGCACCGCCAGAGTTTCTCGCGGGCTGATCCAAGCCAGTGTTGTTATTCATGTAGTCACGCCGGTGCTGGTGCTGGTCACGATGCTTGCACTGGTCGCCGTGCCAGTTTGCGCACAGGCTCCCGGCGGCAGCATCTTCGGCGGGAACGATCAAACCATCGGGAATGGCGTCCGTGAATTCATCAAGTGGGGACGTAATCTCCTCTTCCTGATGGGCGTCGTTGGCATCGGGTGGGCTTTGGTGAACTACACGTTCGAAAAGAATTGGGCGAAGCAGCTCATTGGCGGCATCGGTTGTTTCTGCTTCGGCGGCGTAGCGACTCTGGCCTATTCATTCTCTCAGGGACAGGCAGTCAACCTCGATACCAGTCTCGGTAACTGAAAAGATTCGCGCTGGCACAGACACGGCGCGATAGAGGGCTGCGGGTTCTCTTCGGCTTCGCTCCACCCCTTCCGGTTTCTCGCAAACGATGCGTTGGTCTCTCTTGAAGCAGAAAGGGAGCGACGGAGCAAGCTAAGGGGAGCCCAGCAGCCCAAGGCAAAGGAGAATCATGCGAACAGAAAAGAAATTAACTTTCACGGCAACCACAAGAACGGGGAAAGCTATTACTTGCGCGGTAGTAATCGCCTTCACAGCAGTATTCTACCTGCTGTACTTAGGCGTCTACCTCGTCGTGAAGGAAGTGTTTCACGAGCCGGTTGAGGTACGGGCATTCGAACCGTTTCTGAACACGAAAGTGGTCTTAGAACTAGCTTTCGACCTTCTAGCCCTCGGGGTCCTCTGGCGCTACCTCACACCAGCAAGAGTCTTTCGGTTTTGGCATAGGGGCGCAGAAGAACTCGCAAGCCCGCACATACAAGCGTGGGGACGAGGACACAGGATAGCCCCCCTGTGTCCAGTTTTTGCTTTGATATTGGTTGCGATCGTATCCGTAGCATGGCTCAGAAGGATGGAGCGCCACAACGTGAGACCACGGCCAGCGTCGGCGGCAGCTGTTTTTGACGCGGCGAGGATCGAAGACAACATCTCAGACGGACCATTGTTACCGTCCACATCTCCATGCGTCCAGCCCAACGGCCACTCCTCAAGGAGCGATGGTAATTAGGAAAGGTTGAGAAGCCATGCGGCCGCGGCCAATCAGATCCCAAATCTATCTGCCGGTAACGCGGTTCGGCGTAGTTGACGCAGACTGGAAGTTTGTTTTTATTACCACGTTTGTCTGCTACACCGTTCCCTTCATGCTGGACCTTAGAGTTCTCAATATTCCAATAGAACTTTGGGCCAGTCTTATCGGCCTGCTCGTCAGCGTGGCTTTTTTCAACTACGTGCGAATAGGCCGGAAGCCTTTCTGGCTTCAGCACCAAATCACTGCTCACCTGCGCTCGTCGCGGATGAGATTGTCGCTTCCGACCGACGCGACTGGAAAACCGTGGCTCATAAAGGCGAAGAAGTAAACATGACTCCAACATCGCTCATTCTGCTCGCACCGTTCGCCGTCATTGTCGCCTTTGCCATCGGCGCCGGATTCAAGGCTGTCCGGGTACACAACGCTACCAGACCCGAGTTGTCAAAACTCGACGCGACGGAAACGCGACTTCAACAGGACCGCCACGGCTTGCGACTTCTCTCCAAACCCGCCGGCAAGAAACGCGATTCCTCCATCGCCGGTCTCGTTAAGAACTTGCTACGACACACAGACGGAAGCTATACGAAAGCCTACCATGTCGATCTAAGCCCCTCGATCTTTGATCACGACGATCGTATTGAAGCGCGCATCGACGAATTAGCCAGGCTGCTCTCAGGGAGAAAACCGGCGAACACCGTAATTCAGTTCCGCCTATCTGTCTCGACTGACCGCGGCCAGGCAATCCAGCGCCACCTTCGCACCAAGGACAACAAAGACACTCCCACTTCTCCCAACTTGCTTCACATGATGAACGTCGAATTCTACGACACAGCAGCGGCTGAAGGGGCTTTCCGACAGCACACCCTCTCCGCATGGGTACGCGTTCCTGTCCAACACCATAACGACCAAAACCGAAAGGCGTTCGGCTCGTTTCTGCCGGCCCTGAAACGCGAGCGTGCCGCGCGCGGCACCTTTGGATTTCTTACGGCGCTGTTCATTGCTCTTCGGGCAACCGGAAACGACTCCACTACCCAACGAACGATCGACGAAGAGCGACACTCCATCGAGGAAGCGGAAAAGACTTTTCGCCAAATCGAACATCAGAGCCCGTTCAAACTTGTTCCCTTTACCCGCGCGGAACTCTGGGAAGCAATCTACCTGGGCCACCGGCAAAACAGCGAATCCGTGCCGCTGCTGCCGGAGAATCCCGGGTGCGACGTTAAAGATTATCTTTGCTGCGAGACTATCGCCGGCGATGGCCAATTCGTAATGCACGGCAACTACCCGGCAGCCGTGATTTCGCTTTTCGTTCCGCCACAGCCCGATATCTATGCAGACTGCATGAGGATCATGACGACCGACCCGGCGCTTTCCTTCCGTCATACGGTCGTCACCGAATATGTGCATCTCGATCAGAACAAAACCCGGAAACGCCTTGACAAGAGAATTCGCCAGGTGAGCCGTGCAAATAAAACAGGGCGCCACGGTTCCTTCGAAGCCCGGAAAGCCCTAACTCAGTTGGCCACCGTTCGTGAAGAGATCACCGGCGATACCCAGGCCCTTGTTAAGGCACGTCTCTATGTAGTCATTTACAGCGAAGCCGCCACCACCAAACATGAACTTCATCAATCGCTGAGGAATCTGGATCGCTACTGCGAACAAATGGTCACCACCATCCGGCGCATACCCGGCGCTGACGCAGCTCGCGAAGAACCTGCCGCACTTCGCTTCGTCTACCATCGCTCACTCGTAGGCGAGCTCGACTACAAGGACACTGGCCGCGAAATCATCGAGACGGCCGATTCACTTGCCCCACTCACTCCCACTGAATCGGCGTGGACCGGTAGCCCACGCCCTCACACGCTTTGCACTACACCTACCGGCCATCTTACCGGGTTCGATCTCTACGATCGCAATCTGGTTACGAGCCCCCTGGTCCTGCTCATAGCACAGCCGCGCGGCGGCAAGTCCGTTTTCATGTGCAAGATCATTACTGACGTTCTGGCCACTAAAGCAGGCGTCCGCGTACGCGCGGTCGATTACGGGAAATCACTAGCACCGCTAGTGGAAGTCGTAGGCGGGAGATACTTGCGCTTCGACGAACAGAAAGACAACGACAAAACCACAATCCGAACCATCAACACCTGGGATTACCCCGGGCTCGAAGAAGGCGTGATGCCTTCAGATTTGCAAAAGGCATTCGTAGTTGCCGATCTCATGCAACTCTCTCGCAGCAGCGATAACGTTTCAGAAGAGATCTTCACAAAGCTGGTGGGCGAGGTGTATCAGAACCACGTGCCGCGCAATCAGCCGGGACGCGACAAGCACGAACCCAGACTATCCCACTTGATCGAATTGCTTACGATCGCGCCCTTTCAACACAACCTCGTTAAAGAGCGCTGTGAAATGCTCAGTCTCGCCTTAGACAGCTTCCGAGATGATCCGTATCTCGACGCAACCACTCATCCTGATTTCTTGGTCGATTCGCGCCTGGACGTTTATGAAATCGACTCACTTTCCGCTCTCCCCGATCGCGTCCGTGAATCCATGGCCTTTCGCATCGCCGCGCACGTAATGCGCTCGATTGGACAACAAAACGAGGACGGCACTCGCTCGCCAGTACTCCTCGCCTTCGACGAGGTGTGGGAAATCGTCCGGCGCTACCCGCGCATCCTTCAGGTGATCGAACGCGCTGCCCGAACCGGCGGCAAAGAAAACACCGTTACGATGCTTGCCTCCCATGCGTACGAAGATTTCACCGGAACGATTGAAGCTCCGAACCCTATCGGCATCTCCATTGCCAAGACCGCAGGAGTTAAGCTCATCGGTAAACAGGTAGGTGACTACTCACGACTCGTAAAAGACACTCGCCTATCTAGAAGCGCCGAACGGTGCATTGAAGGTATTCGAAACGTCGCCGGCGAGTTCGCGCAGTTTGTCTCCGTCTGGGGAGGGGGCCGGGATGGTATCGTAGAAATGCTGAAGGTCGATCTTTCTCCCACCGAACTTTGGACATACACGACTAATCCGGACGAGCGTAATGCGCGGGCACGAGTAGCTCGCCTGAAACCAGAGTGGCCCATGGTGCTCGTTGTAGCCTACCTGGCCCAACAGCACCCGCGCGGCCTTACAGCCGAATCGCTTACGGAAATTGACGAATCACTGCTTACAGACCTAAGCGCAGCGACAGCTGCTTGATAAGGACGTACTCATGAGACTACTTCGCTTCTCCAAACACACCCTGATCGGGATTCTTCTCGGGTTGCTCCTAACCCCCGGCCTCGTCACCCCGCCGCCCGCGCAGGCGCAGTGGCTGACCTTCGACCACCCGAACTTTCTTCTCAAAGTGCAGGAAATGGCCCAGCAGCTCGACCGCTGGATGAAGACTGTCCAACACTACACTGACATGTATGACAAAGCGGTCAAACAAGTCACCAGTCTCGGCGGCATTCTGACCACCGTCGATAAGCAATTAGCCCGTAACAAAGATCTGGTCGCCTCGATAGCGGAAATCGGCAAGACGGTACGACAGATTTACCAGTTGAAGAGACAAATCGAAAACATGGTCCAGTGCCGCATTCGCGCTGTTAAATCACTCGACTCGAGATTACGAGCAGGAATATTCGATCCACAACAAGACCTCCTGGACCTCGAAGAATATCTGACAAATTCCATCGGCCGCACCAGCCAGGACACGGTAGCCAACGCTGAACGTCTCGCCAATGCGGACAATGAATTCGAGCGGATGCGATACGAACTACAACTTGCGTACGGCCGGCTCGCCGAAGCTGAAGCAGCCCTGAAGCAATTCGAGAAGATGGTCGACGCGGAACTCGCGAAACCTGAGAATGAGCGATACAACCTCGGCGTACTCCAAAGTCAAATCGGAACCGTCAAAACTCAGATCGAGCTAATCAAAGCTCAAATAAACGACCTCACGGCGAAGCTTGCCGCCAAGATGCAAAGCTTTGGTATTCAACTGACCATTCGTAGCGATTACGGGCAGATGGTTCACAACACCACCAAAGCGTGGGAGTCCACAATACCGGTACGCCAGGACATTCTCAAAAAGATTGACGATGAGTTTGCCCAGGATGAAGGGATCGACAACGACCCGGCAGACGGACCGTGATCGGACACTCGCGAGAGGCCGTCACTTGAACCACCGCGACAACGCACTACGGAAACAACCCAACGATAGGCACACACAGAAAATAACGTAATGAAACACGAACCCTGCAGACCCCTTCGAATCCCCTGGCGCTGGCACGTCGTCTGCCTGTTCGCGGTCTGTTCTGGTGCCTTCAACATCTACGCTCTTCTCACGCATGGGGGGCTTCGCAACGCGGGCGCTACCTTCACCGGGCTCGCAATCACCATGCTTGCGCTTCGGTGGGCACGCAACCGCCAGCAACGGCCAACACCATCGCGTCGCAACATCGCACCTATCCTTATCTTTCTCTGTCTCGGCGTTGCCATCCCGCTTGTCCCAGCCAACACGGCATTGGCCCAAACCGCGTCGCCCACACCTCCAACTCTAAAACCACAACCAACGCCTTCATGGGAAGCTGGCTTGCCTGGCGGCCAAATGACCGAGCTGCTTGATCACGTGCGCGAACTCGTTCCATACATTCGACGCCAGGTCGAACGCCCACTGATGGAAAAGTTCAATACCCTGGGAATGATAGTAGCCAGCCTGGTTCTGCTCTTCTCCTTCATTCGCATCATTCGCGAAAATGATGGCGCTTCGTCGGAACTCTATTACTGGATTGCTCGGGCAGCAATCTTCATGTTCCTTTTTACGCTCGCGCCCTCAATCATCAGCACGATGTACAAAGTGGGGAGAACACTGACCACACCGCTTGAAAACGGAATCGAAGAAAGACGAAGCGCCTTTAACGACACATACTATGAATTTATCCACGGTACGATGATCGTGAAAGACGGAAACCACGTCTTCAACGATCCGCTTGCCCTTAAACCGGGAGAGGATGGCTGGGCCGCTGTGCTCACCGACGGCGAATCCGGACACGGAAAGCTCAAAGGTATCCAGGAACTCAATAAAGCCGCCGATGTGACCTCATGGCACATGGACTGGCTTTTCTTCCTGCTCAACATCGCTCGCGGCATCTTGCAATTCGGGGAGGTCTTCCTCCTCCTTCTTAGCGGCTTCGTCATGATTGCGCTTCGACTGGCGTCGCCTTTTATGGTCGCAGTGGGCACGGACAAAAAGCTTGCCGAACGAGTAACTTATCCCTTTGTCTGGGGCACAGTAGTCTTCACCGCGATTTTTCCCGTTGTCCGAGACGTCATCATTTATGTTGCGTACACAGTCGGAAGCTTTGGCCTCATGCTCTACAAGGGCGAAGCAATCTATACGATAGACGATAAAACAGCAGAGCTGCTCAAGAACAATTATTACGATCCTAAATTCATCATCATTATTAGTCTGGTAACTATGACGGTAAGCGGACTCTGCCTTTGGCTCTCTCCTTACATTGCTTACAGGTTCGCAACCGGACAAGTTTTCGAAGCCGTCTCATCAACAGCTTCCGGATGGATGTCCGCCATCGTCGGCTCCGCTATTGAATTTGCGGGTCTGAAAGCCGGCGCATCAATCCAACGCCAGGCAGAGAACACTACAATTCAAGGCGGGTACTCCGCGGAAATGACCAGGGCAAGAGCTACTATGGAAGTCGGAAATATTGGCGCGCAAGCCCGACAGATTTCCGGGCTCGCCTCAATTCAAGGAGGTTTGGCAGGACAGCTCGGTGCAATCTGGGGCGGCGCGCACACCACGATAGGTACCGCCATGCAAATGCGAAATTTCACTGTGGCCTCGACCAACGCACAAGTAGGCGACAGCCAAAGACAAACAGGATTCCGACGCGACCAGGCTATCGGCCAAAACAACATCAACTATGGCGTAGAGACGGTTCGCCTGTCAGTAGAAAACGAAGCCAAAAAGGGCGAAAACGCCGCACAACTTGTTGGCGGCGCATTCCCGTATGGCGGCGGCACCATAATCGGAGAGCAAGGCTTCTTTGCCCAAAGACAAAGGAATATTGGACAGAACGCAGCGCTTTCGCAGCAACGCATGTACTCGAACATAAATGAGTTCCATACCTCAGACAAAATCCAAGGCAGCCAGGAAACTTTCCGCGGAAACATTCAGACTGCCGCCGACAATCAGTATGCCGGAATTGTCCAGGCTACAAATGAGGGCGCTGGGATGGCAGCTGGCGCAGCAAAGCACGGAGCAGGGATCGCCTCTGGCGGCGTTAACAAAGCCTACCAACTTGAACTGAAGGCAAACGAGGTTCAATTCACTGGGGCCAAAGATGCCGCCGCGATTACGCGTGATGCTGGATTCGAAGCAGCCCGCGATCGCCAGATTGGCACCATCATTACCAGCATGTCTCGTGACATGTCCCGCCGCCTCGAAGAGGCAGGAAAACAACGCTACTAAAAGGAACTGCCATGAGCACCGCCGAAATAGCATTGAATACAGAATGACAAAAGACAATGTCTGCCAACGAAAATGTCAACTAATCCGCAACAACTTGAATCGATGGTCAGAAGGATCGTGCGAGAAGAAATGTTTGAGGCATTCGCAGGTAAGCTAGACGAACTTTTCAAAGAAAAACTGGCAGACCTCGTTACCACAATAGAAGCAGGCACAGATTCAGTCAACGAAGATACCCTAGTAGACGCGCTTGAAATTGCTCGTTTACTAGGACTCGATATGTCAACAGAAAAGGAAATTGCCCGCGCAAAAAACTACGTATATAATCTCGCTCGCCGACAAGCGATACCATCAGTTAAGGTAAGTCATAAATGTATTCGCTTCGACCTAACCAGAGTAAAGGCCAAACTTGAAAAAAAGGCTGAAAGCACACATGGCGCACCATTAAGAAAAACAGCCTAACGCCTAACGCAGCACTTTACTCAAACTCGAAGAGGGACGCCTTTCAATGGCCCATATAACAAAAAAAGGTAAGAACCGCTGGCTCGTCAGAGTATTCATGGGACGGACGTCTACAGGAAAATTAAGACGCCACAGCAAAGTTATTCATGGACTAAGAGAAGCAGCTGAAAAATACGCCCGAGATGCTGAAACCAAAAGGGACCTTGGAACACTCGACCGACCAAAAAACGAAAATCAAACTCTGAACGAATTTCTGACCAGCTGGTTAGTAGCATTCAAAAAAGGTACTGTTGAAGATCGAACATACGTCAACTACGAATACATGCTCGACCATTACATTCGCCCTTACATCGGCAAACAGATACTGAAGCATCTAACTACAGCAGACATTCAAGAAGTCTATAATAAATTAGCCCAAGACGGGCTCTCTCCCAGAACGATCGCACTATCGCACAGCATACTTACAGACGCCTTAAACAATGCCGCGCAAACCAGGTTTATCGAAGTCAACCCAGCTCTTTCAACACGCCGCCGTCCGAGACAAAAAACGGCAATACAACCGTTCACTCCAGAACAGGCAGTCCGATTTACAAAGGAAGCAAGGAAAGATCCACTTGAGGTTCTCTTTTTATTTGCTCTTGGCGTAGGAGCTAGACCGGAAGAATATTGCGCTCTTCAGTGGCCCGATCTCGACTTACAAAAACAGGAAGTAAGAATTCAACGATCCATCTATTGGCCCAAAGGCGGCGGGTGGATTATCAAGGATGTTAAGACCCCTTCAAGCCTCAGAACTGTAGCTTTCAATTCAACACTAGCCCGCGCCTTGATTAAACATAAACGCGCACAAGCAACAACACGGATTAAGCTCGGAAGGCGCTATGAAAATAACAACCTTGTATTCGCATCAAAGATCGGAACCCCACTCGCGTTCAGAAACATCGCGCGTCGGCATCTCCAACCGATTATGGAACGAGCCGGAATAGACCGTCCGATTAATCTCTATCGAATGCGCCATTCATTCGTCACACTCTCCATACTAGCCGGAGCTGACATTAAAAGCGTAAGCGCTGCCGCTGGACATAGCAGCGTATTCTTTACCCAAGACACCTACCAACACGTCATCCCGGCGATGCGCAAAGACCACGCCGAAAAGATTGGACACCTCCTTTTCGGCACTAGATAACTTTGCCCGAAAGGTCAGTTTACCTCAAAAAGATTCTGATAGGGTTATCGAGTCGGATGTTGTCACTCACGCCGCTGTTAGTGATACGCTTGCTATATGCTTCGCTCCTACTTGCTCGTTTCTCATTCGTCAGACGCGCCACGATATATCAAGACACGCACAGCTTACCTATTTATCCGATTGGTTTCGGAGAAGGGTGGGCTTGTGTGAATGGCTGATCTTCAGATTCCGGCTGCTTTTACAGACGATCAATTGGCCGATCTCGCCAAAGCCGAAGCGCTGGTCTTGTGGCACAAGCATCGCAAGTTGGAAATGATTGCCGGAGGCATAGCTGCGCCAGTAAGCGCCTTCCTTGTTGGTGCGACGGTATACCTATTTGGAAGCGCGTCCGCAGGGATTCCTTATAGTGCAATAGCTGGCGCGATTGCAGCCGCGATTTTGGGGACGGCCATCACGCTGGCTTTTATTTACGGCTATTACCGTTTCATAGAAGCGCCATCGAATCTTTATTTCAAAACATACAGGCAGATGGTTGACGTTCAGCAAGTCTTGGCGGATGAGCAGGCAAAGAACGCTGAACCAAACCTTGTTGGACAGATCAATTGTTTAGGACAGGAAGCTTGTTGGAATGTAGCTTCTTACACCGAGTCAGAGGGAATGCTGTTGGATGTCTACTTGGTAATCGATGTAACGCTCTCGAACGAGGGCGCGCCTACAACCGTTAGGAAGTTCAATTTGAAGCTAATTCGCGCGGGTGTTAACTACGACGCGACTACTTTGCCAATCGAGGATTATTGCGTCACGCGGACTTTGCCGCCGCCGATAGGCGTTAATGATGGGTTTGGACTAGAAAAATGGAAGGAACCCTTAACTAGCTTTCCCTATGATTCTGAGGTAACAAACACAAACCACAAGAGCGGGTGGCTTCGGTTCTTTGTTAGAGGGGTTCCACCGAAAGCAGGAAATGAACCCATTATTCATGAAGACATAAGTTTGGAGCTTTCGGCGATAGATCGAAAAGGCAGGCCTCACAAGATTTACGAGGGGGCTTGGAACTTGCCGCCTTGTGGTGCAATTGAACGGATGCCGGTTAAATGGGAACGGCTAAGCCCGAGAACTGGTGGTTAGCTCTTTGTATTCAAGATTCGATGAAGCCTTTGCCCGGCGCGGTCTATCACCGCGAAGGCTTAGACTGAGTTCGCGGTGTATAATCGAAAAGGAAAACTCACCGACCAACAGCAGTGGTGGCACTATGGTGGATCAGCTATCGCGATTTATCCGCACTCATCCGAATCCATCTGCGTCTATTCAGTCAACATTGACCAGTAATTGCCTGCTAATTGAAGCTATCTGCTCGCATCTGACGCCATCTCCTACTATAAAAATTAGACTCTTAATCAGCGGGTCGCAGGTTCGAGCCCTGCTCGGCTCACCAAATACCTAAAAAGACTTAGGGTAGACCTACTTCGTACGGCTGGTCGTCATTAACTAGCGGATCGAAGGGTACGCCATGAGTCTTTTTCTTTGTTCCAACAACTCCTAACGAAGAAACAATTCCTCGTTCCGCCAGGACTGTCCTTCATATCAAACAGCCCTGCCAATGATTACCGTGATCGGCTCTTCACTCATCCACCTCCAGCTCTCTGGCACATCAGTTGTTATTGGCGTGGGGCAATGTAAGTTTCGCTACCGGATCGGGCTTAACGGCGAGGCTCAGATTTAGAGTAGCGTGGTTGCTCCGCTTCCATTTAATACAATCGGTAGACGGAAATGCTACAACCAATAACGAAGAAGGAAACAAGGGGAAATGTTTGTAACTGCTGTTGAGGAAATGCACTCAAAGCCTGGACGTTACCGTGTGGTTTACCAAAGCAAAAGCGAAGACAGCCCTGAAGTTGGCCCTAAGCAAATTTGGAAGGCCGACCTATCGCAAGAACAAGCGAAACAAGAAGAGATTGTGTGTTACCGAACTCTGAATGAGTTGTAGTCCTGGGCATTACCTTCGAGGTGTCGAGGACAGAGCGGTCTTCAGGTGGCACTTCACAACTCGATTCGTTCGAACTCCTCTGCCGGCTCTGCTTCGGCTGCGGGAATTGGAATGAAGAGTTCGGCGGGAATCGGAATTGAGAAGGGCAACTTAATGGGAGCGAGCTTTTTTTCCGCCACTGGCAGGCTGCCGTACTTAACGGTTCCTTTGGCTTCACACTGGCCAGTCTGCATTTCCGTGACAGCTCCGTTCTGAACTTTCAGTAAAAAGCCCTTCAGGTTGAATCCAAGTTGAATTATCAGCTCGATCTTCTTGACCGTGGCGCCCTTGATTTTGACGTCAATGGAAGGTTTGTGTTCCGAGTTAATAGTGTGTTGGGCCAGTTCGAGATAAACAGTTTCATCCGGAGTCTTCTTTGATTTCTCGAGCACTGCCTGAATGTCCGCAACTTTCTTCCAGGCGGTAATCAACACGTCAGGGATCTTGATATCCAGCAGTTCACAAACCTTCGGGGCCAGGTCGGGTATCGATGAAGTCCATTTGATGGATTTGATCTCCTGGCCGACCTTTTCCTGAAAGGCGTCCCAACGATCGTCCGACGTCTCACCCTCTTTTTCAGGCAGCGAGAAGATTTGACGAATGGTTGGCACGGGTTCGGCCGGCGCCTCGGTCTTCAGTTCTGTTTTTGCCTTCACTTCGTTGGCGGTCGCCGCTTTCGAATCCGCAACAGTCGCAACTTCGGCGGGGACTGCTGCTTCCTTAGCCTTTGCTGCTGCGTTTGAGTCTTCAGCCATTGCTCTTCCTTTCAGACTTGATCAAGCTTCCTTCAGTCGGATCGATCACAAATTGGCCACCGGAAAGATTGGGATCCAGTTCCACCTGGTAATTTATCGACAATGGTCCGCTTTTAGTATCCAACGCGGATTTGCCCGGGTCCATATTCGGCACGAGTGTGGGCCGGGGCCCGTAAAAGTACTTCCATCCCTGGTAACCGCCAAGGAGAATCAACAATAACAGTAAATAAATCCACCAACTCCTCCACCAGCCTCGATCGTTTTGTGGCGCTGGTTCGCTGGTCGGTGAAGGGGTTGGCGACGGTGAAGCAGTGAGAACTACGCTTAATGGTGAACCGGACCCATTGGGCTTCGGTGAAGGAGTGGTGCCCGGGTTCAATGGTGAGCCCGACCCAACAGGAGATGGCGACGGTGTGGGCGCCACCGACCGCGAGGCGTCAGGTGTCGGCGATTCACTGCCGATCGGAGAGGGAGAAGCCTTCGCGACTGGTGAAGGCGTCGGCGTCGCCGGCGGGAACGGTATTAGAGGCAAGACCTGAACACGCTTTTCGCCACTCGCCGCGACCCCGCCTCTCGATCGATTGCCGGCGACGCCTACCTCAACAAAGACCGGGTAATCCCCGGCCAGGGAATATATGTGCGTAGCGTCCGGAGTTTTTTTCCATGCGCTCGGCGAAGAGCCGTCACCAAAGCTAAAGCGATAGCGGGTCTTTGAATTCGCCGAATCCGCTGTCGCTCGGAAATATACCGGGAACCCTGCCGGAACGGATTGAGGAGTGACAGATAAACTCACTCCCGCGACCGAAGGCGGTTTGACTTTAATTGCCAACCGGTTGCTGCTGGCTGTCTGGTTACCGGATCGACTGATTATCCGAACTTCAACGCGAGCTGAATAGTAACCGGAGGAAGAATAGACATGTCTTGATCGCGGGCTGACTTGCCAGGTGTTTGGACCGGACCGATCACCAAAGTCAAAGCGGTATCTGACGCTGGGGTCCCCGGAGTTGACGCGAGCAGAGAAATCGACCTCATCTTTTGTTTGAACCGTTTCTTTGTTTGCGGTCAGATCCACGGTGAGGTTTTGGGGCGGCGGGGCGGTCACATTAATAGTCTGTCGAGGACTGCCGCCTATCTGCTTGATTACTCCACGATTCCCTAACCCCAGATCGACATAGGCCTGAAACGAGCCGGGCGAGCGGAAGCTGTGCGTCGCCTGGGGACTGTCTTGCCATTCCGTGGAAGATCCGTCGCCCAGCACAAACCGGTATTTGAGGTTGGGATAACTGTGCGAAAGCTGCGCCGCAAACCCTACCTGACGATTAATCTCAACCGATGTGGGGGTCGCGACCAGCCTGACTCCGGGTACTGCAGGAACCGGCGGCCGCGGCGGCGTACCAGACGGTTCCACCAGAAGGGAATAGGTGTAGTTGCGTGGCAGGCTATACAAGTGCGCGATTCTGGTTTGACGCATCACCTGATGCTCACCGTCACCGAAATAGAGTGTGACTTTGTAACTCGAATTCGTCACGACATTCGCCGGCGTCAGAGTAAACGTGACCAGTTCGCCAAGAGGCACACGGTCTCGATCGGCAGTAACCTTGACGGCCGGCACGCCTGGCTGCGACGCTGCCACCCGCGGTCGCACGTTGACTGATTGTGGCGATTGTCTGATTGGGCGGTGTTGCTGTCGGGCACCGCGAGCTAACGCCACTGGCACCGGGCGCACCTGGGCAAGGCATATTTGATCGCCCCCACTAATCAGGACACATGAGATGAGCACAATTAGAGCCAGGACCTGGGGGCAAGCCGTCAGCCGCATAGACATATGTTGTCCTAAACGCGTATTCACTGGTCTTCACCAAATATTATTGACCTTGCTAAGTAGCAGTAGTGCAGTTTATCCAAGTGCGCGATGTAGGGCGCTGTAAGTCTGGCAGCAACCAGCCGAAGACGCGATTGAAGGGGACTTGTTGGTGCTGCCTACCTGTTTTAGAACTACTCTATAACTCATTCGTGCTCCCGGTAAAC